>CAYTJV010000326.1:0-8757 GCA_964438165.1 uncultured Planctomycetaceae bacterium | reverse complement strand
GACAAGGTGACAAGGTGACAAGGTGACAAGGTGACAAGGTGACAAGGTGATAAGGTGATAAGGTGATAAGGTGATAAGGTGATAAGGTGATAAGGTGATAAGCCGTGGTCCACACGGCCCGGGTATGATTTCCGGGAAGACCACCGGAGGTTTGAAAAACGGAGGAGTTCCATCCTGCCTCCCATCTTTCTGTCAACAATCTTTCTGTCAACTGACTGACCCCGAGAAAAACGGAGGAATTTCATGAAAGGGACGATGGTTGCCGTGTTAGGGTTGGCCTTGCTCTTAGGGATCTGGGGTTGCGGGTCGAAGGACTCGGGCTCGGCGCCCCCCGGCGCCGGCCCGCCGGGAGCGCCGGGTGGAGCGACGCCGGGGCCGCCGGGTGGTCCAGGTGGCCCATCAATGCCCGGAGCGCCGACGGGACCTGGAATGGCCCCGCCGGGTGCCGCGGCGGCGCCGTCGGGTGACGCCGCCAAGCCGGCCGAAACCAAGTCCGGCGAAAAAGCGGCTCCCAAAAAGGACGACGACTCCGACGACCCCTTCAGCTCCAGCTCAGCCCCTAGCGCTCCCAGTGGCTCCGAGTCAGGCAAGGGTACCGTGGCCGGCGCCCTGGGCAAGGCGTTCCTGAGAGCCGCGGGCGCGTCAGGCGCCGACAAGAAGGCCGGCAAGTAGCCACCGTAGGACGGGTTTCCAACCCGTCCCGTGGAATCGCGACGTTGATGTAGGACGGGTTGGCAACCCGTCCTACAAAAGCGGCTATCGCCATTTCAGATCGACTTCCTGCCCCTCGGCTTTGTGGGTTCTGTCGAGGCAGCGAAGGGCAAGTCGCGCGCCGTCGGCGCGGAAACGGACGTCGAGCCAAGCCCGCGGCTGGGCAGGATCGAACACCCCCGCCGTAGCCGGCACATTCACCAGGTGCAGCCCGCGCACCGTGGCGTGCTGCCAGCGGTGGGTGTGCCCGAATACATAAGCCTTCACTTGCTTGCGCGAGCTGAGAACGTCCAACAACTGGTGGGTGTCCTTCACGCCATTGAGCTTGCCCGTGGGATCGGGATTGTGATGGGCCACGACCAGGGCCGGCTTCTCGGGCCGCGCGTCGAGCTGCGCGGCCAGCCAATCGAGCTGCTCTTTTCCCAGGAGCCCCGGGGTTTTCTTGGGCTGGTCCAGCGAGTCCAGAATGAACCAGTTGACCAGTTCCGACTCGACCACGTAGGCATGTTTGTCCGGCACGATGGCCGTGCCCGCCGGCTTCATCGCCGGGAAGGTTCTCCAGAAGTTCTCCCGGTGGTCGTGGTTCCCCAAGGCGAAGTGGACGGAGACGCCCGCCTGCTCGAACGGCCGGATCATTTCAGCCAGCAGCACATAGTCGGGCGCCAATCCTTCGCTGAACGCACAGTCGCCACAAACCACGACGCCCGCCGGCCGAGGCTCCAGGCCCACCGTACCCTCACGGGCTTGCGCAAGCCCTTCGGCCGGCACGACGCCGCGATGCTTCTCCTGCCGGCGATGCGACAAGTGGGTATCGGCCAAGAGCGCCCAGCGGTTCGGATCGACGGGCCCGGCAGCGGCCGATAGTCCGATCGCTGCGTTCCAGGACAAGAAGCCGGCGCCGGTGATTACCGATTCGGTCAAGAAGCGACGTCGTGTGATTTCACGATGGCGGTTCGTCATTCGGTTTTCCTGATTCATTTTTGAAATTCAAGGGCTTTCATCATTCGGTCCTCCGGACTTTCCCTCATTGTAGTCCACTGTGGCCGTGGACTCCACGCACCCCGCGCGGCTCCGAACTTGCGAGCCCTCCCGCAGGGTCATATAATATACCCGCACAAAGACCGAAGCGGGTTTTTCGAGGAACTCGCATGGAACCGACAAGATGAACCAAGATCCGTAGCGTCTGCATGGGTCGATCAGGAGGCGAACGTGTTTGACCGCATCTTGAAGAGCATGCGCGAGAAAGTCCGCACGCGGCAATATGTCATGACTCTTCACGCCGACGAGGAAATGGAGAACGATCGGTTGACGATCTTCGACGTGGAGCGTGGTATAATGACTGGGAGGATTGTCGAGCGTCAGAAGGACCGCGAGACAGGCGAGTGGAAGTACGTCGTCGAAGGCAAGACCGTCGCGGGTGGCGACGTGGTCGTTGTTGGCAAGTTGGGCGCAACAGGCAAACTGGTGATTATCACCGTCTTTGTGCCGTAAGCACGGGCAGGAGAATACCTATGATTTGTGATGTGTGTGGCAAGCAGGGCGCGCGCATTCGCAGCGTGTCGCGAAGTTATGGCAAAGGTCAGAATCTGTTGGTCATCGAGAATGTGCCCGTGGTCAGTTGTCCGCACTGTGGCGAGAGCTATCTGACTGCCGAGACGCTGCATGAGATCGAGCGGATCAAGCTCCACCGTAATAGTTTTGCTGCCAAGCGTCAAGTCGCTGTTGCCGAGTTTGCGTGAGGTTCTAATCCCGTTCTTGATCGCGTGCCGCCCGTCAATCGGCGTATCCGCCACTTGCCTCGAAAAGCAGCAGCGATTGGCGGACCGGGCCCACGTCGTGGACGCGGAGCACTTGCACGCCTTGCCGGGCCAGGGCGAGCGCGACCCCGATCGTGCCGGGCAGGGGATCGGCGTTGGGGTCGTCGAGCACGCGGGCGATAAAGCCCTTGCGCGAGTGGCCGATCAGCACCGGGCAGCCCAACTCGTGCAGCCGGAAGGCATGTGAGAGGAGTTGAAGGACGTGCTCGGTTCTCTTGCCGAAGCCGATCCCGGGGTCCAAAGCAATGCGATCCTGAGGGATTCCCGCGGCCAACAGGGCATCGCGGCGGCCACGGAGATGCTCGAAAACCTCCTCGGCCACGTCCTCGTAGGTCGGATTGTCCTGCATGGTCTGCGGCGTGCCCTGAATATGCATGGCGCAGACGCCCACGCCGGTTCGTGCGGCCAGGGGAATCATGGCGGGATCCCCTTCCAGGGCCGTGACGTCGTTGACGATTCCCGCGCCGGCGTCAATGGCGGCGCGGGCCACGGCGGCCTTCGAGGTGTCGATGGAAATGGGGACCGGGCTTTGTCCGCAGAGGGCCTTCACCACCGGCAGCACGCGGCGAAGCTCTTCCTCCGCGTCGACCGGCTGGGAATAGGGGCGCGTGCTCTCGCCGCCGACGTCGAGGATGTCGGCCCCTTGGGCGACAAGCTCCAGGCCGTGGGCCACCGCCGCGCTCGCATCGAAGAACCGCCCGCCGTCGGAGAAGCTGTCGGGCGTAACGTTGATGATCCCCATCAGGAGCGGACGACGGCCGAACGCCAGCGTCCGGGTCCGCAACGTCCAGCGATCAGCGCGGGTGTGGAGCATCTGAACAAACCTCACGCAAAGGCGCAAAGACGCAAAGAGGAGGAATTCACCACGGAGGGCAATCCTTCTTCTTCTCCGTGTGCTCCGTGCCTCCGTGGTGAACTCACTTCGCAATCCTCCTTTGCGTCTTTGCGCCTTTGCGTGAGCGTGAGCCCTTCTTCCCAATCTACCACGGCGCCTCCATCATCGACACGATCTGCTCGGCCAGGCGGTGGATTGCCTGCTGCTGGGCCGTGGCGACCGAATGGCCGACCTCGGGGACCAATAGCGCCGTCTCGCGGATTGTAACCACATCCTCGGGCACAGGGAGCGAGGAGGCCTCGCGGATCAGGTTGCTCTGCCGGTCGAGCCAGCGGACCTGGACCTGGAGGCTGACTTCGTTCTCGCGGGGATCGTGGAACTTGTTGAGCACCATCACGCGCTTGGTGTCGTGGGTAATGCGGCCGGAGAGGATGCTGTCGGCGCCGCTGTCGCCGGTGACCTTGTAGGGGGTCTTGAGCTCGATTTCCTTGATCACCGCTTCGGTGAGCCGCTCGCCGAGGTTGCGCCGGAAACTATCCGACTCGAAGACCGGCACGTAGACCGTGCGGATGTTGCAGGGATAGAGCGACTCGGCGCCGATGCGATAGCCGACGCAGCCCGAGATGAACAGGGCCACCGCAAGGAGCGATGACAAGCTGACAAGGTGACAAGGTGACAAGGTGACAAGGTGATAGGGTGACAGGGTGACGTGGCGATTCGCCGAACGCCACGATCGTGCGAGCTCATTTCGCATTCCGCCTGTCACCTTGTCACCCCGTCACCTTGTCACCGCTTCTTAACCGGTCCCATGAGCCCGGTGAGCCATTTCAGCCGGTCCGGCGGTTCCGCGGGGTAGTCCTTGATCTCGTCCAACCGCTCACTGGCTTTGGCGGCGGCCGAGGTCTGCGGATACTTCTCGATCAGGGTGTTGTAATAGTATCGGGCCGCGCCGTAGTGGCCGTTCTTCTCGTAGTATTGGGCCACGGCCCGGTCGCGCTCGGCCTGCTCGGAGATCATGCGGTTCTTGGTCTCGATGAGCTGGTCGCGGTCGGCGCCGAGCGTCGGACCGAAGCGAATGAGCGTCTGATCGGCCAGCTCGGAAGCCTCCTTCAGCGGCATGCCGTCGTACAGCGCCCCCTGGTACATCCGCTGCTTGGACTCGATTCCCAGCAGGTGGGCGTTCTTCTGGTGCTCGCTCTTCGGATACTCCTTGCGGAGCAGGTCGTAGTTGATCGCCGCGTCCTCGTGCCGCCCGTGGACGAAGTACGCGTTGGCGCCGGCCATGAGGGCGTCGTCGGCCAGCGGGCCGGTGGGGTCGTTCAGCCGCACGTGCTCGTAGGCCTTCAGCGAGTTGCCCCAGGTGTCGAACAGCGGACGCGTCTTGTCCACAAAATTCGGCGTCACCGGCCAATGCGGCTCCGCGGCCTGAAACTGCTCCCAATAGCGGCCGACTGCGAACTGCCGGGCCACGGCCTTGTCGAGGTAGCGGGAATAGGTGTACTTCTTGAGCAGCTTATCGTAGCCCTCGTGGGCCGCCGAGTAGCGGTCGGCAAAGAAGAGGCTCTCCGCGCGCCAGAACAGGGCGTCCTCCTCCAGCGACGTGTCGGGCCAGCGGTCGGCGGCGGTGACGAACTGCTTGGCCGCCTCGTCGTATTTCTTCTCGCGGAAGAGGCGTTGGCCTTCTTCGTAGGCCGCCCGGGCAACCTGCTCGTTGGGCCCGTAGCCCGCCATCTCCTTGACCTTCTTGACGACATTCGAAGGCGCCAGCGCGTCGAGGTTGAAGCCGGAACTCTCCTCGTCGTCGTCTTTCTTCTTCGGCGCGGGCTTGGAGGCGGCGGCCAAGGTGGCGGCGGTGATCACGGTTTCTTTTGGGCCGGGCGGGGAGGGTTCCGTGGCCGAAGCCTGCTGGACCTCGGAAGAGGGCTGAGTGGCGGCGGCCGAACCGCCCGACGCCGCCTGCGGCCGCTTGTCCTGACCGGTTAGCCGTTTGAACAGCCACCCCTCGTCTTCGTCTTCTCTGTCGCTCCGGCCCCGCGATCGCTCGACGTCGGCGCGGGCGGAATCCGGGACCGGCGGGACGGTGCGGCATCCGCATGCACAGCCCGCCAGACAGGCCGCCAACAAGATGACGTGATATCGGTGGGCCACCATGCAGGACGTCCTTGTCAAGCGCTCGCCGTGCGTTGTCGTTCCTCAAGTCGTCAACAAGCCCAAGTACTGGTGCATGCGGGGCTTCCGGCCCAGCAAGTGCATCAGGTAGCGATTCAATACTCCGCGAAGCTCACCGCGACTGCGGGAGTCGATCTCCAATCGCCGCCAGGTGCGGCTGTCGGGTTGTGCAAGCTCGTGCATCAGGCGGAGCACTCCCGCGCTGACCGAAGCCACCTCCTGTTTCCCTTCCCGGCAACGGCTGCACAGCACGCCGCCGTGCGACTGCCCAAAGGCCACTCGGCCGCTCAAACTCACCTCGCTGCCGCATTCCACGCAGGTCGTCAAGGACGGCAAATGCCCCAAGAGGTGCAACATACTCAGTTCGAACCGCACCGTGTACAACAGGACGGGCTCCCCGGCAGACAAGGCTGCCAGGGTCCCTTCGGCCAGATCGAAAAGCTCCGGATGAGGATCGTACTGATCGGTCAGGTCGTTGAGCAGCTCGGCGACGTAGTAACCGGCGTACAGGCTCGACAAGTCGCGGCCCGCCGGCCGAAACCGCCGCTGAAGCTTGGCCTCGGTCAGCAGGTCGAGTGCTTCGGATGATTTGCGGAGGAAGACTATTCGACAAAGGGCCAACAGGTCAAGAGCAGACTCGAAAGGTCCTTTGAGCCGTCTACCCCCTTTCGCCAAACCCTGTATTTTGCCAAACTCGCGGGTGAAGAGCGTCAGCACAAGGCTGGTTTCGCTGAACTCGACGAGTTTCAAGACCAGGGCTGTGGCTTTTTCGGTGGACACCGAATCATCGCACCCCAAAAGGCGGGTTAAAGTTCTTCGCCCCGCTGCCTCATCAAACGCACGGCGACCACATGCACGACTCGATCGGCTTCGTGGATCTTGTATTGGAGTGCAAGCGGCCTCACAAACATAATGCGAATTGTTCCTTCGCGTGACTCGCCCTGGGAGTGCGGGTTCTCATGGAGCAACCTGTCCGCAACGCGGGAGGCGGACGTGATCGATGTCCGATCTCTCGCGGCGAGCCAAATTCTGGCGAGTTCTGCCTCTGCCGCAGGCGTCCACAGGACGGTGTAGCTCATCGCTTCTCAAGGTCAGCAAGGATTGCCTCAAGGGAGCGGCCTCCGCCCTGCTGGAGCCGCCGCTGAAGCTCCTCATCCGAAATCAAGGAGGCCGGGATCGCTTCGGCCTCGCTGGAATCGGCCACGGAATGGAAATACCCAAGCGTGCGTCCCACCTCATCGCAAAACTCGACAGGTCCCTCCAAATTGTGCAACTTCGCCCAGAAACCTGCGTCGACAACTACCTTTGTCATTGCCTCCGCCCTCCACGTTACCGTGTGAAACGGTCAACTCGAATCTAGTGAATTGTAGCGTCTGGATCCGGCATGCGTCGATAGACGACAAAAGACCGCTCCCCATCGCGGGGGGCATCGTGTTCTCGTCGCCACTCCATTCGGGTGCGTCAGCCAGTTGCACACGGTGCGTGCGCCGGCGTTTGCCCGTGCGGGCGAACAAGAAAGCGGGTCGGATCGGTCGGCCGCGTGGTGCGGTCGGGAGACCCTACCCCAGCGCAGTGAGGGCCTGTACGGATGAATCTCATCCAGCGATTTCGCTGACCTCGTCGCTGGCGAAATCGAAGTACCAGTCGTTGCCCTCGCCGCCGAAGAGCTGGTCGCGCGCTCCGTCGTCGAGCACCGTGCCCTTGGGATTGGCCCTGGTCTTATGCGTCAGTTGGATGAAGCCGGCCAGCAGATGGTCGAAGCCGGCGTCGAGCTTGGCGCGGCGAGCGTCGAACGCCTGGTCCGACTTCCATTCCTGCATCACGGCGGCCAAGGCGACGAGCTTGTTGTCGTAGCGGGTCGTGCCGCCGATGAGGATCTCTTCGCCCGGGCCGCCTCGGAGCGTGTCGGCGCCCAGTCCGCCGATCAGCAGGTTTCTGCCCGCGGCGTCGGCGTTCAGGAGGACATCCAGGGTGTCATTGCCTGCTCCGCCCAAGAGCACGTTGTTGCCCGACTCCCCAAAGAGGCTGTCGTTGCCGGCGTCGCCGTAAATCCAGTCGTCGCCCGCACCGCCGTAGAGCGTGTCGTTGCCCGAGTTGCCGTAAAGGGTATCGTTGCCGCCGCGGCCCTCGATGCGGTTGTCCAAGGCGTTGCCCTTGATCAAGTCATCCTGCGGCGTGCCGATCACATTCTCAAAGGTGCCCTTCAAGCCCAGCGTGCTGGCGCCGACGGCGAAGATCTTCTGCGCCTGGCCGGCGATCTTGCTGAGATCGATCGTCACTGCTGCCGCCGTGGACCCGGAGAAGTCGAGCCAGTCGATTCCCTTGTTGTCGGAGAGCGTGGTCTTGGTGCTCAAGGCGGAGATCTGATACGTATCGTCTCCAGCCCCGCCGTCCAGGGTCAGTTGCTCCACGTCGGTGAACCGGACGACGAGCGGGCCGAGGGCCGCGGAACCCGGGCCTGAGCTGAAGACGTCGGAACCCGTGGTGCCGCGGAGCACCAGCGTGTCGGGCTTTGTTCCCGGCCCGCCATTGAAGACGATCCCCTCGGTAAGCGCCGCCAGATCGCCGCCGGTCAGGACCACGGTGATCGTGTCCGACTTGTTCGCCGCGCCCAGGATCGTCAGCTTCCGGAACAAGGAGAGCGGCTGGTCGAAGATCGCCTTCTTCTTGCCGTCCAACACCTGGACGTTGTCGCCCTTGCGCAAAACGGTCACGGTGTTGACGCCCTTCCCGCTGGGCAACTGCACGACCGGGTTGACGGTGATCGTGATCGTCTCGGAATCTGACAGATTCGGTGTCCCGTTGTCGGTCACCTGGAACGTCACCTGATGATCGCCCAACTGCGACCCGGTCGGCGTCCACGAGAACACGCCCGTCGCCGGGTCGAACGTCGCCCCCGCCGGCAACCCCGCCACCGTGAGCGCCACCGCGTTCGCCGGGAAGTCGTTGCGGTCGTCGGCCGTGACGGTGAACGTTAGCGCCGTCTCCTCGTTCACGGGCCGGTCGCCGATCGCGTTCAGCACCGGCGCGTCGTTCACCTCGTTGACCGTGATCGTGATCGTCTCGCTGACGGACAGGACCGGGCTGCCGTTGTCCGTCGCCGTGAACGTCACCGTGTAGGTCCCCTGCTGCGTCTCGGTCGGCGTCCAGGCAAACGCCCCCGTGCCCGCGTCGAACGTCGCCCCCGCCGGCAACCCCGCCACCGTGAGCGCCACCGCGTTCGCC
>CAYTJV010000325.1:0-8763 GCA_964438165.1 uncultured Planctomycetaceae bacterium | reverse complement strand
CACGAACAGGTCGAGGCCCTCTTCGACGGCCTCCGCAAGACGAGGGTGGCGGGAGGCCCGGGGAAGCTTTGGGTCCCGGCCGAGGTTTCCCGGGAGCCCCTCGAGGGCAGTGACGCGATCAACTTCGATTCGCTGATCCTTCTGATTACGTCCACGATCCATCTGACGACCTGGGACTCAGTGGGCGGGCCCGGCAGCATCGCCCCTGACGAGCCGCGCGTAGCCCTGGTCGTGAGTCAGACGCAGGACGTACACGATGAGTTTGCCGGACTGCTAACGCTCCTGCGGCGGCACCGCTACGAAGCCCTGCGCGGCTCGCGGCCATGGGAAGTCTTCGAGTCGGGCGTGGGCCCGTGGATCGGTAGATGGATTCCCAATCCGCGCTGGACCGGTGCCAGTCTGACCAAACTGCCCGAGCCGCGCCCCGAGGCCCTCAAGGCGCTCGCCGTCCGCCGCGAGCCGCTCAGCGGGCCCCAGGCGTGGCGCCGCAGGTTGCCGGGCGGGGCAGAACTCAACGCGGTGGTGCTGAGTCAGGCCGGCGGCCGTCTTGCCGTGATATTGCCCGGCCGAGAGATTTCCGTCTTCGGCGACGAGGGAATGATCGCCTACCCCGACTTGCTGCTGGCAGAGCAAGGGCCCTGGGGCGAGGCAGTCCGAGAGTGGCTCGACGGCATTCTCCCCTGGATGCCGCACCGCACCAACGCGGAGCTGGCGCGGCTGTTCGACGTGCGGCCCGTCTCGGGACTCCCTGAAGAAAAAGACTCCAAGAGCGACCGCTTGCGGTTTAGCCTGCCCGGCTGCGCCGATCCGGACAGGACCTACTTCGAGGTCGCGTTCTCCCGGGAAAACGGATTGCCGCTGGTCTGGGAAGCGTACTTCGACGGCCGGCTGACTCAGCGGTTGCGCTTCGATCGCGGCACGGCTGGCGGTGTACCGCGTCTGGAGAAGGTCGTGCTGGAAGACCCGGCGGGCAAATCGCTCCTGGTGTGGGAGGCGTTCTCCAGCGTCGCTCCCATGCCGCCGCTTCCCGGGCAGGCGAAAAACGCGGAGGGGTATGTCCATCTCGACCGCCGTTTCGCCGAGCCACAGCTCGACGCCGCGTTCTCACGCGCCCTGGCTGCATTGCGAAAGCGCGATTGGCGCACGGCGGCCGAGGAGCTCAAGGCCACGCTGGAGGCCCATCCGCATCATCCCCTCCTGCTCGTGCTCTTGGCCTCGTGCTGGGAACGCCAGCCGAGCATTGCGGCGCGGGAGCAGTTCGTGGGCTGGCTGCGCGAAGCGGCCTCCTGTCCGGCAGCGGGCGCGGTGCAATACATCGCCCAGGGCAGCTTCCCCAGTCTTCGCGCCGACGAGCTTTTCGAGATCCTCGGCCGACAGCCGGTTGCATCGCGCGCCGGCGCGGATCTTGAGCAACTCGCCCGGGCCGCATTGGCGGCCAATCGTCTGCCAGATGCCCTGGGGCACGCAGAGGCTGCCCTAAAAAAGCCGCAAGAACCCCACGAGACGTTGCGTAGAGAGCGGCTTCGCATCGAGATCCTGCTGCGATTGGGCCAGCGCGACAAAGCCGCCCGAGAAGCACAGAGCGTAGGCAGCCGGCCGGAGACCACGCCTGCCGAATTGGCCGAGCTTGCCATACTCCTGGCGAGGCACGGGATGAACGAGGCGGCCGATTCGTTGTTCGAGAAAGCCCTCGCCGACAAGGATCTTGCCGGGCCGGCCCGGGGTGCCCTGCTCGTGCGCAGGGCGGAGGTCCAAAGCGGACTGGCCCGGTGGCGATCTCTCTTGGCGGCCGCGCTGGTTGCGCCGCGTACGACGCCCGAGCGGAGCCGGGAATTCGAGCAACTTCTGGGCGAGCTCAGCGCGCCGGCCGATGCCCAGGCCGCCGCGATCCTGGCCGGTGAGACCAACGACCCCCGGCTCCGTAGCCGCCTGCTCATGCGCCAGGCTGAACTGGCGATCGACTCGACGCTGGCCGCCGACCTGGCCTGGCAGGTTCATCAGATGGAAAAACTTCCCGCCGATCGGATCGCTTGGGCCTGCGGCTTGTGGAACGCGGCCCGCCAATCCGGCCGGACAATCGAAGTGCTGGAAAACAGACTTCGCCGCGGCAAGACGCTCGACGAAGAAGAGCTGAAGGAGTTGGCGATTGCGTATCGGGAGGCGAAACGCCCGATCGACGCCCAGCGGGCCGACACGACGCCCCCGCCCGCTCCGCCGCAACAGCCGGGCCAGCCGAGGGCAACGCCCGGAGGGATGGGTGGTGGAGGGGGAATGTTCTAGGCCGTAGCGGAGGCCAGGGGTCAGGCACTTTTCAAACTTCAATCTTCGCCGGGGATTACGCGAGCCACGTGGCAAGACGTCTTCCCGGCGAAGATTGAAGTTTGAAGTGCCTGGCCCCTTGATTCACTTGGCTTGCAGATCGAAGGTCCACCGGCCGTGGGGATTGCGGTAGCGGAGCAAGTGGAAGGCGGTGTGGAAAACGGCCGAGTGCTGGAAGCCGTCAGCGTCGCAATCGGCGAGTTGGTAGCCACCGGGGGTCCAGCGATGGATGTGAAATAACAGCCGCTCGCCGCGGGCGTCGGCCAGCCAGAACTCGCGCACGCCGGAACGGGCGTAGGCGGACGGAAGGCGTCGGGTGTCCTTGGTCACGGAGCTGTCGCTCACGATCTCCACGATCAGGTCAGGGGGCCCTTCCACTTCCACGAAGCGGTCCGCTTCGCCCGTGGCCTTGGGAACCAGTCGGACGCGGCCGCTCTCCAAGGATTCTTCCGAGAGAAAGACGACGTCGGGTTCGGCTGAGAGATCCGTCTCGGGGCACGAGACGCGAGTTCTATCGCTGAGCAGGTAGCCCAGGTCGCATCTCTTCACAAGTTGGGCCAACACGCTAACCATTTCCGTCTTCACCGTTCCGTGGCAAAAGATATCTTCAGGCGACATATCGACCTCGATGCGGCCGGCGATGAAATCGATCCTGCCCCGCTTGGGAAAGCTGTCGGACAGGGCCCACGCGCGAAACTCAACCAGCGAGCTCATGAACGGAATCTCCACTTGCTCTTCAAAAATCACCGAAGTGGACATGGCGCTTAGAGCCTCCCCAAAAGCAGTTGCACCTTGACTTGCACCGGTTGCGATTGCAGCACCAGCAGGCAGCGGGAGGCTTTGTCGAAGAGCATCACCCCGGGCCCGCCGGCGTCGTTCCAGGTGGCGCCCGCCACTTGGGCCTTGACCTGCTCCATGAGCGCTTCGGGGGTCGTCGGCTTGGCCAGGATGGCGGCCACAGGGTAGATCTCCAATTCCAGCCGGGCGGCGGCGGCTTTGCGGGTGGTGATCTCAAAGGCACCGGCGTCGACAATGCGGTAGGTCAGTCCCAGCGGATCGAGCACGCTCACCAGGGCCTCGGACAAGGGCCGCCCGTGGACCGAAAGGACCGCCTTGCGCTGCCGTGACACTCCTGCCGCGCTCATGGCCGGGCCGTCGAAGAGAACCGTTGTTTGGCTGGCGCGCTCCAGCTCGCGGGCGATCCCGGCCAGCGGCGTGGGGTCGGGGAAGCTCAGCGTGATCGGCTGGCGGAGCTTGGCCCGGGCGAGGTCGAAGCGCGTGGGTCTCGGCTCCTTGGGGTCGCTCGGCCGGCCCTGGGGCGATTTGCCGCGCGCCAGCCGGAGCCGGTCGAAGAAGTCGCGCACCTGGGCGTGGACCAACTCGCTTTGCGTGATCGTGAGCGCGCCGTCAGCGAGCTGGATGCTCCCCTGGCCGCCCGCTTCACGCCAACTCTCCGGTGACACCAACGCCCGGACCCACGCAGCCAATTGGCCGCCCGTCGCGGGATCCTTGTCGACCAGATCGGCAACGCCGTACTTCTGCGCTCGTTGGGCGTTGCGTTTCTTGGAGGGCGCGGTGATCAGTAGCTGATCGCCCGCCGCTTCGCACGTCAGGCCGCGACCGGCCACGAGGGCCTCGACGACCTCGCCGGTGGTGGCGCCCGCCAGCCGGACCGTCACCCGGTCGCGGAGGTTGGCACCGACGGCCTGCACCCAATCGAGGTCGAAACTGACCGGAACCGTGCTCATCTGGCTCATCAACCGCACGGCGTCGAGCATGGGCACGGCCGGGAAGTGGATTTCGGGGATGCGATCGGCCAGCCGGGCCTGGACGTCGACCTTGGCGGGCTCCGCGTCGTCGAGGCCGGGAAGCGTCGTCGCGTCGTCATCGCTCTCGTCGTCTTCCGCCATGCGGGGCTCGTTGCCGGCCATCACGGATCGTTCTGCGGGCGCAGCAGACATTGATTTTGCTGCGATCTTGGGGGCTTCGCCGCGTGGTACTGGCGGGGCAGCCTTGCCCGTGGGCGCCGCTTCGGCTGCCTTCGGCTCGGGCCGCGGGCCGTCGTGGAGCACGTTTCCAACGTGCTCTCCGGGCTTCGGCACGTTGGAAACGTGCCCCACGTCCGGCCCCAGCGCGGCGACCGTCGCCGGCCCGCCGCGAACCGCCGCCAACTGCTCCAACACTTCCGGATCGACATTCTTGGAAATGAAGCGGACCGCCCCGTCGGCCATGCCGGCCAGCATTCCGTCGGGCTGCCCGCTGCCAAAGCCGTCCGGACCGTGTACGTAGGGCCGTTTGGTCAAGGCCCGGACCGTCGCTTTTCCGCCTGCTGCCCAAGGGCCAAGCTGTTGGCTAGCGCCCAGGGTGGCCAGCGTATTGCCGGCCCCGCGGGCAAGGTCTTCCGGACGCACCGTGCGCGAAGATCCGAACAGGCCCGCCCGCGGATCGCCCGCCTTGAGTTCCGCCGCGTCGGCCCCCACGCCGGCCACGCCGACGTAATGGGTGACGGGGAAGCCGGCCTCCGTGCTGGCGGGTCCGAGGGTGGGGTTCATCACGGCCTCCAGGCGCCGTTGCGTGACCGGCCGATTCTGAGCGCTGTTCCACGAATAGCCAAACTGCAATTCCCGGTGCCAGTCGCGGTGGTCGAAGTACGGGAGCATGGAGGCGATCCAGCTCAGCCGGGTATCGGGCGGCAAGAGGCTTCCGCCGCCCGCCCCGACGGGAAACTGCTTCTCCGCCTTCACGTATCCCCCCAACGACTTCACCAGCCGGCCGTGGTTCGATTGGTCGGCCGCAAGCCCCGCTTCCAGCCAGTCGGCGCGGATCAAACGCTCACTCTCCAAGGCCGCCGCGGTGGTGGCCGGCAGGTGTTGCCCCCAGTCGATGCGCAGCACGACCGTTTGCTCGACGATCTCCCACTTGGCCGCCGACAACGCGGCGTGGCCCTGCTTCAAGAGCACTTCGTACTGATCGGCCTCGCGGGCCGTCACGCGTCCGGCTTGGAGCCGTTGCGTCAGAGTAGCGGCGTTCGCCTCCAGGGCGATTCGCGCCGCCGGAACGAACTGTCCCAGGGCGTCGCGGACTTTCATGGCCGCCGACTCGCCTTCGCAAACCAACGCCAGCTCGCTCTGCCCGGGGTTGGATCGCCGCACGGCAAAGCCCAGCCCTTGCGGGGTTTCCCACAGAGTGTGCCACGCCGGCCGGCCGGCCGGCCAGATGTCCCAAAGCGCGCTCGGCAGTCGCCAGCCCGCCTCCCGCGCGGCGATCAGATCGAGGAGCACGACGAAATCGGCCTCGGGCGACGCGCTCTTGATGAGGTGTCCGATTGCCGCGCTTTGGAACTGCGGTTCTGTCCGGTCCGACAATTCCCGCAGCAGGTCTTCCGGGCCGGAGATCACGGTCCGCTCGTCGAGCACGACAAATGGGTGCGGCCAGCCGGCCTTCATGCGGCGGCACGGCTTGCCGGCCACTTGCCAGTCCAACGGGTCGCCGAGTCCGGTCAGGGCGCCGGCGTCCTGGCCTTGCTCGAATTCGAGCACCACCACCGCCCGATCGTGCCACGCCGTCAGATCGGCCGATGCCCAGGTGATCTTGCGAACGTTCCGCGGCAACAGCTTGAACGACTCCAAGACCCTGGCCACCGAGGGCCGCCAAAGGTGCTCGAAGGTCGCGACGGCACGTTCCATCTCCGGCTGTTCCGCCAGGGCGGCCAGGCGCAGGCTGACGACCAACCGGGCGCGACCCGACAGCCAACGCGGATCGAGTCCCCCGGGAAGCGGCACTGGAACCGGCTGGGCGGCCGCCGGAGCCCTTGTGTCGGGAGCAGCCGAATCCTCCAGGGACGCTTCCAATTCCTCCTCATACACTGTCGGAACCGACAGCACGGCCCAGGCCCACAAAGCGGCCGCAAGGCCCAACAGAGGCACCCCAGCCACCAGCGACCATCTCCCGAGCCCCCAGCCCGCTGAGAAACCGCCTAAAGGCGGGACTACGAACGGCGTAGGCGACGACTCGATCGAGGGCTCTTGCCAATTCATAGCCACCGGCGGTGGGCCAGGTATTGGCGATGGAGAAACGAGGTTCTTGGCAGACCCCGCCACAGCAGGCTCGATGGCGTCCGGTACCGCGGCCCCGCCGGTCTCCGGCGCGGCAGGAGGCGTGCCGTGGGGAGGGGCGTCCAACGGCTGCGCCCGCAAAAGGGGCATCGCGGCGGGCAGCCGTGACTTGGGCTTCGCGACCCATCCCGACGGGGGAACAATGTGGACCATGCTCCCACATTTGGGGCATGTGACGATGTCCCCAATAACCGACTCGCTGCGGACCGCCAACCGGCGCTGACAGGTAACGCATTCGATCGAGAAAAGATAATCTTCCACGCGTCACCCGACTGGCGGCGTGTCCCAGGGCCTGATTCACAGGGCGATTAGACAACAACGCTTCTTAGTTAATTGTAGAGCGCGGGGAGGGACTCTCGCTAGCTTCCGGCGCAGATTGCTCAC
Source organism: uncultured Planctomycetaceae bacterium (assembly GCA_964438165.1). Classification (GTDB taxonomy): domain Bacteria; phylum Planctomycetota; class Planctomycetia; order Pirellulales; family Thermoguttaceae; genus CALFBP01. Next base: position 1,945 of record CAYTJV010000325.1, on the reverse strand, counting down.
AACCTGAACCGAAGATCTCGATGAGAGGCGGTTCCGATCGCGGCCTCGGGTGAACTCCGTCCCCCCCTGATTTATGTGCCACCACGGCCATTTTCGCCGATCGCACCCAACGGTTGATTGTAGGCGCAATGCCCGTACCATTCATCGCGGTGCCTTCAGTGGAGCGCCTGTTGTGATCGCAAAGAGCCGTTCGACCTCGCGCCAGAATTTGTCGAAGGAATCGGAATGACGACGAGCCAAGTTCAAGTCGAATAGGGCAGCCAGTGCTGGTTGATCCACGACGGGCGAATACGCTCGCGTGCCTTCCATACATTGCGTGAGAATGCCCTTCGCGTTGCGGACCATTTCGGGGTGCGCCACCAACGCAAGCTCTGGCAGAAGACCACGGCGGCCACACAAAGACGGAATCGCCGCCAGAAACCAGGCTTCAAATTCCCGTTTGGCCAGGACGACGCCCATGGGGACATCGCTCCTCGCTGCCGTGGCGCGGTGCAGCAGTTTCGGACCGACTTGGGCCGGACAGTCATCGTCCGCATCGATCAGGATCAAGATTGCGCGTGGCGGTTCCATCCGTCTGGCCGTGAATTCAACGGCTCGCTCAACCTCGTTCGCTTTCAGGAGCTTATCCCGTCCAATCCGAAGCGGAGGAAGGATGTTCAGTGAAAGACCGGGGCGGAGAACGCCCTGAATGCGGCGTAGGAGTACAGGAACGGCCTCCGTTTCCCCACGACCCTCGACGATCAGCGACAAGTTGAAAATCATGCTTCGTCGGCGAACAGCGAAAGTTGTTGTGTCCCGTTCTCAGGAGGCTCGACAGGTCTTGGCTGGGGCCTCAACTGGTCGAGTTTGAGCAATTCGCCAGGGCTATAGAGGCGGTCGCGCATGGCCGTCCGGCTAGCGTCATCGGCCGGTGTCACCGATGTCTCCCCGTCGACGGCGTTCACGACCAAAAGGGAGTCTGGGTCCGGCTCGGTCGCGTCCAGCAGATCAGGGCTGTGACTTGTGACCAGCACCTGCGTGAAGTGCGACGCCTCCTGAAGAGCTCCCATGAGGACGCGAACCGCCGCGGGATGGATCGTCGACTCGGGCTCCTCGATGCCGACGAAGGGAATCGCCGTTTCCGGTGGACGGTCAAAACACTGGAACACCGAAACGAGCACGCCGAGGGCACGCAGGGTCCCGTCCGACATGTTTTGAGCGAGGAAACTCCAAGGGTGCTCATCTCCGGCCACAGTCTGTTTGAACTCCAATGTCTCCTTGTGTCCGAGGGATCTCTTATCCACCCGCTGGACTCCCGGCGCGATTTTCCCAAGGTACTGCTCAATCCGCTCCTTAACGTCGCCGTTATGCGATTCAAGCCAGGCTACCACGCTGGCGAGGTTGCGCCCGTCGCGCGACAGCAGAATTCCTTCATCCGGTTCCTGCAGATCGCGCAATCGGTCCGGATTGATGCTGTAGAACCCCATGTTCGAGAGCATGACGAATAACGGGTGAAACTCCGGAAAGCCCGAGGCGATGGTCAAGTAAAGCCGATCGGTTGATGCCCGCGGCCACGGGTGAAAGGTCGCCGATTGGACGATCCCATCCTTAACATCATAGCTGCTCCTCGCGACACCGTTGCTGCCGATGCGGCACTTCTCCTCCTGGACCTCAAAGCCCCCCTGGGGTTTCGCGCCAACGCGGAAGCTATATCGAGCGTGCTCGCCCGCCGGAAGAGCCATCTCCAGCCCGATGGCGAAGTGCGTTGGGTGGCCGCGAGATCGTCGGCGGACCTCCTTGATACCGCCACGCTCGCGCAGCGATTGATCCATCGTCGACCGAAGCGACTCGGTCACGAACCGCAGTGCATCGAGGAAATTGCTCTTCCCGGAACCGTTGGGGCCAACAAGAAACATCAATCGCCCCAAGGAGACGTCCCACTCCTTGATTCTCTTGTAGTTTCGCC
>CAYTJV010000324.1:0-8769 GCA_964438165.1 uncultured Planctomycetaceae bacterium | reverse complement strand
CCCCCCGGCCCGGGCCCCGCGGCCCCTCCGCGGTGGCCGGGGCCGGCGTCGCCGGCGCGTCGGGCCACGGTTCCCGTGCGGCTGCTCGGCCGATCATCCAGCGGCGGATCGATCTCCCACGGGCTGCCGACGTCACCCGCGGAGGCTCGCGCTCGGCGCGGGTCTCCTGACCCCGCCGAAACCGGCGACCGAAGGTCTCCCTTTGGCTGCTGGAGACCTTCGGTCGGCTGCGTGGCGAGGTCGGGAGACCGCGCCACAGCGCGGTTCGCCGATCGCACCGGCGTCCCAGGGAAAAGCGGCTCGCGGTGTCCGTGCCCGTCCAGGTAAAGCCCTTCCAGGCTCTTCCAATCGCCTTCAAAGACCAGCAAGGAGCGATCGCGATGAAACCCGTGAACGTCGGCTACGGTCTTCCCGTCCTTGTCGGTAACGCGAAACTGGTGCAGCTTCCGATCGCCCAGATCGGGCCGGAACGTCAGATGAAGGTGCAGGTACCTGAGCCGGTCGCTGGTCGCCGCTTGGTCCGACTTCAGTTGGGGTTGGGCATGGTCGAGCTTGGCCACTACCTGGAGATGCCAAGGGGCGGGATCCTTAGGTTCCCACGGGTCCGCAAGCCCCGCCGCGCCCACCCCGAGCCAGAAAGCCCCGGCCGCTAGCCATAGACCCCCTCTCACTGGGATGCTCCCTTATGTTGGGGTCCCTTAGAACGTCGACTCCGCACAGACTGCACCATCTGTAATGTATACAAACTCCGGGTGGCGTGCAAATGCTTCGCTGCCACCAGATTGACCAGCGATCCTGCCGGACACATACTGTCGAGGGAGGAGCTTCTTCCATGAGCATTGCCCCCGAGTCCGACCGCCAGTTCGAGGCCTTTCGCGCCGATCTTGAGGCCCTGCACCGGGAGTTGGCCAAACGCGTCGTCGGGCAGGAGGAAGCGATCCAGTCGCTCCTCACGGCCCTCGTGGTCGGCGGGCACGTTCTGCTGGAGGGGCTGCCCGGCACCGGCAAGACCCTGTTGGTCCGCTCGCTGGCCGACGCCGTGGACCTGAGCTTCCGGCGGATCCAGTGTACTGCCGACTTGATGCCCGCCGACATCATCGGCACTTACGTGGTCATGGAAACGCCCCAAGGGCGCCGCACGTTCGAGTTTCACAAGGGCCCGCTGTTTGCCAATCTCGTGCTGGCCGACCACGTCAACCGGGCGCCGCCGAAGACGCAGTCGGCGTTGATTCAAGCCATGGACGAGGACGCGATTACGATCTCGACCGAGTCGTTCCCGCTTCCTCGGCCATACCTGTTGGTGGCCACGCAGAATCCGCTGGAGAGCGAGGGGGCGTATCCGCTGCCGGAGGCCCAGATCGATCGGTTCCTGTTCAAGGTGATTCTGCCGCCTCCCACGCCGGGGCAGATCGAGGCGATCCTCGAGCGCACGATCGACGGCCAGCAGATCCCCAAGCACAAGGTGGTCGACGCGCAGCGGATCGTCGCCATGGGTGAACTCGCGCGCCGCGTGTCGATTTCCAAAGAAGTCCGTCGCTGGGCGGTGTCGGTGGTGGCGGCAACTCAGCCGCAGAGCGAGCAGGCGCCGCCGTTGGTGCGCCAATTCGTCCGCTATGGCAGCGGTCCGCGGGGCGCCCAGGCGTTGGTGCTGGCAGCCAAGGTCCATGCCGCAACGGCCGGGCGGAACGAGGTGGCGAACGAGGACATCCAGGCCGTGGTCCTCCCCGCACTCCGGCATCGGTTGGTGCTCAACTACGAGGCCGTGGCGGAGAACGTTTCTCCCGACACGATCCTGGCCCAGGTCCTCCAGAAGCCCGTCCCGCGATGACCCTGCTTGGCGGCGAACTTCCGAAGCAGCTCGATTGGCTCGCACAGGCCGCGCGATGGAAGCTCGGGGGGCTCTTGGCGCAAACCGGCCCGGCTCGTTCGGGCGAAGTTGTGCAGACGCTGGCGGATCGCGACTACGCGCCCGGCGACGACTACCGCGGGATCGATTGGAACGTCTGCGCGCGGCACGACGAGCTGGTTTGGCGGCGACCGCCGGCCGATTCGAACTGCCGCGTGTACGTGCTCGTGGATTGCTCGCGGAGCATGTCGACGGGCCGGCCGCCGAAGTTCGACCTGGCGCGGCGGATTGCAGCCGTGCTGGGGGCGGCAGCCTTGGGACACCTCGATCAACTCGCGGTGCTGGCGTTCGCCGACCGGATCGGGGCCGAGTTTCCGCTGACCCGCGGAAGCTCGCACCGGCTCAAACTGCTGCGATTCCTCGACCGTCTTGCGCCCGACGGTTCGCCGACGGACCTGGCCGGCGCGGCCGAATGCCTGGTGCGGCGGCAGCGGCCCGGGCTGACGGTTGTGATCGGCGACTTCTTCGCCCCGGAGAGCTACCGTCGCGGACTGGAGATCCTCCGGCATCATGGCCACGTGCCCTGCATGGTACACGTGTGCGACCGAGGTGATGCCGAGCCGGACGTGTTGGGCGACGTGGAACTGTGCGACGTGGAAACCGGCGACCGCTGGACCACCGTGCTCGGCCGACGCGAGTTGGCGAGCTATCGTCTATTGTTCGAGCAGTTCTGCGGCTCCGTCCGCACGTTTTGTCGCCAGCAAGGGATCGGTTATGTTCGTGTTCGAGACGACACGTCGTGGGAGCGGATGGTCTTTGAGACAACCGGGCTGCGGCTTTGGAGTGCGGCGATTGATCGCCGCTTTCTTTTGCGCCAACGACCGCTTGCCGCCCGGATCGCTCAAATCCAAAGCGGCGATCAATCGCCGCACTCCAAAGGGCGGGAGTCGCAATGCTCATGACGTTTCTCCATCCTGAGTCGTGGATCTGGGCTTTGTTGGCGGTGCCGTTGGTGCTCCTTCACCTGCGGCGCCGGCGGCCGCGCTGCGTGAACGTGGCGGCGGGGTTCCTCTGGCAACAAGTGCTGGAAGCCGGTACGCCGCGTGCCCGCTGGCTTCGATGGCGGCCCGCGGCGTCGTTGGCTGCCGACTTGGCCGTACTCCTGCTGATCGTGGCAGCGATGGCCGAGCCTGCCGGCGGAGCAATATGGTGGATCGTGCTAATGGCCGCGGCCTTGGCCGTGCTGACGGCCCAGTGGTGTCTGTTCCAACGACGGTGGGTGAGCTGAAGTCGATAAGACAGGAAGATGCTCCCGGAATCAATCCAATTGTCGCTCGCGCAACCCGCTTGGCTGGGCGCCTTGCTGGTGCTGCCGTTGGTTTATCTGGCGACCCGGCACAGCCTGACGAACTTTTCGCTTCGCCGTCAACTGCTGTGCGTTTCGCTGCGCAGCCTGGTCGTTTTCGCGTTGGTGTTGACTTTGGCCAGGCCAATGGTGAGTGGACTTCTGCGACCGGTCTACGCGGTGTTCCTGATCGATGCCAGCGCGAGCGTTGCGCCCGCATCACGGCAAGCGGCGGAGGATTTCGTTGGTCGCGCCAGGGAGGCAAGCCAAGGCCGGCAGTCCGCCGTGGTGTACTTCGCCGCAGTCCCAATTGCGGCTGAGGAACCTCGGATCGAGTCCGCCCTGGACCAAAACGCAACCGACCTGGCAGCCGCGTTGAAAATGGGTTGCACGATCGCACCGCCGGATACCGCCCCGCACGTTGTTTTGCTGAGCGATGGCGTGCCGACCGTCGGCGACACACCGCGCGCGATCGAGGCTGCTCGAAACGCCGGGGCGCCGGTATCGACCGTCCCGCTCGCTTCGTGCAATCCGGAAATCTACGTCTCACGCCTGCGCGCCCCGCAAGTGGTCCGCGAGGGCGAGCCCTTCGACGTGGAAGTTGCGCTTTACTGCACGCACGACGACGAAGGCACCGTGGAGCTCGCCTGCCGATCAGCGGCGTTGGCCACGCAGCGAGTCGGGGTCCACAAGGGCGAGAACCGTTTTCGATTCCGGCTGTCGATTGAGGGCACGCCAACGCAGACGCTCACGGCCCGGATCAGCGGATTCCGCGACACGTTGGCCGAGAACAACATGGCCGAGACGCTCTTGTCGGTCAGGCCGCGGCCCCGGGCGATGCTCGTGGAGAACCGGCCTTCGTCGGGCGAACACCTGGCCAAGGCCCTGCGCGGCGGAGGGCTGGCCGTCGAAGTCTACCAAGCCCCCGACGTCCCGGACTCACTCGACGGGCTGAAGCCCTTCGAGGCCGTGGTGTTGGTCAACGTCCCCGCGGCAGGGCTTTTGCCGCGGCAGATGGAGATCCTCAAGGACTACGTGCGCGAAGGCGGCGCCCTGGTGGCGATCGGCGGCGATCAGGCATTCACGCCGGGGGGCTATCGCAAGACCGCGCTGGAGGACGTGCTCCCCGTCGAGAGCGAGCCGTCGCGCAAAGCGGCCCGGCCCGGCCTGGCCATGGTCCTGGTGCTCGACCGCTCGCTGTCGATGGAAGAGGGCGGGGCGATCGCCATGGCCCGCGAGGCGATGCGCCGCGCGGTCCAACTGCTCGAACCGGAGGATCAGCTCGGCGTGCTGGCGTTCGACGAGCAGAGCCGCTGGGTTAGCCCGATCGAGCGCGTGGGCGACAAGGCGAAGGTGCTCTCTCGGATCGCGTCGATCACGGCCGGGGGCCGGACCGACATGGCCCCGGCCCTCCAGAAGGCGTACTTGGCCCTGCGCGAGGCGTTCGCCGCACAGAAGCACATCATCGTCTTGACCGACGGCATCTCGCACCCGGCCGATTTCGAGGCCCTGGCCGAGCGGATTGCCCGCGAGGGGATCACGCTCTCCACCGTCGCCTTGGGCAAGGAGGCCTCCCGGCCGCTCCTGGAAGACATGGCCCGCATCGGCAAGGGCCGCTTCTACGCCTGCGACAGCCCGCAAGCGGTGCCCAGCGTGTTGGCCCTTGAAACGGCCAGCGCCAGTCGGCTGGGGATCCGCGAGGAGCCGTTTTTCCCGCAGCGCGCGCTGTGCGCGAGTCTCCCGACCCCGCACACGGCGCGGCCGGGGGTCTCCGAGGGCAAGGGAGACCCTCGGTCGTACGATCGGCGAGGTCAGAAGACCTGCGCCGAGCGCGATCCTGCGAAAATGACTCTCGACCCCTTTTCACTCGAACGGCTCGACCTGAGTTCCGCACCGTCGCTTCTGGGCTATGCCGAGACGCGGCCCAAGCCCGAGGCCCACATGGTGCTCACCTCGGCCGCCGGCGATCCCTTATTGGCTTGGTTCCGCTACGGCGAAGGCATTTCGGTGGCATTCACTTCTGACGTGGAGAGCCGCTGGGCAGCAGCCTGGCTGGGCTGGCCTGATTTCGGCCGCTTCTGGATTCAAGTGGTTCGCGGCGCGATGCGATTGGAGCCAAGGGAAGAAAGGGGTCGGGAGTCATTTTCGCCTTTGGTTCTTTCCCAAGGCAAAAACTCTGCTGCGAAAATGACTCCCGACCCTTTCGGTCGCTCCTACCCCGACGAGTTTCGCGTTCGTCCGACGGACCACGACCTGCTCCGCCGCATTGCCGCGACGACCGGCGGCGTTTACCAGCCCGAGCCCGAAACCGTGTGGCAACTCTCCGCGCCAGGCACCTTGCCCCCGGTCCCCGTCCATTATTACTTGCTGGCCGCAGCAGCGGTGCTCTTCGTGCTCGATACAGCGGCCCGGCGACTGGTGTAACGACGTTCTTGGCGGCACCGTAACAGTTCACGGGCCCTGCTATCTGGGCGACCGCAATCGAGTTTTGAACAGGAGGGAACTGAGGAAACGGAGGACTTAGCTTGATTTCTCCGTTGCCTCTGTTTTCTCCTGTTCAGTCGACAAGTCCCTTCGCGACGGCCTACCGCTTTTCCCCGATGGTCAGCGTGAAGGGGTAGTTCGCAAACGGCACTTCCAGCGGGGTGATCGTGTAGCGCCAGGCGCCGGGCTGAGCGTCGGGGATGTCGATGCGGAAGGTGCTCGTGCCCTCTTGCTCGTGCTTGACGTCGCCGGGGCCGGTCACCGTCAGGCGGAGCCGGGCCCCCGGCTGCTCGAAGCCGAGCACGAATTGCAGCGGGCCCGGACGCCGGCACGTGTACTCCTGAGTGACCGGCTGGTTGTCGGCCGAAGCGCTCAAGAGGTTGCGCTCCTTGGGCGAGAAGCCGCCGCGGACCATGGTCCGCCGCACGTTCGCCTCTTCCCTCGCCGTGACCGTGGTGAACACCAGGTAGCGGAGCAGCTCCTGTTCGGTCTGCGTGTTCTGGTGCTCGTTGTGGAACGAAGTGAAGATGACATTTCCATTTTCGAAGGGGAACTTGACCAAGAGCGGCCCGGTCATCTCTTGGCCCTCCAGCGTGGTGAACTTGCCGCGGAGATAGGGGATCACTTCCGATTCTTTGAAGGCCGCCGGATACCAGGCCCGCTTGTCGAACCGCAGCTCCACGGTTGTTCCCAGGCGGCGGATCAGCCCTTCGTCGACCACTTCGGCATGGACCGTCTGCACCGCGCCCTTGGCGCGTTTGGAGGAGTCGATGAACTCGGGGAAGGCGATGTCGAGGATCTGGAACTGCCAGTCGGAAACGTACAACGTGCCGCCCCGCCCCACGAAACTCCGAAGGGATTGGTAGAGTCGGTTGGCGATCGGGCGGCGGGCGTGGAACGAGCCGGGCGCGCCCCGGTCGGCGCTGCCGATCCGCCGGCCAAGCCAGGCGTCGGGCACGCCCCCGCAGGTGGCGAACACCACGTCGTAGGGCGCGAGCCGCTCGGGATCCAACAGGGCGTCCATCGAGATCTCCGTATACTGGTACCCGCTGCCGAGCGTGGCCAAGAGCTTGCCCATGTCGTCGTACTCCGGCGGAGTGACGGCCAGGCGGATCGCGCGGCCGGCCGTTGGAGTCTGTCCGTCTCCTGCCGCGCCTCCGGGCTGTTCCACGACTTCGGTCTTGATCGCGGCGCCTTGCGGCGTGGCTGCTCCCGTATCGAGCATCCAAACCAGGGCCAGGGCCGCCAGCAGCCCGACGGCCGCGGCCGCGTCGATCGCCCATCGCCGCAGGTCCCTCGGCCGGGCCAAGGACCGGCCGCACTGTCCACAGCGGGCCGCCGAATCCGGATTATCCTTCCCACAGGCACAACGCATTAGCGGTCATCCTCCCGCAGTCGATCGAGGTAGTCTTTTCTTTCGCGATCGACGATCCGCAGCAGGCCCAAGGTGGTGTCGTCGCAGCGGATCTGCCGCTCGGCCCGCATCGCGAGGATTTCTTCCCGCCATGCCGATGGGTCCGTCGCCCAGTAGGTTTCCCATGCCGGCGGATTGCCCGACTCCTCCAGACGCAAGGCCCAATCGGCCAGCGCGTCGGTACACAGCACCACGAGATCCCCCGGCCGGCACGGCTCATCGAGGCGATGGAAGGAGAGCAACTCGTCGCGATTCAGGTCCACGCTGCCGAGGACCAACGGGTCGCTGTCCAATTCGGCGGAAGTCTGGATGGGGAACTTCCGCAGCAGCTTCCCTTCGCGAACGTAGAAGAGGCAACTGTCGCCGATGGCCAGGCCCTGCAGACGCCAGGTTGGCTCGCCTTCCTGGGCTGCTTCGCCGGGCGGGACGAGGCGGATCGCCAACAGCGTGGAAAAGGCCCCCTCGCGCAATTTCGGCTTCTGGAACCAGGCCAGGCGCGAGACGTCGATCTGCCGGCTCCACGCCGCGCGATGCTCGGCGAGCCAGCGGGCCAGGGCCTCGCGATCGTCGGGGTCGGGCATGCCGCTCACGGCCGCTTCGACCAGGATCCTCGCCCACAGACGGGCGAAAAGCGACGACGTCACCCCGTCGGCGACGGCCGCCGCGCCGCGCTCGTCGTCCACGCGGACGACGTCCTGGTTCTCTTCCGGGTAGTCGGCGTCCTTCGCGAGCGTGAGCACGCGCCACTCCAGTCGCAGACGCTTGTGTTGCCCGGGGTCTTCCATCGTCACGAGCCACCGCCAACCGCATCCGTCAAGGCGTCGAAGGCCGCGTTAATCACCATGCCGCGCGACTCGGCCGACATGCCGGACCGCTTTCCCACAAAGGCTGCGCTGCCCAGCAGGGGACTGGTCGCCTCCCAGAGGGCCCGCAGGGCGTCGCGCTCGATGCCGTCGGGCGCTGCCGGATAAGCCACCGCGCGGTGCGCGGACTCGGTGAGAATCGCGTGATAGAGCGCGATCGGCCCCGTCGCGCGTTCCGCTTCGCGGAGCCCCGCGACGGACTGGCGCACCGTGTCCGGCGCGAACTCGCCGCGCGTACAGTGTACCACCACCGGCTGCGCGCGGACGTCGGGATGCGCCTCGGCCCATTGGATCAGCATCTCGGCAATCCTCGCAAACGCCGGGGCCGGCGAGGCGGGCGCGGCAGGTTCCAGGTCGAACAGTACCGGGCGCTTGCGCGCGATCTTCAGGAGTCCGCCAATCCCGTCGGAGACCTGTTCGGCCAGCTCCTCGACGCGGATCGCGCCGTCGACCACTTCGCTGGGAGCCAGCCAAGTGCGTCCGGCCGCGGATCCGGCGAACCCGGTCGTGACCTCGACCCCACCGCTCGGATCGGCGCCGTACGCGACGATGGCGATTTCAAGCGTCGCCGTGGCCTGCCGGGCGAGCTGAGCGATCAAGTCGTTGGCGCGATCTTGCAATCGCCGCCACGGGCTCTTGGGGTCCTTGGCCGACGTGCCCGGCGTCGCGCAGGACCGGTCGAGCACGAACACCACAAGCGAAGTTGCCTGGGGCAGGGCAGGGGAAGTTGCCTGGGGCGGGGCAGGGGAGGGCGGGGCGCCGGCGCGCTCGGCGCAGGTCTCCTGACCTCGCCGATCGGATGACCGAAGGTCTCCTT
>CAYTJV010000323.1:0-8778 GCA_964438165.1 uncultured Planctomycetaceae bacterium | reverse complement strand
GGGCCGGACTCGTTGGGCGCGATGCGGGGCGTGGGCGCGTTACCACCGGCACCGCGGTCGGGGTTCGGCGCGCGCAGGTTCGGGCTGAAGCGGCCCCAGCCGAACTGCCGCTGGTCGCCGCCATCGCAGAGGACGCCATCCACGACGAACGTGATGATCTTCGGGCCCCCGTCCACGATGATCGCGACATGATGCAGCTTGCCGGCTTGCAGCGCGCCGCGGTCGCAGTCCCAGCTCAACTCGCTGCGGCCGTCGTTGAGCGTGATCTTCAGCGTGCCCGCGGCGGTCGTGGAACGAGGATGCCCTTGCCCGCGGCATCGCGGCTGTCGAGGATCTCCTGGCCGGGCGCGAGCGAGTCGAGCTTTAGCCACAAGTCGAGGCTGAAGCCGGCGCGGAGGTCCTTGCCGCGGTGGTCGGACGTTCTGGTATCGCGCTGCTGGAACTCCGGGAACTTCGGCATGGGCGCTTCGCGCGGCATTTCCCCCTTGCCGGGGAGGTTGAGCAGGAGACCTTGAGTCGCTGCCGTGCGGTTGTCCCACTGGTTGAACAGGCCGTCGACCAGTGCGGAGGGAACCTCATGTACGCGCCCCACGTTCTTCTGCGTCTCCGTCACATAGAACTTGCCGCCGTCCTCGACCAGGTCGGGATAGCTCATGCGGATGAACGGGTCGTCGTCGTACAAAAGGATCTCCGGCTGCGACCAGTGGATGACCTTGCCCTGCGGCGAGTCGCGCTCGACGCCGGCCGAGAGCCACGCCGGATTGCGGTCGTCGTAGGGGCTGCCTCCGCCGCCCCAGTCGCCTTTCATCCTCCGGACGAACACGCCGCCGTGATTGTGGAACCAGTAGAGGAATTTTCCGTTGGAGCAGTTCCAGGCGAAGTTCGCGGCCCGAGGATGCTTCAATAGCCGGCCGCCCGGCGTGTAGGAGGCGTAGGCCGGCGGGGTCCACGTGTGCCCGCCGTCGCGGCTGTAAGCGCAGCAGGGATGCCCGTCCACCGTGCGGTAGACGCAGTACAGCGAGCCGTCGCTGAGCGCGACGACGGTCTGCTCCTCCGCAACGCGGCCGCCACCGGGCGGGGTGCGCAGGCCCACGTCGCCGTCGGGCAGCGTCTCGAAGCGGATTTTCGCGGGGTCAGGCTCGGAGAGGATATTTTCGCTTCGCAGAAAAACGCCTTCCGACTGCGAGAAGAACCCCTCACCCATCGCGCCCACCTTGTGCAGCACGCAGATCGCCGCGTCGCCGACGGCCAAAGGCCGGCCAACGTTCCAGAAGAATCGCAGCTTGCCGCCATAGACGTTGTTGCGGTCGCAGGCGAACTCGCGCACCGGCACGTCGTAGCGGCCCGGTGACCAGGTGCGCCCGTGATCGTCGGAGAACTTGAAAACGTAGCGGCCCACGCAATCGACGCGTTTGAAGACGCCGCGGTCCTCTCGCTTCACCTCGCGCACCTTGTCGGTGTTGTGGTTGTAGAAGCAGTAGATGCGGCCCGGCGAGGTCTTCAGCAGCACGGCGTAGGAGGCCTCGGGCCCGTCGGCCGGCTCGACGTCGACCGCCTTGGACCAGGTGCGTCCGCGGTCGGTGCTGCGTATGGTGACGACGTGCTGCCCGCCCGCGCCCTCCACGCCCTTGCCGGTCGTGATCACGCAGAGCCACGCGCCGTCGCCGGTCTTGACGAGGTACGGCTGATCGGCGTAGCCCTCGCTGGGAATCGGCCAGCCATTGGCGATGTGCCGTGGATCGGCAACTGCGGGCGCGGCCGCCGCAGCGCGCGGCGGGCTTTTGGCTGGTGCCGCGCCCACTGCCGCCGGTGCTTCCCGGGGCTGCGGGCAAGTGGCCAGGACAAGTGCCAAGACGATCTTGCTCTTCATTGCTTTCTTTCTCCTTCGAATTCCCTCGAATATCGTTTAGCCCGGAGCTAACGGCGACGGCGAGCACGGCCCATCAACCGCCGTCGCCGTTGGCTCCGGGCTATTGACTCTCAGACAAGTATCGTCGTAATTCTTCCGCCGAGCCGGGCCGTGTCGGCCCGGAAATGCCGGGGCGACACGCCCCGGCTCTGACTTGCTCAAAGGACATTGCTTTTCTGGGTGTCAATAAACGACGGTGGTTTACTTTGTCGCCGGGATCATGCGCACGGTCGTCAGTTGGGCGGGTGGGAGGCGCAAGCGGGCAGTGGCTCCGGATACGGGCAACGCCTCGCGATTGTCTTCCAGGGTCCCGCAGCGCCACGCGCCGGGCAGCGTGCGCTCCGGCAGCTCCACCTCGGCGTCCGCGGCTTGCGCTCCCAGATTCAGCAGGCGCACGACCACGCCTGCACCGTCCTCCGCCGGCTTCACGTGGATGATCTCGACGCCGTCGCCTCGCACCTTCAGGAAACAGCCGGTGCGCAGCGCGGGGCAGTCAAAGGCCGGATACAGTCGCGGCGGCTGGAGGACCTGGCTCGCTTGCTTGGCGGCGGCCGACGGACTGTAACTGCCATGGGTCGCAAAGCCATAACGCAACTCTACCTGGCCCGGCTGGGCGGCCCGGAAGTTGGTCTCCCAGTAGTTGTTCAGCGGCCACGCCAGCAGCAGAGGATTGGCTCGCCGCTCGATGCGGTCCTGCTTGCGGCCGAAATGGAATCCGCCGACCTGGACCAGCGGCGCATCGGGACAGTAGAGGGTCGCGCCCCGCTGGCCGTGGTGTACCGAGACGTGGCTATCGACCGTGACCCAGTCGCGGCAAGTGCCCGGGATCTGCTGGGCGTCCAACTCCACCGGCACCGAGGCCGTGTCGAAATGGCATTGCCACTGGGCGGGCAGATTGAGCGGGAAAGCGAAGTAGAGGGCCTCGGGCGTGCGCACGTCCTGTTTCAGCATGGTCGCCTCCAACTCGAGGACGGGCGAATCGACGCGGAGCGTGATCCGCTGTTCAAGGCCGGTCACACCCTCGATCTCGGCGCGGGTCACGAGCGTAGCGGCAATCGCCGAGCGCTCCACGCGGCAGCTCACCTTGCCGCCGGCCCCGGTCCGTAGAGCGGCCCAATCCCTTTTCCATCCGGTCTGCCCGTAGCGCTCATTGACCACGCTCCGCACGTGGAATGCCTTGCGGTCGCCGTCCACCTTCGGATCGGGCTTCTCATGCACAAGTTGGAAGAAGCCCCAGGGACTGGCCGCGTCGACGACCTGCCATGCCCGCTGCTTGTCCAGCAGTCCAGTCACGCGCCCGCTTTGCGGATCGAACGTCAAGCGATGGGTCGGCGTTTCGATGAAGTCCTTGCCGGTTTGGAGCGACGTCGACGCGGCCGTCGGTTTCAATTGGTCGAAAGGAATCATCGCCCAGCCCCATGCCGGCGCCTCGACCGGGCCGCACCACTCGGCCGGCTGCGAAGGACGAGCAGCCAGCCACGGCTCGGTGCGCTGGGTGACGATGCGTTTGCCCGGACTGCGCCAATGAGTAGGCACGACCACGCTCCCGCGGAATGGCGCCGCGCCGGGATTCACGACGAGCACGCCCTGCTGCGACCTCGATATGGGGGCGTTGCCCGCCAGCAGGTCAAGTTGCCGGGCCAGCAGGTAAGCAGCCAACGGCTGCGCCTCATGGGCCGGTTGGGCCTTCAAGAGCCATTGCACGGCCGTCATTGGGGCGTCGTGATCGAGCGATCCGGCCGCGCCCCACGTATGCTCGTCGTAGAGCGTGACGTCGGCCCAGACCTGGCGGGCCAGGGCCCGCTGCCGCGCGTCGGGACGACCGAACGCCTGCAACAACTCGGCGGCCGCTAGGTCGGCCTTGGCGTTCCTCGTCAGCCGCGTCTCCACCGCGGAGCTCCCGGCGCCGAAGTTCCAGTAATCGGTCCAGTCGCCGTAAACCACGGGCAACCGTTCGCGGGGGATTCTCTTGATCCGCTCCAGCAACTGCGCGGGCGTGGTGAACCGAAGGGCGGGCCGCCAGCCGCGCTCGTTCCACTGGCGGACCAGGTGGGGCAACTCCAGGTTCGGCGGCGAATTGTCGTATGCGTGCGGCGCGCACGTGGCCGAGAGGTAGACGAAGTCGTGGGGATAGCGCAGCGTTTCGAGGTGCCGCAGGTACTTCGCCAGGCCCGCGCGCACATGGTCGAGGTTGTCCCGCTCCGGCTCGGTCCACTGGTCGAACATCGAGTAGTGCTCGCCGTTCATGACCAGCAGCTCGCGACCGCTGGGGCCGCGCCAGCGATACGCCGCCGGCCGCGGCATGGGCGTGCCGCTCAAGTGTAGATTGATGCCCATCACCAGCAGCTCAACGTCCGCGTCGAGCAGCAGGTCCACGATCGTCCAGGGCAGGCCCGTGACGTCGTGCGAGTGCGCCGATACGATGCGGGCCCCGAACTTCTTACGCAGCGTGCCGATCGAGACCATCTGCCGGGCCAATTCCTCCGCACTGCACAGCGGCGTCGTGTTGTACTGCATCCCCGAGATGCCGATCCGGCCCTGGCGCAGCAGACGCTCGAAACGCTCCACGTCCTGCGGGCCGGCCGTGGCCAGCCAGCGCACGAGCGGCTCGGTCACTTCGCAGGTCCAGCGCGGCTGGGAAACGTCGGGCCAATCGGCGGTCGATTCGAGCATCCCGATCGCCTGGTCGATGAAGTCCTTGTGCAACTCCCACACCGCCGGCTGCGGATGCGTGTAGCCCACGTCGAAATGACTGTGGTGCAGGATGAGCACCTCTTTGCAGAACTCGGGCATCGTCTCCGCGGAGAACCCTGGCGACCACCCTGTGGCAAGCACAACCAGCGCAACGACAATGGCGCGCAAAGAAATCGGGCAATCACGAAAGCCCGAAAGAACGAAAGCCCGAAAGAAGGGCGGGGATAATGAAATCTCGCGAGTCGCCCCCTCTTGGCTCTTTCGCGTTTTCGTCCTTTCGGGCTTTCGTGATTCGTTTGTTTCCAAACCCAATGTTGTTGCCATGGTCTCCATACTTCTCTCCACCGCTCAGCTCACTACCCGCACGCCGCGCCGGCGCAGGTAGTCGATCCACGAATTCACCGTCGCACGGTCGGGCGGCTTGACCGATTCGGGGAGCGTCGACGGCAAGCCGAATCGCTTCAGCTTGGCTCGCCAGAGGTCATAATAAGGGAGCAGCTCCACGCCTGCCAGCTTCGGCAACTCTTGGGCCAGCGCGGCAATGCCGTCGAGGTGCTCCTTGCGCGCGTTGTGCTGCGGGATCATGGGGCAGCGAAGCAGGATCTTGGCGCCGGCGCGGTGCAGCAACCGCAGGTTGGCCAGGATCGGCGAGTTGCCGAAGCCCGTGAACTTCGCGTGCAATTGGGGATTGGTCTCCTTGAAGTCGTAGAGCCACAGGTCCACGACGGGAAGCAGACGCTCGAAGACGGCCCGGTCGGCCATGCCGGAGGTCTCGATACAGGAGTGCAGTCCTTCGCTCTTGGCCGCGTGGAGCAGGGCCTCGGCGAAGTCCGGCTGGGCGAGCGGCTCTCCGCCGGAGAGCGTCATGCCGCCGCCGGAGGCCGCGTAGTAGTCGCGGTCGCGCAGGACCGTGGCGAGAACCTCGTCGACGGTGGCGTCACGGCCCACCATCTCCAGGGCCTTGGCATCGCACACCCCGGCACACCGCCCGCAGTTGTCGCATCGCGCACGATCGAGCACCGCTTTTTGGGTTGCGTCGGACGATAAAGCTCCCCGGGGACACGCCTTCACGCACTCCCCGCAGGCAATGCACTTCTCGGGAACGTAGGAAAGCTGCGGCTTGGGGCTGATGCTCTCGGGATTCCCGCACCACAGGCAGCGCAGGGGGCAGCCTTTGAGGAACACGGTCGTGCGAATGCCGGGTCCGTCGTGAATCGAGAATCGCTGGATGTCGAAAATCCGGCCGGTCGGCATGGCGAGATCCATTTTGTGGGGCACGTTTCCAACGTGCCGGGTCTTCTTAACGAATCACGAAAATCAGATGACAGAAAGATGGATGACAAAAAGATCGAGCGGCGGATGGCCCAAGCTCCATCTTTCTGTCAGTCATCTTTTTGTCATGCTATTCAGAGATGTTCAGTCCGGGCGATGATGTCTTCCTGGATCTCCGGCGTCAGATTGACGAAGAACTCGCTGAATCCGGCCACGCGGACCACGAGGTCGCGGTACTGCTCGGGGTCCTTCTGCGCCGCGCGGAGCGTGGCCGTGTCGACCACGTTGATTTGCAACTCCGCGCCGCCGTTCTGGAAGTAGACGTTGAGCATGGCCCGGAGCTTGTCGCGCTGCGACTTGTCGGCGATCATGCCGGCGTGGAAGCGGAGGTTGACCTGGTAGCCGCACTGCCAGCTCTTTTTGGCGTTCAGCTTGCAGACTGAATTGAGCACCGCCGTGGGGCCGCTCCGCTCGCAGCCCACCGAAGCCGCCACCGAGCTGGCCAGCGGCGTGCCGGCCAGCCGGCCGTCGGGCGTGGCCGGCGTTGCCCGACCCCCGATCACGGCGCCGCTGCGGACGACGTGGCAATTGCCGAACTGGCGGCCGTCGCGCGGGTCGCGGCAGATTTGTTTCATCGGCTCGTCGCGGAGCCGCTCGACCAATGGAATAATGTCGTCCAGCCGCGGGTCGTCGTTGCCGTGCTTGGGCGCGGCCAAGAGCTTCGCCCTCAAGCGCTCGTGGCCCTGGAAGTTGGCGGCACAGGCCTTGGCGACTTGTTCGAGCGTGGCCGCCTTCTTGGTGTACACCACCTCCCGGATGGCCGCCATGCAATCGACTGCATTGGCCAGCGCGATGCCGCCGCAGGAAAGGATGTTGTACTTGGTGCCCAAGGCCATGTCGCGTCCGGCTTCCACGCAGCCGTCGAAGAAACAAGAAGTCAGCGGCGTGACGCCCCACTGCATCTGGGCCTTGATCTCCTTCATGTCGTGGTCGTGCGACCGTTCCAGTTGCTTGCGCAGATAGGCGCCGACGGCGGCGGCAAACCGGTCGAAATCCTGAAGCTCGCGGCAGGAGGCGGCGACCTTGTGCCATTTCCATTGGCCCTTGTACCCTTTTCCGTCGCTCAGCACCGCCTCGATCGCCTGGAGGTAATTCACGTTCGCACAGGGATTGAAGTAGAACTGCCCGGGCACGGCCAGCTCGTTGCAGCCCACGGGGACGTAGTTGTAGGCATCCTCGCGGGCCACGCCCAACTCCATCAAGGCGTCGGGGATGGCCCGGTCGTTCCACATCAGGGGGAAGCAGGTGCTCTTGAGCAGGCGGGAGAGGCAGAAATCGAAGAACCCCTGGTCGATCTTGGGATGCCAGCGGATCCAGACCAGCGGCTCCGGCAATGAGAGATTCGTGGCCCCCTCGACGAACAGCCAGCTCAGTCGGTTCGTCTGATCGCGTCCATCGGGCGTCGAGCCGCCCAGGCATAGCCCTTGGGTCAGATGATGCTCGGGGCCCCAGAAGGTGTTGTCGTACATCTTCAGCACAAAATTCTCGATCAAGCGCACCGCCTCGGCGTCATCGAGCCGGCCGGCCTTGCGGTCCGCCTCGTAGAACGGCAACAGCAGTTGATCGATCCGGTCAGGCGTGCAGGAGTAGCCGTGCCCCTCGATGTGAACCGCCTGGTGGACGAACCAGATCAGTTGCATTGCCTCGCGGAAGGTCTCGGGCGGCTGCGTGGCGATCTTCGCGGCGATCCGCGCCATTTCGCGGCGATCCGCGCCCCGCTGGGCATTCGAGCATCGTTTGGCTTCGCTGGCGAGGTATTCGGCGTAGCGCTGGGCCCAGGTGGAAAGCCCGGCCAACGAGAGCTCGGCAGCCGTGAGGAAGGCCAGCTTCCCGGCGTCGCTTTCTTGCTGCCGGCGCTTCTGGACGCTTTGCAGCACCCCTCCCAGCCCGATGCGCAAGATCTCGCCATAGCTGGGGCTGAGATGTCCCTGGTTGGAGAGGAATTTGTAGGAGACCGTGCGCGGAAGGCTATCGGCGTTTTGGACCGGCGGCTGGCCGAGAATCTGCGTGCGGAAGAGCCCCCACATATTGCGGTTCTTCCAGTAATCGCGGATTTCGTCCGGCACCCGACCGCGAAGATAGCCCTCCCGCTTCGGATTCTCGCCGGTGTAGATGTTGTTCTCCGCAATGCCCAACTCGACGATGACCGGCATGGCGCCGGGCCGCTCGCTGATCGACCCGGCCAGCCGGTCGTGCTCGCGCAGGTAGAGCGGCACGGTCTGGAAGTACTCGCTTAGCGCCGTGGCCTTGCGCACGATCCACGGCTGCCTCTCCGTCTCTTGGAACACCTTGGTGAACGTCTTGGCGCGGTGGAGGGCGACGCGGACCGGGCTGCCAACGATCTCGCACCGCAGCGCGGCAATGTCCGCGTGCGGCGTGCTGACCGGAGCCGCCTCCAGCCGCCTTCCCGTGCAGTGGCCTGCCGCCACGGCGCCGAGCGTCATGCCGGCCGCCGCCAGCACGTCCCGCCGAGTGAAGAGCTGGCCAGGGTTCATCGTGGTTTCTCCGGGGACTTGTTGCACGGGAGCCGTCATTATCCACGCCCTTGCCTCACGTGGCAAGCGGCACTACGTCGTAGCCGAAGTCGCCAGACTTCGGGCGTCGTCGTTGAAAACGGCCCGAATTCTGGCGAATTCGGCTACAAGACTCGCGCCAGAGAGATCCCACCGGGGGCGTCTCTCTCTCGCCTGCCAAACTTGTTCACCTGCCGGGCGAGCCGGCAGGGGTCGGAGGCGCGGTGGTTGTCCGGCGGCTCTCACTCGCTTACAAAACTGGTTCACCTGCCGGACGAGCGGATTGTCGATTTAATCTAGCGGCCATATTCCACAAATTCGAGTGAAGTG
>CAYTJV010000322.1:0-8780 GCA_964438165.1 uncultured Planctomycetaceae bacterium | reverse complement strand
TGGCGTGCCTCTTCCTGAGCTACTTCTTCATGTCGATCATGTTCCCGACGATCTTCGCCCTGGGCATTTTCGGCCTGGGAAGCCGGGCGAAAAAGGCATCCGCGTTCCTCGTCATGGCGATCATGGGCGGCGCCCTCTTGCCGAAGTTGATGGGTCATATCGCCGATCTGTACGACATGTCCCGCGGCTTCGTCGTGCCGGCGGCCTGCTTCGCGTTCGTCGCCTATTACGGCTTCATGTGGCCCAAGTTCAGCAAGGCGGAGTCGCTCAACGGAGTGGGCGCTGCCGGCGGGCATTAAGGTGAGCGGGGCGCGCTCGGCGCGGGTCTCCCGACCCCGCCGATTGGCCGACCGAAGGTCTCCGGGATCTATCCAAGTCGCTCTCCCAAGCCAGGTCAAGTGCGTCACCACTCGATCGCACTGAGGACGACTTCCGAACTTACCTTTCCATCCGACAGCCAATAGCCGGCGGATGAAAACCTCCAGTGGTCGGCGCAGCTCACGAGTCCTTTTCGGCACGGGTTCTCGTGAAGGTAATCGAACTTCACCCGCCAGAAAGCTTCCGTGTCCAACTGCTCAGGATGCTTTGTCGGTTGCCAAAGCCGCCGCTCGCGGTCGTCGCTAGCCGCCTGGCGTAGCGTGGCCGCAAAACAGGCGGGCATGTACTTCTCGCAATAGTCGGCAAGTTGGCGACCGGTAAACTTGCGGAAATCGACGAGCGTTCTCTCCAATCGTGTCGCATCGAAGTTCGTATCGAAGAAGATGCCGTGGATGTGCGTCGGCATTATGACGTACGCGTTGATGCGCAGCCCTTTGGAGCGGTGACAGAAATTGAGACTGTCCGTGACAATCTTGCAGGCGTCCTCGGACACGAACACCGGCAGCCATTCGACTACCGCGAACGTTGTGAAGAACAGCGCGCCGTCGCGGTGAAAACGGTAACGCTCCATGGGATACACCCCTTGCAAGTTCCTGGAGACCTTCGGTCGGCCAATCGGCGGGGTCGGGAGACCCGCGCCGAGCGCACGCGACCCGCGCCGAGCGCCGGCGTTACTCTTGTTTCTCGAAATCCAGGAAATCAATCCCGAACATGTATCGCTTGACCGCTTTCTCGTTGGCCCCGACGATCTCGACGGTGAGCTTGTGCTTCCCTTCGGCGAGCTCGTGGGTGCCCAGCGGCACGGGCGGGTTGGTGCGGATCACGCCGTTATGGAACAGGTCGATCGGCTCGCCGAGCTTCTTGCCGTCGAGATACAGTTGCACGATGCCGTAGTCGATCGCCTTGGTCAACACGGCGCTCACGTTGTACTTGCCGGTCTTTTTGACCGTTACCGCCAGATCGAGCTTGTCGCCCGGCTTGGCGTCGGTCCACCAGAGGTGGTCGTTGTTGCGCCACTTTCCTTCGCCGAAGCCGGTCATGTCCTGGGTCTCGACGTTGCCCGGTGGCGTGCCGATGACGGTGAAGCCCGCGGCGTCGAGCGGCAGTCGCACGTAGTAGCCATGACGCTCGCCGACCGGGACCGGTTGGAAGGGGTCCGCGCCGCCGGGGGCGAGGTACCAGCACGTGGTGCAGGCGTAGAGCGTGCCGGGGCTGTTGGGGTAGTACTTCTCGATGCAACCCTCGAACGACTTCTGGAACGGCACGTTGTCGACAATGTGCCATCGGAGGACCGACTGGTGCCCGCGGTTGCCCTGGGTCATGGTCTGGCAGTGGAACGGCTTTTGGAACAGGCCCGGATGACACCAGGCGTAGCCGAAGTAGTCCTCCGAGCCGGTGCCGATCGTGGAGGGGAATTTCTCGCCGTCGACGAAGAATTTTTCGTCGCCTTCGCCCCACCAGCCGCCCCGCGGGTTCCACACGTGGAGCATCACGCCGCAGAACCGCCCGCGGCCTTCAGTCCGCAGCATCGTCCAGTCGGGCCAGCGGTCCTTGGAGAGCGGAAACACGTCGCGATGCCACTTGCAGTGGAAGTGGCCCAGCTCCTTGAAGGGCCGCGCGAGCGGGGCGTACTTGATCTCGAACTGGACTTCCCGATCCACGTCGTCCTCGTTCACTAGCTCCACCTGCGCTTCCCTGGCAAACGGCATGTACCAGAGCGAGTAGAACCCGTCGTCGGTCATGCCCGTGGTGAGAGACTTGTACTTGTTCACGCCCGGGGCCGTGCCGAAGAAATCGCCCAGCGGACACCACACCGCGGCTTCCGCCTGGCCGTCCCAGTTGATTCGCAGCACCAACTTGCGCAGGGCCGCCATCTCGTCCTCACGGTCCTTGAACTTCATTTTGACGCGCAGGGCGGTAATCGCCTTGGGTCCGGTGACCTGGGCAATGCGGACCGACTTCTGGGCGGGAACGACCCGGGTATCCCTGACTCCCGTCACCTCGCTCGCGACGCCATTCCCGGGCGGGTCGGTCCCCAGGCTGTTGGCGAAATAGTCGTTGACCTGCCTCAGCACGGCGGCGTTCTCGGCCGCCAACTGCCGGCTGAACGTGGGCACCTTAGTTCCCTTGGGATACGTCTCGTAGACGAACTGGAAGTACGCGCCCCACTTGTCGTCGGCAACGATCTTGCACGATTTCTGGTAGGGAATCGGGAAGTACAGGTTCTGCCCGCGGCAGCCCACGTCCTCCAGCCGGTAGGAGAGCAGTGGGTAGTTGAACGGGGCGTGCTTGCCATCGAAGTAATCCGCAAAGGGCATGTCGACGACCGGCTCGGGATTGCCGTCGAGATAGATCTTCACGCGGCCCTTTTCGGGCAGGGCGGACCAGATCCGCCAGATGCAGCCCGGGCCCTCCATCTCCGCGAAGACCTGTTGGTTTCCTTCCCGGCGGATGATCCCGCCGCCATCGCCGTTGGCGTCCCAGCACACGTACTTGCCCGTTTTGGCGTCGTATTTGCTGGCCCGGTCATAGCTGGACCACTGCTGGCAGGTGTTGCCCGGCGCCGGCAGCACGGCCAGCCGTTCCAGGTTGTTGAGCTGATGGACCAGATCGGCGTAAGAATGCGTTTCCTCAGCGGATGCGATCGGCATGTTCCACGCCGCAATGCACAACACGGCGACCACAAAACAAGCCGTTTGAAACAGACTTCTTCTGCACACGATTTGGGTCCCTTCTTCGAGTTCAGGCTATGTCGCCCCTTCAGGGCTTCTGTCGTTTAGGCCAATCCGTCTCCCCAGGGCGTTGCCCTGGGCTGCCATATTGTGCCCCTTCAGGGCACCCGAATGCAAGTCGGCGAGCCCCGAAGGGGCGTAATATGAAAGCCCAGGGCAACGCCCTGGGGACCGGTGGCCTCTACACAAGCTAAGCCCTGAAGGGGCGGGATAGACCGGGAAATCAGTCCCACACATACCGCTCATCATAGGCAACCTGATACCGTTTGAGAAACTCGCGGAACTCCTCTTGGAATGTCCGATGCCGATGGTGTTCCTTCTGGTTGGCAATATACCGTTTCATCGCTGGCAATTGGGATTGACCGATCGAGAACGCCCCGTAGCCGTTCTGCCACGCGAAGCCGGCGTACTGCGGCCCTTTCGTCTTGATCCACTTTGATGAACTCCCCTTGATTTCCGCGAGGAGCTTGGCCACGGTGATGGTCCGGCCCAGCGTCAGCGTAATATGCACGTGGTCCTCGATGCCGCCGACGGCGTGCGTCGGTGAATCGCACGCCCGACAGATGGATGCCAGGTACGGGTACAATTCGCCCTCGATTTCTGGCTCAATGAGCGGCGCGCGGTTCTTCGTGCTGAAGATCACGTGAACCAGGATGTTCGCCAGTGATTGCGGAATGGTCGTAACCCCCGGCTGCTATTCCGCCCCTTCAGGGTTTCGGCGATCATTGCGACCCGGTCCCCAGGGCGTTGCCCTGGGCTTTCATATCTTGCCCCTTCGGGGCATTCCACGCAAGGCCCGCGCGGCGGATTCCAAGGGGCCAGTCAATTCGTCGATACTTCCCACGCCCACGCCGACCGGGGCGGGAAGGTCACTTCACGTCGAATGACAGGCCGCGTCGACCCAGTTTGGCCGGGGCCCTCCGGAGTGATCTTGGTCAACTTCACTTCGCCGCCCTCGAAGCCGTAGGGCCGGGTGTCGTAGTCGATCCGAGCGGTCACCGGCTGGTCGCTCACGTTGACGAAGATCAGCACGAGACGCTTCGCGGCCGGCTGGTGCCAGGCGCCGGTCAGGACCGCGTCGGTGGTGACCCAGGCCGTGCCGCCCCACTGCCAGTCGGCCCGGACTGTCGGAATGCTGCCGGCGAGCTTGGGCAGCCGGGCCATTTCGCCGGCGTAGAAGTAGCGCCGCAACTGGCGCCGCAGGTGGACCACGTTCTTGAAGAACTCGGCGTTCTCCTTCTCCATGGCCATGGCGGGGTTGATCCAGCCGATCTGCTCGCCGAACACGAGTTGCTGGCCGGCCCGCATGCGCAGGGCGAGGTTCTTCGTTTCGCCGCCGCCGTAGGAGCGGCCGAACATCTGGATCGACCCGCCGTACACGGCGGGAAACGCCGGCACCTGGCCGTCGTACTGCCAGTGCCAGGTGAGGTATCCGTCGAAGCAGCGGATGTACGGTTCGCCGTTGCACTCGGTGGTGAGCATGTGGTCCTTGGGCATCGCCTGGCGGATCGCGTCCAACAGCTTCCAGTAGCTCTCGGTCCACCAGTGTCCGCCGCCGAGCGGATGACCGTGGCTCTTGTCGAAGCATAGCGTGGGCGCGGCGGCCGCAATCTGATCGATGTACACGCCCTTCACGCCGCACTCGTTCATTAGGCGGAGCACAATCTGGCGGACCTTGTTCTGCCAGAGGTCCGTGCTCGGGCACATCGCCCCGAGTCGCACTGGGCTGCCGTCAGTTTCCTTGCTGCCGTAGCTTTCCAGGTACGGCTCGCCCTTTTCGTCCTTGCTGACCGCGGGCCGGGCCACCTTGGTGAACTCGAAATCCTCCTTGCCCTTGTCGCGAGTATCCCAAAGCCGGCCGTTGATGTACGGCATGACGAACACGCCCGACGATTGCAGCTCCCGCACCCCGTCGGCGAAGCCCGGGTGCGTGGGGAAGTAGTGCGGGTAGTCGTTGTCGAAGGGGATCTGGTGCCAGTTGTACCAGTGCAAGGCAATCGGCGGCGCAAGGAACTGCGCAAACCCCTTCATCGCCCCGACACAATCCTGCGGCTTGCCGCCGCCGAGCGCCCAGGCCGAAAGCTCGCGCATCCAGAGCGGCGTGTCGGGCCGGCCATCGGACGAGAGCCGCGGATACCACTTCGCCTCCTTGCGGACCCAGTCGCGGTACGTCACGGAGGCGTCGAACCAGTCGCCGCGAAGGAGTTGCCATACCGCCTCGCCGCAGAGCTGGAAGCGGTTGCCGGGCACTCCCATGTCGGGCACCGGATGGTCGTAGGCAAGCACAAGCTCCCGTTCCGACGGCCGCGACTCGGTGCGCAAGTCCTTGGTGCTGCCCCACGGGTCGTGAACCGCCAGGTAGAGGCCGGTCTTCAGATCCTCGCGGTAGGCAGCCATGAACTGCATGGTCGTCCAGCCGCTCGGATACGTGCCGGTGAAGCGGAAGGGCTTGTTCCACACGCCCGCCTGCACCTCGCCGGAGCCCTTGGGGAAAAGCACGCACGCACGCGGCCCAAGGTCGGGCACGGCGGCCTGTGGGAACGTGACAGTCCTTAGCGCCCACGGCGATTGCTGACCTTCGACGAGCAGTTTCCAGCGGATAGCGTTGGACGCCTTGTCCGGGATCGCCCGCGCGATGACTTTCAGATCGCCCAGCCGCTTGTCGGCCGGCATCTCCCACCGCAGATCGAAGCCCGCGGAAGGGTCGGCGGGATCGAGCGGTTTGACTTCGGTCTTGCCCCATCCCGAATCCGCGGAGAGGCGGACCTCCTCCTTGCTCTCGGCGTTGCGCAGTGAAATCGTAAACAGCGGCAGAGGCCGGCTCGTGACGAGCCGCTGCCGCGTTTGGCAGTCGAGAAGATCGAAAAGACGGATCCCGGCGTTGCCACGGTCGAGAATCATGGTCATTTGACCGGCCGTAACCACCGTCCAGCCGGGCGGTGTCTGGCCGGTGGCCGCCTGGGCCGCCTCCTCCAGCCGCCCCTGGGATTCGAGTTGCTGCGCCCCTTCGATCCGCCACCAGGCCTGCTGCCGCTCGTCGGCGTTCTTCTCTAGTTCCTTCACTGCTGCGTCGATTTTCGCCCGAATCGTGTCGGTCGAAACGGTCACCCGGGCAGCGGTCGGAGTCGCTCTGGCGACGGTCTGTACCGACCGAGCGGGATCGTCGCTCGTGCCCATCCAGAGCCACGCGGAGTATTGCTTGCGGGTATCGCTCCAAGGGCTCCAGACGGAATCGCCGTGGGCCTGGATGTAGGTGCCCGGCCCGGCGTCGTAGAACAGCACCTGGCCGCAACGGAACATGCCGATGCCGCTGGCGCCGTCGTGGACCAGGCCCCACTGCGAGCAAGGATGGGTCTTGTTGGTGTTCTTGAACTCGGCCTGATCGAGCGGCTCGCCGCCGGCCCAGCGTGGGAAGTTCTCACGCGGGTAATCCATTTCCAGGAAGTGCAGCTCGTGCCAGGTGAAGGACTGCTTCTGCTGGATGGTGGCGGTCACCAGCGCCAGCGGCCGATCGCGGAAGTAGTACCAATCGTACACGGCCCAGGGCTCGCTTGCCGGCCGCTTGCCACCTTGCACGAAATGGCCCCGGACCCGAACCACGCTGCACAGCAGACCCTCGGCCACCAGCTCGATGCTCGCCTGCGGGTCGTCGCACAGGCAGAAGCTCCCCAACTGCTGATGGTGCAGGCGGTTGTTCCAGCGCGGCGTCTGGAACACCTTGCCGCTGCCGGGGAAGGTGATCTTCCAAGGTAGCCCGCCCATTCGCTTCGCATCGTGCGTGACGGTGTAGGCCGGCGTGATGATGACTCCATTCCAGACGCCCAGCTTCTCAGCCCGAGGACCGAACTGGAGTCGAAGCCGCGCCGGTGCCGATTTCGGCAATCGCAGCACGAGCGTTCCGGCGACGCGCGAGCTGGCGTCGAAGTCGGCATCGGGCACGAACAGGAATGGCACGGCCTGGCCATTGGTTGTCAGGGCGCGGATGCTGTCGGGATTCACAGACGATATCTTGCACCATCGGGCCGCCGCGGTCAGATCGACATGGGCCGTCACCAGGCCGTCGGAGGCGACGTCATCGACCAACAGCACAACATCGTCGGAAAGCCCGACTCCGGGGACGGCATTCCAGCCGACCAATAGGGCAAGCGTTAGTAGAGTATTGCGCATCGCGGTAGTCCTCCAAACAGGCTCAACAGATGTCACCACCGACCTCGCGTCGGTGGGACGATGATTGACAGCTACAAGAGGGCGGCTCGACGTACAAACATCACCACCGACCCCGAGTCGGTGGGATGATGATTGAGAGCTATGGCTGCTCATTTCGCTGGCCTCGCCCGGCCCGTTCATGCGGCGTCCGCAGAAAATCGCAAAATCTTATGGAGATCTCACGAGCTGCCAATCATCGCTCCACCGGGGTGAACCCGGCGGTGGCGTTTGCAATTTGAAAAAGGGTTTGTTAGCTGCCAGTCATCGCCCCGCCGGGATGAACCCGGCGGTGGGTTAAGTCCCGACTCCCTCGGACGGCCCTATCGGCGGATGCGGGTGAAGCGTTCCGTCTGTTCGCGGATGGCTCGTTCCGTGGGCAATCGCTCCATCGAGCTTGCGCCGTAGAAGCCGTCGACCGATGGGCAGTGCTTGAGGATGTATGCCGCGTCCTCTGGCTCGGCGATCGGGCCGCCGTGGCAGAGGAGGATAACCTCGCTGCGGACCCTGCGAGCGGCTTCCGCGATCGCGTGGATCAACGGGACGCACTGCTCCAGCGTCTTGGCCGTCTTCGCGCCGATCGAGCCGGCGGTAGTCAGGCCCATGTGGGCCACGAGGATGTCGGCCCCGGCCTCGGCCATCTGTACGGCCTCGTCGGGGCTGAAAACGTAGGGGGTGGTCAGAAGATCCATTTCCCGGGCCAGGCGGATCATCTCCACTTCCCGGCCGTAGCCCATGCCCGTCTCTTCCAGGTTCACGCGTATCACGCCATCGAACAGGCCGACCGTGGGGAAATTCTGCACGCCGGCGAATCCGATCGCCTTGACCTCGCACAAGAACCGCTCCATGCGCCGCATCGGATCCGTGCCGCAGACGCCGGCCAGCACGGGGGTGCGCTTCACGACCGGGAGCACCTCGTCGGCCATTTCCATGACGATCTTGTTGGCATCGCCGTAAGGCAACAGACCGGCCAGCGATCCGTGCCCGGCCATGCGGAAGCGGCCGGAATTGTAGATCACGATCAGGTCGATGCCGCCGGCCTCCTCAAACTTGGCGCTGATGCCGGCGCCCGCCCCCCCGCCGATGATCGGCTTGCCTTGGGCGATCTTGTGGTTGAATCGCTTGAGGATTTCGCTTCGCGTTTCGCTCATGGACATTCCTCCGCGCAATTGGTGCTCGACAGCAATATAGCAAGGATATCGGCTTTCGGACCCCTGCCGGCTCGTCCGGCAGGTGAAGAAGTTTTGTAAGCGAGAGTGAGATTCCCTGTGTTTTCCCGACCCCTGCCAGCTTGTCTGGCAGGTGAAGAAGTTTGTTCGGCTCGCCACCGTGGAACCCACTCCAAACTTCTTCACCTCCCGGACGAGCCGGCAGGGGTCGCCGCGCGCTGTCCGGCCGATTCTTCGCTATCAAAACTCCTTCACCCGCCAGACAAGCGGATTGTCGATTTAATCTAGCGGCCATATT
>CAYTJV010000321.1:0-8889 GCA_964438165.1 uncultured Planctomycetaceae bacterium | reverse complement strand
GGACGAGCAACTGACAGATCTGCGCAAGCGTTTGGGACCAGGATTGTCGTTTCCGATCCATCGCCGCTGAACTACCTCGTGCTCATCCAGCATGTCGACGTCCTGCCATCGCTGTTTGGCCCTGTTCTAGCGCCGCGAGCGATCATCGCCGAATTGCAGCATCCGAGGACGCCAGCCGTTGTCCGGGCATGGGCGGAAGCGCTGCCGACGTGGCTGGAGGTGCGGGCGCCCGCAGCGATCGATCCAAGCCTCAGACTGGGTCCCGGTGAGACGGAGGCCATTAGTCTCGGCTGCGAACTCAAGCTTCTTGGCACGATCCCTGTTTCGATGCCACACTCAAGCAAGCCGCATTGCCACAGCAGCGCCTGCGTCCCGGCTCGCTCCGACCAACACCAAGTTGGTTGACGTCCGAACATGTATGCCGATGTCAGCGCGAACCGACCCATTCAGAGTGATCTTGCCTCCGTTCGGACCCGAGACGCTGAACACCCCGCTGCAATCCGAACTCAGTCTCACTCCATGGCAGTCCATTTCGAGCCGTTTGATGTGCACCAGATCGTCGATCGTAACTTGCATAACGAAGATCACCTTGCCCTCCGCTTCACGCACCTCAATCGTTTCGTCGCAAGTCGTGATATCGTATCTCTCAATCCCGATACGCCATTCGTTGTCTACGATCTTCAGCAATTCTCGTCCATTGAGATCCAGTATCTTGGCACTGAGCCGCCATGGCGCGTTCTCGGTTTCCGGTGGTTTGAAGCTGATCAGTTCTTCCCATTCATACATCAACACAACCGACGTCTCAAAGGTGGCTGATCCGATCTTGAACGTCAGTCGTTTCCCGGTGGCGATGGAACTGCGGACCAGGCAGTGACGAGTATGGCCCGCGCAGAGGCAGTAAGGATTAGCGTTGTGCTGACGGACATAGTCTGATGCCAGACGATGATGGGTCTCATCGCCATGACATCTCTGACACAGAAGGGTGATCCCCTCGGCGCGGTGCTCGTGCGCCTCCGCAAACGGAGGGTCGAAATGATGGTACTCAATGAACGGGTTTCCGCAGACGACGCAGCCAAATCCGCACCGTTGTCGGACGCTCCGCTTGATGGGCTCGGGGATATCCCTGGTGAGGCCGTAGCGGTGTACCATGCCTGTTTCCTTTCCCCTCGTGCCCAAGCTCTGCTTGGGCACGCATCTCCGCGAAGCTCTGTTCCGCGTGAGTTTCCTCCACCTCGCGCGAAGCGGAGCTTCGCGAAAGCGGGCTCCCAAGCAGAGCTTGGGAGCCAGGATAATCGCTCGTCCTTCGCCCCACGTCACTCGCCACTTATCACCAACCACTGACCACCGACCACTTCACTTCCCCAGCAAATGCTCGATGACCGCCAACTCCAGGGCCTCGTAGTCGCGGTTGGCGATGCACTGCTGCTCGACGTCCTTGGGGAAGGTGCGGACTTTTTCCAGCAGGTGCAGGAAGATGGTGCGGCTGTTCGAGAGGTGGCGCGTGGCCACGTCGGCCTTCTGGCTCCGCATGGCCTTCACGTCCAGCCCGACGAAGCGGCCGGTCTCGGGGTAGCCGCCTAGTTCCAGGATGCGGACCTGGTTGAACGCGCCGCGGAGGTTGGCGGCGCCGAAGGTCTTGTCCTCATCAAATTTCAGGCCGTTCTGGTCGTTCAGGTGGACGCTCCAGAGCTTGCCATGGGAAAGGGCGAAGGCCATTTCGTCCGAGGGATCCAGCCCGGCCAAGAGGGCGTGGGCGGTTTCGATCAATCCGCCCATGCGCTTCGGGTCCACGGTTTGCGTGCCGATCGCCAGGGCGTGACCGATCGTGGGGATGTAGGCGTGGTCCATCGGCTCGTTCGGCTTGGGCTCGATGGCGATGGTGATCTCCGGGTCGTACTCGAGGATGTGGTTGAATCCTTCGAGCAAGTGCTTGTGGGCCTCGATGGCGTTTTTCGACTCGCGGATATACGTGCCCTCGCGAGCCAGCCAGAGGACCATCATCTTCGTGCCCAGGGCGTTGGCGATGTCGACCGTTCGCTCGCTCCGCGTGCGGGCCCATTTGCGGCACTTGGGGTCGTTGGCCGTGAAGCCGCCGTCGACGCCCTTGCCGTGCTCCCAGAGCCGCGGGGCGACGAACTCGGCCACCAGCCCCTCGCCGTCGAGCAAGCGTTTCACGGCGGCGGCCTTCTTGGTGATCTGGGCCGGGGCGAGCTTCTCCATGTCCGGCACGGCGTCGTCGTCGTGGAACTGCACGCCATCGAAGCCCATCTGCCTATACATCCGCACCTTCTTGGCAAACGCCACGGACGAGCGCACCGTGGGCCCAAACGGATCGGCCCCTTCATGGATGTTCCACGGCCCAAACGAAAAACGATATTCTCCCGCCATGATCGACTCCTTGGTGAAGTTAGGTTGCCCGTGTCGTTTTTTCGTGCTGCGGAATTCGGGTTTCCGCGTAAGATGCTCCTCACGGGGGAGTTTATAGCCGATTCCCCGAGTTTTGCAAGGGGGCGACGGTTGCGGAAGGCCCACGATTTTGGAGTGCGGCGACTCGTCGCCGCTTTCTTTTTTGGGTGGAAAGCGGCGGTGGACGTTGCCGGTTGGAAAAGGAAAGCGGCGACAAGTCGCCGCACTCCAAAGGGTCGAAGCGGGCTAGCGATTTCCATCCGGGATAAGGACTTCTTCGACCAGTCGCCGCGGGGCGCCGATATCGAGGACGTGGACGCGGCCGGTGTAGAGGTCGGCGCCGGGGGCTGCGAAGCCGATCTTGGGAGCGATGAAGGTGCAGGTGTGGGCGGCGCGGATGGTGTGGGCCGCGGCTTGGCCCGTGTCGCAGTCGAGGCCACTGGGAAGATCCACCGCGAGTTTTGGCACGGGCGAGGCGTTGAGCTGGTCGATCACGGCGTCCAGGGGCGGGCGCGGTTCGCCGCGGGCGCCCGTGCCGAGCAGGGCGTCGACAACCCACGCCGCGCTAGCCAAGGCGGCGTCGAGTTGCGCGGGTTGGTGGCCGCGGCCGAAAAGCATGAGTGGGAGACTCATCTTTTGAAGGACGCGGAAATTCACGACCGCGTCGCCGGTCAACTCGTCGGCCTCCGCCCAGACGAGAACGCGGACCGCGTAACCGCGGAGGTCCAAGTGCCGGGCGATCACGAACCCATCCCCCGCGTTGTTCCCCCTGCCGCAGCAGATGACCACCGGGCCGGAGATGCCGAGTTGCTGGAGTCGATCGGCCACCCCTCTTCCGGCATTTTCCATGAGCACCAATCCGGTCAGCCCGTACTCCTCAACGGCCCGGCGGTCGATCCGGCGCGACTCGTCGCGGCTGATCGGGCGCAGTTTCATGTCGGGAATTCTTTCGCTTAGCGAGCGCCGTGCTTCCCTCTCCGGATGGCGGGACATAGAATAGTTATAGTGGGCCTTGCGGGCATGCGTCGAGGGGAGACTAGCCGATGCCGATTTACGAGTACGCTTGCTGCGATTGCGGCCACCAGTTCGAATGGCTCGTGCGTGGCGACGAGAAGCCGTCGTGTCCGTCGTGCGGACGGAGCCAACTCTCCAAACAACTGAGCGTGCCGGCGGCTCACATAGGTTCTTCTTCCAACACCTCCTGTCCGGTGCAGCAAAGCTGTGGCGTATCGAACTGCTGCGGCAAGGGCTGCGCGATGTCCGAGTGGTGAGCTCCACGTGGTCGCGTCACTCCGAGACGCGCTCATGCCGCAAACTTCCGAAGTCTTGGAGACTTCGGAAGTTTTTTTGGGCCACGTGGCATCGTCGCTAGGGGATAAGGAAGGCCATGCCCGTCCAGATCCCGCCTTCGTAGAGGATCCCTCGGATGCTCAGCGGCAGGGCGTCGAACATGTACGGCGTGCAACTGCCCGGACGATAGTAGCCGAGCGTATAGATGCACTCGTTGGGCGGGAACAGGCCCACGGCATACGGCAGGGCCGGTACGGAGAGGAAGAAGTGTCCGCCCGATGCGATCGACTGGAGCCACGGCCCAAACGTGTGCCCGTAGCGCTCCAGTTGCAGGTCCTCGAAGTACACCGGCTTGTGGCACAGCGAGGAGGCGGTCCAGTGGAAGGTCGAGGGGGCCCAGGATCGTGGCACGAAAGAGTCCTTGCCCATCTTGCACCACTGCGGGAAGTCGCCGGGCTTGGGAGTGACGCTCTCCAGAATGTCTTTCTTCGTTAAGGGCAAGAGGATCGTTTCCGGATCGGGACACTCATCGATTCGGGGGGCGACGGTTACCTGATTCTCGATCCCGGGGCCCTTGGTGGGCGGGACTGCTTTCGGAGCGGAATCGGCTTTTTGGGGCGGTTCGAGGGGGAGCTTGGGCGCCAACTCGCCAAGCGGCGGAACCACGGCCGACTTCTCCGAGCTGGAACTGCCCGGCTTCGTGGCAGGCCCGGCCTGGAGCTTGGCCTTGGCGTCTTCAAAGGGATCGATGAAGGCGTCGCCGACGGCTCGCCGGACATTCTTCGATCCCGCGCCTGGCGCGATCGGCTCCGAGGCCGCGGCCTGGATGACACGGTCGGCCCCGGAGGGCTCGATGGGAAGCCACTTGAGTTGGCGACCGGTGACGCCCGTGGAGTAACTGACCGTCTTTACCGAGGACGGCGCCGCACAAACCAAGCCGGCGGCAAGGGATATTAGGCCGGCAAGGACGAGACGCGGTAGGATGGGTCTCCAGCCCGCGAGCGGACGGCTCTGGAGAGCCGTCCTACGTGACGACTGACTAGAGGTCGTCGATCGCGTACTCGGTGCTGTAGTTCGGTGCTTCCTGCGTAATCGTGATGTCATGGGGGTGACTCTCCCGCACACTGGCTGGTGAGACTTGAATGAACTGAGCGTCGTTGCGCAGTTCCTCGATGGTCCGCGTTCCACAGTAACCCATCCCAGCCCGTAACCCCCCAACGAGCTGGTAAATAAACGGCCCGAGCGGGCCTTTGTACGGCACTCTGCCTTCCACGCCTTCGGGCACGAGCTTCTCGGGCTTGTTGCTCCCGGCTTGGCGATACCGCTCGCCAGAGCCGTGGACCATGGCCCCGAGTGAACCCATTCCGCGATAGGTCTTGTAGACCCTCCCTTGATAAAGGATCCGAGCCCCGGGACTCTCTTCGAGCCCCGCGAAAAGCCCCCCAATCATGACAGCGTACGCCCCGGCGGCGATCGCCTTGGTGATGTCGCCCGAGTAGCGAATTCCCCCATCGGCGATAATCGGCGTTCCGCTTGCGGCGGCAGCCTCGGCGGCGTGGGCAATGGCAGCGACTTGAGGAACGCCGACGCCCGACACAATTCGGGTCGTGCAGATCGATCCCGGTCCAATGCCCACTTTCACCGCATCGGCTCCCGCAGCGATCAAGTCCCTGCATCCCTCCGCCGTGGCCACGTTGCCCGCCACCACGTCGATATCCCAGCTCTGTTTGATTTTGCGCACGGTTTCAACGACGTTGGCCGAATGCCCGTGGGCCGAATCGACTACCAAGACATCGACCCCCTTTTGGATGAGCGCTTCGACCCGTTCGTAGTCATGGACCCCGACGGCTGCCCCTACTCTCAACCTACCTTGCCTATCTTTACAAGCTTTCGGGAAGCTCCGCATCATGTCGATGTCTTTGATGGTGATGAGGCCCGTCAGCCTGAAATTTTCGTCAACCAGAAGAAGCTTCTCCACCTTTTTTTCCATTAAAATTTTCTCAGCCTGCTCAAGCGTCACAGACCCCGTAACCGTTACAAGGCCCTCCTTGGTCATCACCTCGGAGACCCGCAGGTTCCAATTGGCCAGGAAACGCAGATCGCGGCGGGTGACGATTCCTTCGAGATGGCCGTCGGGCTGGGTGATCGGGACGCCGGATACGTTGAACTGATCCATCAACTGCCGGGCCTGCTCTGCGGTGGCGTCAGGGCGCAGGGTGGCCGGGTTGACGATGATCCCGTTGGCACTCCGCTTTACTTTCTCGACCTCCTCGGTCTGCCGATTGACTGACATGTTCTTGTGGATAACGCCGACCCCCCCCTCCTGAGCCAAGGCAATCGCCATGGCGCTTTCGGTCACGGTGTCCATGGGGGAGCTGAGCAGCGGGATGTTCAGCCGGATTCGCCGCGTGAGCCAGGTGCTGACGTCGACCTGCGATGGGAGGACGTCGCTGTAACGGGGCTCGAGCAACACGTCGTCGAACGTAACCGCCTGGAATTTGAACTTCTCGCGCATCGTAGCGGATCCTCCGGCCCGAAGAGTGGGAATCCGGTATTATCGACCTGTTCGGGCCCGAATGCAATTGCTGGGCCCTTGCGGTTTTAGGTGCAAGAGTCGGGGGGAAAGCGTGTTCGTAGTCCCGCCTTGAGGCGGCATTCCGCCTGAAGGCGGGACTACCAGCGGGAGGGCTCCTCCATGTTTGCACCCAAACCCGGAAGAGCCAATTACTGCGAGCCGCTGCGATGCGACCGCCGCCCCCGGCCGCGCGTGCGGTTGAAGATTCCCGGGTCGTCCTTTTCCGGCTCGAGGCCGAAGTCGATGAGCACCAGGCTGCTGTGGCGCACGAGCCGGCCGTTGGTGTCCAACTCGTCGGCGGTGTGGCAGACGACCCCGCCGGGGACTTGCATGGTCGTGAATGCCCGCGTCACCGTGGAGCCGTTGGGAGTGGTGGAGACGGCCTCGACCCATGCGGCCCGCCTGATGTGCGGCACGATTTTGCATGGCCGGTCGAGCGAGAGAACGCGGAACGACGTTTCCTCCAAGATGGTCTTGCCGTCTGGGGCGGTGGTCTTGCTCTCCCGCTTCAGCACGTAAGGCGGGAGGAAGCGAGAGTAGAAGGTCCGCGTCACGGTCTTGCCGTTGGGCGCATTGACCTCGGCCTCTTCCACGCGGCAGGGGACAACCTGCCCTTCGATCGTCACCTGGCCCAGGCTGACGCTTCGAACCACCACTTTGCCGCTCGCCCAATCGCCGCGCAGGCTCTGCCGGACGGTCCTGGGCTCGGCGGGCAGACGCTTGCCGGCAATCTCCACGATCGCCTCCACGCGAAGCCTCACTCCGTCGTCGTCGACCTCCTCGAGGCTGGTCTTGGTCTCCGTGACGCTCGTGTTGATCACTTGCCCGCTGGCATCGACGGTCTCCGTGATCACACGGTATCGCTTCCACGCGCCCTTGTGGCCGTCGAATCGGCCCCACGGGTGCAGATCCTTGGTCAATCCCGCCTCGTCGGCGAGGCAAGCCAAGGGCGCGAGCAAGGCTCCCCAAGCGAGCATCCAGAGATATCGCGGTAAGGCACGCACTTCGGAGCTCCAGAGCATCGCCGTCGTGGCGGCGACCAACTTGCGGCACACCCGTCGTGTAACAGACTCTAGCTTACCGGCGATTGCCCCAAGACCTACACACGGCTCCTAACGATTGTGACGAACGGACCGCCTCTTGAGAAGCAGCGCGCTCCGCTTGCCGGCTCATTCCAGTGTCGAAACAACGCAGAGTAACCCTATGGGTGGGCCACCGATACCACGCGAAGAGGTTAATCAACGGACACACATAGCCTTTCCTCGCCACGTGGCTCGGTCTCTCCGAGATCGAGCGCCGCGTCACGGAGTAATGCGCCCACGTGGGTATTCTCTTTCCTGCCCGCTGCCTCATATTCGGGACATTCTTACGGGATGGTAAAGAACCGGTCCACGGCTTGAATGAACTGCTGGGGCGTCTTGGCGCCGCAGACTGCGGCGCGGAACGCGCGGGCCCCGCGCAATCCTTGTCCGTAGCAGCAGGCGTATCGGCGCATGAGGATCGTGCCCCGCTCGGGCCCGAAACGATTCACCAGCAGCCGGTAGTGCTCCAGCAGAAGTTTCCGCTGTTGGACGGGCGTGGGCTCGGGCGGGATCGGCTCGCCGCGAAGCGCGGCCTGGGCCTGGCGAAACAGCCACGGCCGCGAGAGGGCCGCCCGGCCGATCATCACCCCGTCGACGCCGTAGCGGCGGAAGGCTTCCACAACCGCCTGCGGCGTGCCCAGATCGCCGTTGCCCACCAGCGGAATGCTCCGCAAATGGGCCTTGAGCTGGGCAATGCGATCCCAGTCGGCCGTGCCGCGGTACATGTCCTGGGCCGTGCGCCCGTGGACGGTCACGGCCGCCGCGCCGGAGGCTTCAATGGTCTGGACAATGTCGACGGCGTTGATCGTGTCGCGCGTACACCCGAGCCGGATCTTGGCCGTCACCGGCGTCGGCCGGCAAGCCTCCACGACCCGCTCGACGATCGCCCCCACGCGTTCCGGGGCGCCAAGCAGATACGATCCGCTTCGCGCTTTCTGCGAGATGTCTTTGACGGGGCAGCCAAAATTGATATCGACCACGCTCACGCGGAACTCGTGGGCCAGGCGGGCGCCCACGGCGGCCAAGACGCCCGGGTCGTTGTCCCAAATTTGCACGGCCAAAGGACGCGGCTCCTCGAGCACGCCCCACAGCCGATCGGGAAGCTTGTGGCTGCGGGCGTCGAGGTGCAAGAACCCGCGGGCACTGACCATCTCCGTGGCCGGCAGGCCCACGCCGCCCAACTGGCGCACGATCTGCCGATAGGCGTAATTGGTAAACCCCGCCATCGGCGCTTGGAGCACCGGCGGATCGACCAGGATGGGGCCGATCCGCAGGGGGCGGAGGGCAGAGGGCAGAGGGCGGGGCTCGGTGGTCAGTGGTCGCTGGTCGATGGACATTGGGGAGCAGATAGTGGTCCCTGGATGGGGTGGGCGCATCCGCGGCAGTTCCGAGAGGCTGTCCGGCAACGGGGACTGGCTCCCGGAGGCCATGTGCCGGGTTTCCGGATGTGGCCCGCTCCAATAATATTGCAGCATGCCAACGTGGGGCAGATTGCCAATCTGCCGTGTTTTTGGCAGGTTGGCAACCTGCCCCACG
>CAYTJV010000320.1:0-8914 GCA_964438165.1 uncultured Planctomycetaceae bacterium | reverse complement strand
TTGGTATCCATCCCCGGCTTGATGATCTTTAGGGCCACTTTCCGGCGGACGGGCTGGAGTTGCTCGGCCATAAAGACCACGCCCATCCCCCCTTCGCCGATCTGCTCCAGCAGTTTGTAGCGCCCGATCACCATGCCCGGCTTTTCGGCAACCGGCTCGAAACAAGCGGTTTGCAGCGGGTCGACGGCCGGCTTTTCGAGAAGGCTGCCCACCTGTTCGTGGCCCTGCAACAACTCCTCGACCCGCCGCCGCAGCGGCAAGTCGCCCGCACAGGCCTCGTCCAGGTAAGCTCCCCTCTGTTGCGGCGTGGGCTGGTCGAGGGCGGCGAGGAAAATCGACTTGGCGGCGTCTGGGTCGACGGCGTTCATGGTTTTTCCCCAGATCGTGGTTCTATAAAGCAATGCGCCAAACAGGCGTGAATTGTCTCAAAAACGAATCACGAAAGCCCGAAAGGGCGAAAACGCGAAAAAGCGGGCGGAGGTTGACGGGCGAGCATTCGCTGCTGCCTGGGTTTTTCGAGCTTTCGTCCTTTCGCGTTTTCGTGATCGCCCGAGTTCCCTGCAAAGTGCTTGGGAATCAGAATCAGCCGGAGCTTTCCGGCGGCTGGCGAGTCAGCCGGCAGCGGAGCCACGCCCGGGCGTAAGTCCATTGGCGATAAGCGGTTGCACGCGACATGCCGAGCACCTGGCCGGCCTCTTCGACCGAGAGCCCGGCGTAGTAACGGAGCTTGACCAACTCCGCCGCGGGGGCGTCCTCCCGGGCGAGCTCGCCCAGCGCGTCGTCGACCGCCAGCAGTTCCTCGGGCCCGACGAGCGTGACCAGGTCGGCCTCGTCCAAGTCCACGTGCTTTCGGTCGCCCGCCCGCTTCTGCCGCCCCTTGCGCCGGGCGTTCTCGACGAGGATCCGCCGCATCGCTTCGGCCGCCGCCGAAAAGAAGTGCCCGCGATTATCCCAGTGCTGCCTACTCCGCGGGCCGACCAGCCGGAGATAGGCCTCGTGGACCAGCGCGGTGGCCTGGAGCGTCTGGCCGGGCTTCTCCTGGGCCAGCCACTGGGCGGCCAGCTTGCGGAGCTCGTCGTACACGAACGGAAGAAGCTCTTCGGCCGCCGTCGGGTCGCCGGACTCGATTCTCGCCAGCACCTGCGTTACGTCCGCCATGAGCCGCGTCCCCCGTGAGAGTTCGTACAAGCCGGTCGCCCGCTGTAGATTGTAGCCAGGTGGGCAAGACGGCGGCCATGGTTTGTTCACAATCGGGCCATCGGATGGGTAGAATATCGACACCGAATCCCCGCATCCGCGCCGGCGACACGCCAGTGCCGCCCGGGCGGGCTTGGTATCATGGCAAGAGTGGAGGAACAGCTCATGCGACGCCTGCGCGTTGTGCTGCTGGTTGGCTTCCTGTCGCTTCTGGCTGCTAGCGCCGCAGCCGACAAGCCTGGCTTGGTGGCCGGACTTGAGCAGGTTTTCGACCGGCCGGCGGAGTTGGCCGCTCTCAGGCAACCGACCATTTGCGTTCTCGACATCCAACATCCGGACTTGATTCTCAAGCAGATCGCCGACAAGCCCGTCCAGCAGTACGGAGGACGGCGGACCAAGTCCCGCATGAAAGAGATCACGGGGCTGCCCTGCCTCTTGGTACACTTCACCGAGGTCAAGCCTCAGCAACTGGAGCAGCCGAACGTCAAGGCGATCCTGATCACCGGCCGCTCCAAGGTCGTCAGCAAGGAGCTGGACGGCCGGTTCTATCCCCTGATCCGCACGACCCGCATTCCCGTCTTCGGGTTCTGCGGCGGGATGCAGTTGATCGGCGAGGCCTTCTCCGCCAAGGTTGAGCCCATGCGCAAGCTCCGCGAGGGCGAGAAGGACCCGAACCCGAAATACCATCCCGGCAGCTTCAAGGAGTGGGGATTCATGCCGGTGAAGGTCACGAAGCGCGACCCCTTGTTCGCGGGACTGCCCGACGAGGTCCTGGTCCGCGAGGCGCACGCCTTCCACGTGCTTGAACCGCCATCGGAGTTTGCCCTGCTGGCCAGCACTACGGAGTGCCGCGTGCAAGCCATCAAACACAAGGACCGTCTGCTCTACGGCACGCAATTCCACCCCGAGGCCTACGACGACGCGCACCCGCACGGGAAAGTTGTCTTGCAGAATTTCTTCCGGATAGTCCAGATCTCGCCGGGCAAGTGTTCGGCCGCGCAGCTTCATTCAAGTCGAGATTCCGGGACGTGCCACCCGATCGGCCTTCCCACCCGACCGCGCGCCGCGCAAAGCATGGACCAGTTCTTGCAGGCGGTGCGTTCGACGAGTAGTATTCATTTGGGCGCCCTAACGAAACGGGGACTGGCTCCCGGCGATGATCGGGAGAACGCTCTGAAGTGCCGTTGTTCGAGGGTGGATCGACCGATCCAAAGATGGGCAGGGTCAATCATGAGTGAGATATCGCTTTCAATCCCCGAGCGGTCGCTGCTGGCCCTCAAGGTCCCGCCCGAACAGGTCGGCGGCGAGATTCGCTTGGCCGCTGCCATGAAGCTGTACGAACTTGGGCGACTGTCCTCGGGAGCGGCAGCCGAGTTGGCAGGCATCCCCCGTTGCCTTTTTCTTACCAAGTTGGCCGACTACGGCATCGACACCTTCCGGTTGACCGAGGAGGATCTCAAGTCGGAGGCCCACCTTGCGTGAGGTCTTCTGCAACACGTCGCCTTTGCAGTATCTCCATCAACTTGGATTGCTGCGAATTTTGTCCGAGATGGCCGGGCGGATTGTCGTTCCGCCTGCCGTGGTCGCGGAACTCTCAGCCGGAATCGCCAAGGGATTGAACGTTCCCAACGTCAGCGGACTTGATTGGGTGGAGGTTCGCCTTCCCAGCAGTGCTCACGCGACCGGGCTGGTAACCGACTTGGGCGCCGGCGAGACGCAGGTCCTGGCCCTCGCCCTGGAATCGCGCCAGAGCATTGCCCTTCTCGACGACAGCCTCGCACGCCGCGTGGCCAGTGCCCTTGGAATTCCCGTCCAGGGCACCCTCGGCCTGCTCTTGGACGCAAAGAAAAAGCGGCTCGTCGAATCGATCGCTCCGTTGCTCGATCAACTCCAGTCTCTCGGGTTCCGCCTCGACCCGCATACGCGCGCCGTGGTAATGCGCCTCGCTGGAGAGGCCGAGTAAGACTGGATAAGATCTCGAAAAGAGCTGCGTTCCCTTTCTTTCACCCAAGTCCACGCCCATCGAAGGCTTTGGACGTGCCATCAAACCGGAAACGGGGACAGCGCTCGCTCGGAAGCGTCAAGACGATCGTGCTCACTTGAGCTTCTTCGCGAATCGCTTCAGGTATGCAGCCAGCTCATTCTCCGGTTGTCGCGGCCATTATACCCGGAGACACGCGTGTCCACTACTTGCGTTCGGCGGAGGTTGAATCTGTCTTTTGTTCCATTGAGCCGCTTGCTTCGCGGGACTCTTCCTGTGCGCCGGACGCGGCCGGTGGATTCGGACCAGCCGCTGGGGCAGTGATCCACGCGGCCTGGACCTTGGGCATGAGCATCATCAACGCGATGAAGAAGCCTAACGCCTCGGCCGTGAGCAAGATGCCTTGCAGCGGCGTCCAGACGGCCGCGACGAGGGTGACGGCCAGGATCACTGCCGCCGGCAGCACAATGCCAACCAGTGCCAGCCGCGCTCCCATCAGCGTCACGGCACGCACCCCGATGATCACCAGCGCGATCCCGGCGGAGATTACCACGGCCGGTCCCAACGAGATGTACTCCTGGGCGAAGTACATGAGTGGGTAAGTGCCGGCAAAGGTGCCCACCGTCAGCAGCAGCATCCAGCGATCGAACCGGTCCACCGACGCGGCATGGACCACCAGCCCAACCAGCAGTCCGAAGACGATCACGCTGAGCGGGCCCAGCCACGTCAACTCACCCAGCCGATCGATGGGGGCGATCCCCAGCACGTCGAGTCGGACCGGCCGCCCGAACAGCAGCCGCTGGTACTCCCACCGTCGATTTCGCAGTCGCCGGCCTTCTCTTTCGGGCACACCGCCTGGATCTTGCCGGAGAAGTGCGCCTCGTAGATCGACTCGGGCGCAGCCGTGCCCACGCTGAGCCGCGGCGTGAGCTCGACCTCGGCGGTGAAACCCTGGACCCGAGCGAGGGGCAGCCGCGCAGCCGCGTCGGCCTGCCCGCTCGGTGCTGCCTGCTCGCCGGGCCCGTATTCCGAGTAACTGCCCAACTTCGACCGGAGCGCCGCGTGCCGCGCCGTCTGCACCGCGGGGAGCAGCAGGGCAATCAGCACCCCGCAAATGACGACGACCACCAGCAACTCAACCAGGGTAAACGCGCGACGGGGGAGGTGAAGCATGGAAGTCTCCTCAGAATGAGTCGAGAACCAGGTCGAACTGAACCGCAAAGCAGAACCGGCAATGCAGCTTCTTTCCCCAGGGCCACTCCACTGGGGCGCATTGTAACCCAACGACCGACCGGCGTGCAACAGAGCGCTGTGCGCCATTCCGCCGGTACGCGTCAAGAAACAGGAGGCACACCCGAGCCGTCTTGCCGCCCGCCCTCCCGGCGGCATAGACTAAAGGATGCGGCGGGCGACTGCCAGTGATTCCATGAAAGGAATTCTTCGAGGAGCGGGCCAGGCGTGCAGCCGAGCCAAGTTCGAGCGCGCCATGTCGAAAGTCGCCAAGGTTGCGCCGGCCGCACACGATCGCTTGCCGAATAAGCGAAGCAATATAGACAACGTTGGCGGCAACCGTCGGCCTGCACCCAAGGATTCCGCTTGAATTGTGCGAGGTCAGGGTAGCGTGCTCTCCAATCAGGCCTGCAAAATCGTCTTGCTCGGGCACTCGGGAAGCGGGAAATCCGCTTCACTTCGTTGTCTGTGCTGCGATCCGAACCTAGCTGAGATGGACCGGGGGCTTGGCACCGACAAGGCTCCGTCGGTCAAGGAAGCCGTGAAGTGGATCTCGGCGAGCCCTTGCCCTGCGGTTATCATGAGCGTTCATAAAGATACGTTGGCACATATGGCTAGATTGAGGAGCGACCAGAGTCCAGGCTTGCCCTCCGAACTGGTCTTCATCTACTTGTACAAAACGAAGGAGCGCCTGAAGCAGTGTTTAGGGATGCCCACGGCGGAGGGTCATCACCGTCCCGAAGAGCATGTGCAAGGCGTACTCGACCGGTACGAGGAAGTGGACAACCTGTTTCGCACCGTGGCACATTACATCATAGACACAAATGCGATAGGGCTCGAAGATACGGCGCGGGAGATCAAGGGAATTGCCGTCAGTATCGAAGACTCTGGGCGTGCCGCCCGGCTGCCCCGTTCCAACTAGGTTCGAGACGACAAGCCGTCAGCGCTTGCCGGAGTCAAAAACACCGGGCGCAATTTCAATCTCAGGTATGCCCGTCATGCGTCGACCAGACACCTTCGCGTCCTCGAGTTCATCGAAGAATTCGGGGACGCTGGTCCCTGCGGCACCCATCCGGCACGCGAAGGCTTGCCACTCGAACACTTGAAAGAGCACCGCGCCGGCAAGATCCCGGACAAACCAATTCGTCTGCGAAAAGGTTTCGGTCAAGGTGATGCTCCTCAACAACCAACACCTGGGCATGGTAGTGCAATGGGAGGACCGTTTCTTCGGCTCGAACCGCGCCCACACGTACCTCGGCCCAATCGACCGCCCCGAAGCGACCGGCCGCGCCAACGGCAACATGTTCGGCGACCGTTACCCCGACTTCGTGGCCATCGCCCGCGGCTTCGGCTGGCAGGCCCGCCACGTGGCCAAGAAAGCCGAAGTGACCGAAGCCCTCCGCGAAATGATCGACTCGCCCCGGCCCTTATCTTCTCGACATCGCCGTCCCGTACCAGGAACACGTCTTGCCCATGATCCCTTCCGGCATGACGGTGCGGGAGTTGATCAAGGAGTAGCGGGCAGTAGCGCCGACCCAGTAGACTGTAGGTGTGGGAGAAGTCGAAACGCCGGGATCTGCGGGTCAGCGCGGTATCGGTTTCACCCGCCCTTTCGCGGCAGGAACGCGAAATTGTCCAACGGCGGCGTTCGGCCGGGAGTCTGGTGGATCTCCGGGCGGAATCGGCTCACGGGAGTCGGTTTTCCGCCTTCGAAGAAGTAGCCTTCGTAGCCGAGCCGGTCCAGGAACTGGAATACCCGCCGCGTCTGCCCTTCGCTGTGGCGAAAGTCCTGGCATTCGAAGAGCAGCTTGGGGCGGTCTTCCGAGAGCATCCGCTCCCCGCCCCGAAACACATCGAGCTCGTGCCCTTCGACATCGCACTTGATGAAGTGGACGGGTCGGGCGCCGGCAGCGTCGAGATAATCGTCGAGGACGATCGTCGAAACTTGGAGCGTCTTCCCTCCGCCGGGCACCTTTTCCAGAGTCGCCGCCCCGCGGGGATTGACGACCGGCTGAAAAAGATCCCTCGTACCCGCGGTCGTCGAGAGCGCCGCGTTGACGATCGTCAGACGATCGAACCCAAAGGCCCTCTTCATTCGCGCGATGTACGCCGCCAACTCCGGCTGCGGTTCAAACGCGATGACGCGGCCGGCCGGGCCCACTCGCTTGTGCATCCAGTAGGCATAGACGCCCTTGTGCGAGCCGATATCCAGTGCCGTCTGCCCTGAGCGAAGGTGTTCGAGCAGAAACAGGGTTTCCGGCCGCTCGGTCCTCAGGCGATACCGCCATGCCCGATAAACGACCCGTGTTCTCTCCCAGAGATTCATGCGGTGTGCCTCCTTTGACCCCGGTCGAAGATTCTAAGGTGCAGAAGGGACTCGCGGGAATTGATTTGTAAAACATTGTTATTGACATACAAGTCATTGTCCGATAGTATGGTATCCAGGGAACTGGGAGACGTCGTCATGGTCGCGAAGAAGCGTCGCAAAATCGATTGCCGCCGGGTGGAGTTGGACGGGGTCCGCTACGTCATCCTGCGGGAATCCTTGTTTGAGTGGCTGTGCCGAAAGGCGGATTTGGATGAGGAGACTACGAGAGCCGAAAGCGACACCTCCGTAGAGGGGGGGAATTGGGATCGCACCTCGCTGGCCGAAAAGCTAGCACGGCGACGCCGGGCGTGCGGGCTGTCGCAGGCCGAATTGGCTCGACGGGCGGGCGTTCGGGCGGAGACCCTCAACCGCATCGAGCGCGGTCATACCACGCCCGACTTCGCCACCGTGCGCAAGCTCGTGGTGGCCATGAACGCGGCCGAAGACGAGAACCTTACGAAAGACATTTCCGATTCATCTGGCGAGGAGCCCAACCATGCAGACCAAGCGTAGAGGCCCGGAGACCATCACCCTTTCGCGCGAGCGTGTGATCGAGGACGTCAAGACGATTGCCGGCGAGCAGGTCGGCATCGCCGTGGAGGCGATTCATGAATCGAGCGACCTGGTGAACGACCTGGGCTTCGACAGCCTGGACAAGGTGGAAACCCTGATGGAAGTCGAAGAGTATTTCGGCATCGACGTGCCGGACGCCATGGCCGATGAAGTCCGCACGATTCGCGACATTGTCGATGGCGTGATGCGGCTACCGATCGCCGCTTCCTGAACCCTGAACCCCGAACCCCGAACCCTCTTCCCGCTTGTGCATCAAACGGTCGAGGATGCCGTTGACAAACTGGGCCG
Organism: uncultured Planctomycetaceae bacterium; assembly: GCA_964438165.1. Classification (GTDB taxonomy): domain Bacteria; phylum Planctomycetota; class Planctomycetia; order Pirellulales; family Thermoguttaceae; genus CALFBP01. The sequence continues at coordinate 1,277 of CAYTJV010000320.1, read as the reverse complement.
AGTGGGCTGAGCCGTAGCGTCGGGCGAGCTCGATGGCCTCGTTGATGGCCACGGGATCGGGCGTGTCGGACAAGAGGATTTCAAAAGCCCCCAGACGCAGCACGTTGCGGTCGGTGACCGCCATGCGGTGGAGGCTCCAGTGCTCGGCGGTTTTCTCGATCAGGGCGTCGAGCTGTGGACGGTTGCGGCGGACCCCGGCCACCAGGGCCTGCGAAAACTCCACTAAGTCCGCGCCGCGGAGCCGGCTGCGGAGAAACTCGTCAGCCGCGTGCGGGTCGACGCGCGGATTGAGGTCGTCCTGAAACAGGACCTGGAGGGCGACTTCACGAGCACGGCGGCGGCGGGTCATGGGAGTTGAGGAAATGAACAATGAGCAATGGAAAATGTAGAATGTTTAAGTGGCGTTCGGCATTTTACATTGTTCATTGTCCGTTTTTCATTGTTCATTCCTTCCTTCGTTCATTCCTTCCTTTCCGGCAGTTTCGCCAGCAGGTCGACCATTTCCAGGGCGGCTTCGGCGGACTCGATCCCCTTGTTGCTGACGCCGCTTTCCTGGAGGTCCTTGCCTTTGCGCCCGGTCTGGCCGTCGGATCGGGCAATCGCCTGCTCCAGCGTGTTGCAGGTCAGCACGCCGAAAATCACCGGCAGGCCGTGACGAACCCCGATCTCCGCCAGTGACGTGCTCACCGCATGGTTGATGTACTGATCGTGCGCGGTCTCGCCGCGGATCACGGCGCCGAGGCAGATCACGGCCACGTAGCGCTCGCTGGCGGCCAATCGCTCGGCCACGGAAGGGATCTCAAATGCCCCGGGGACCCAAGCCACGTCGATGTGCTCGTCGGCCACTCCATGGGCCGTCAGGGTCGCGACGGCGCCGTCGAGCAGGCGCCCTGTGATCGACGGGTTGAACCGCGACACGACGATCGCAAAGCGACCGCTGGAGCGGTCTGGTTTTCCCTCGTAGATGTTGGGCATCACTTCATATTCATACTCATCAGGAATTCCGCGTTCGTCTTCGTCTTGCCCAGCCGGCTGACCAGGAGCTCCATGGCCTCGGGCGGGTTCATTTCGTTGAGCACGCGGCGCAGCACGCATACGCGGCGGTATTCCTCGGGGTCCATGAGGATCTCTTCCTTGCGCGTGCCGCTGCGGTTGATGTCGATGGCCGGCCAGATGCGCTTGTCGACCAGCCGCCGGTCGAGCACGATCTCCGAGTTCCCCGTCCCCTTGAACTCCCCGAAGATCACCTCGTCCATCCTTCTTGCGGTTTCGATCCA
>CAYTJV010000319.1:0-8924 GCA_964438165.1 uncultured Planctomycetaceae bacterium | reverse complement strand
AACGCTGACCGAAGGTCTCCAAGAAGTGAAGGGAGACCTGCGGTCGCACGGTCGGCGGGGTCAGGAGACCCGCGCCGAGCGCGAGCGCGTCGACCCGCGCCGAGCGAGTCCGGACCCCGTGAGCGCCCGGTTCAGGTCTTATCGGGCTTGGCCGGAAGTGCTTTGTTGCCACCTTCCCTGGGCTGTGCATGCGCCCCGTCGTCCGATTCCTCCCAATATCCGTCCGCCTGGACACAGTGCTCGCAGTCGGTATAGGGACACGGCGGGCAGCTATAGGGATAGTGCCGGCAGGCGGGACCGTGGTAGAGCAACCAGTCGTTGAGGGATTCCAGGCTGACCGGGACCCGCGACGGGCAAGAGCACCCTCCGAATCCGGCGAGGACAATGGCGACGAGGGCGGCCAAGAGCAGAGATTTCGTGAAGTGCATGTCCGGTTCCCGACACGGCCGCCCAACCGCGGATTTGCTCGCAAAGCCGGCAGATTTCACGCCACCCGGAGGGTGGCCAATAACCGTCATCGGCAGAATAATCGGTAAAGTTCAGCATTTCGGCGGAACCAAGCGGGCATGGAGTTGCGGACCATGGCGGAATTGTCGGCTGCGGGTCATCTCGACGAACCGGTACTGAGCCACGTTCGCAAGGACTTCGTGCGCGTCCTGGTGACCGACTCCGTGGGCGAAGCGTTAGCTCGCATTCAACGCCGTCAAGTGGAAGGCCGGATCGTCTATTTCTATGTGGTCGACGAGGAGGACCGGCTCCACGGCGTGATCCCCACCCGGCGCTTGCTGCTCAACGGACCCGAGACCCCCGTCGCCGACATCATGCAGCGGAAGTTGATCACGCTGCCGGCAACGGCAACGCTGCTGGACGCCTGCGAGTTCTTCATCATCCACCGGCTCCTGGCAATTCCCGTGGTGGACGGGGAGGGTCGCATCCAGGGCATCGTGGACGTGGAGTTGTACACCGACGAGATCTCCGACCTGGCCGCCCGCGAGGAGAGTGAGGACATTTTCCAATTGATCGGCGTCCGATTGGCCCAGGTCCGGCAGGCTTCGATCCCGGTGGCGTTTCGCGGGCGGTTTCCCTGGCTCTTGTGCAACATCGGCGGCGGCCTGGCCTGTGCACTGCTGGCGGCCTGGCACGAGCAGGTCTTGGCCAACGTGGTAGTCCTCGCGATGTTCATTCCGATCGTGCTGGCGCTGGCGGAAAGCGTGAGCATTCAGTCTTTTACGTTGACCCTGCAGGTCCATGAGGCGAAACAGTTCCAGTGGGAGAGGATCGCGTCAGCCCTGCGAAGCGAAGCGCTGATTGGCGCGCTGCTCGGATTGGCGTGCGGCGGCCTGGTGGGATTGGTGGCTTGGATGTGGCAAGGGCGGGGCCTGGTGGCCTTGTGCATCCTGCTGAGCATCGCCCTGGCCGTGGCGACGGCCGCCTTGTTCGGATTCGCCGTGCCCACCGCCTTGCGAGCCGTTCAGCGCGATCCCAAGGCCGCGTCCGGGCCGATCGCCCTGGCGATGACCGACATCGCGACCCTCTTCTATTATCTTGGTCTGGCGACGATCATGCTCGGCTAGTTTGCCGGCTGGAGCTGGAGTTTCAGGGTCTTGATCTGGAACGCGCCCAAGTCCAGCGTCACGGCGTCGTTGGCTATGGCCAGCTTCCGGCCCGGGTCTTCCATCAGGTTGACCTCCTCGGCCGCGAGCAGTTTGGCGCGCAGGCCGATCTTGACCTGTGGGCTTGGCGTCCCGGCGGCTTCGTAGATGCGGAGGATGGCCGCGCCGCCGGGTCCGGGTTTGAGCGCGGAGAGGACCACGTTGGGATGGGAGACTTCGAGCAGCCCCCATCGCTTTGGCAAGCTCCCGGCGTGAGGAAGCGCCTTGCGCACGATGAGCGGATTGTTGAACTCCAGGCCCGCGCGATAAATGCCCGCCTCGCGCCAGTCGCCGGCGTGGGGCACGATGGCGTAGTCGAAAGTCAACTGCTTGCCGAGCTCGAATCCGCTGTCGGACGACATCCCGGGCCCGTAGCCGCCGCCGAATCCATAGGCCACGATGGCCGTCGAGCGTGCCAGCGAGAGCATCATCGTGCCGTCGGTCGTGAGATTACCCGGCAAGCCACGATTCAAGAGGGCGACGCCTTGTTTCCCGTCGCCGTAATCGACCCAATTCTGGGCCGGGAACTCGATCGCCGCGGGCCGCTCGACGGCCCCAAACGGGATCTCGTGCACATTGCGGCCATTGCGAATCGAGGTCGGGAAGAGGGCCTGGTAACGCACGAACTTTTCGTTGTTGACGATCTGCGTGCGGATGTCGATGCGACGGAGCCCCGCATATAACCGGACGTTGGTGGCAAACGTGCCGTTGCCAAACGGGTGCGTCACGTTGAACTCGGAGAAAACCGGCCCGGCGACGACCGATCCGGCCACCGCGCTGAAGTCGCTGCTGAAGATCGCTTTGCCGAGCTGAGGGACCGGTTGTTTGCCGGTCATGGCAATGCGGCTGCCGCCGTCCAGAGGCCGGTAGAGCTCCCACAGGTCGCCGCGGTCCTGTTCGCGCGAAACAACGGCGGGCCCGGCCAGCGCCTGCCAATTGCCGGCCTTGACCACCAGGCCGGTCATCGCGCCGCTGGCGACGTTGAACGTGGCCCGGTAGTGCTCATTCTCGATCACCCCCGGCTCTTTCCCCGGGCCCGCAGCGGAGGACGACGGGGCGCCGGCACGCTGAGGCTTTGCGCGATAGACCGCGTATCCCATGGCCGGGACATCGCGGGCAATGAAGGCGATTTTGGCCCGCAAGAGCCCGCCGCCCGAATAACGCTCCGCCGCAAGCGTCTGGTGCGGCACCGGCTGACCGGCACTGTCCAAGAGCGCCAGATCGCGCACGTCGGTGTCGGCGATTCCCAGATCCGCTTCGGCGACGTCGGTCCGAGACCAGCCCAGCGTGTTCCAAACGACCACGGGGATGCCGTCGCCCTGCGTGTCGATCTTCGCGGCCACGCGCTCCAAGCCGGTGTCGACCAGCTCATCCGCCAGGCGCTTGGAGAACTGGTAGCTTCCCAGCGTGTCGTCGTACACGCGATCGGTCATCACGCCGGACGCCAGATCGTGGGTCTGATTGAAGAGCACCGGCTCCCACGCCCGCCAGAGGGCCGCAGAGCCGCAGCCAAAGACTTCCGAAGTCTTCGAGACTTCGGAAGTCTGCACCGGCGATCCGAGCCACTGCTCCAGCACCGCCAGCTTTTCCGCCGTGGTGAGCAGGCGCTCGAGGTTGCGCTGGTGCTGTTTCAGTTCGATTCGGCTGCTGTAAGCGCCCTGGAAAATGGGATTGAGATCCAACGCGAGCACCGGCCGATCGGTCCGCGTCGATACGGCCTTCTCGAAATCCGTGGGCACGGCAAGCCGCAGATGGAAAGGGGCGTTGGGCTGCCGGTTGAACTGCTCCACCAGCCCGGGCACGTGCTCCTCGGGCTCGCACACGTCGGCCCCCGCCGGCCCAACCCGGTCGGGTCCCCGCGACTGAGGGTTGAGCATGTGAAACCGGCCCTTCATGAACTCGACGAACTCGGGCAGCTTGGCGGGCGATCCGTAGGTGATGGCGTATCCGTGCGGGAGCCAGAAGGCGGGAATCTGCGAGCCGTCGATGCCTTTCCAGAAGAACTCCGAGGGCGTCTCCATACTCGGCACGCCGCGGAAGAACCAGAACGACGTGAAGCCCGCCGCCTTCATGATCTGCGGCACTTGCGGGTGGTGGCCGAACGTATCGAGCTGCCAGCCGACCGTCACGTCGACGCCGAGCTTCTCGCGGAAGTATCCCTTGCCGTAGAGAATCTGCCGCACGAACGATTCGCCGCTGGGCATATTGACGTCGGGCATGACGTCCATACCGCCGACGATCGCCAGCCGCCCCTCGGCGATCAACTTCCGCATCGCCGCCTCCTCTTCCGGGTAGCGTTCCAGGAACGGCTTCACGTAGCACGCCTGGTCGAGCGTGAAACGGTAGCTCGCATCGGCCTTGAGCATCTTCAGGGCGCGGAGGATATTCGACAACCCTGTCTGAAGATAGTCCTCCCGCGTGATGAACACGGCCCCTTCCCAATGCGTGTGGGGAATGAACCAGAACGTGTCCTTCTTGGCCGCCGCCGGGCTCGAAGGCTCGGCGCCCCGGGCGACCCAGCACAAACCAAGCGTGCTCATCAAGAGCGATGCCACGACGGATGGAACGATTTTCGATGGCGTCATGAGCGGAACCCTTTTTTCTAGGAGACGGGGCCACCGCATGATCTTGACTTCACGAAGCCGTCCCGTCAAGCATCCCAGGCTCTTGCGGCAAGAAGATTGCCCGGCTATGCTGCGTTGTCGAAAGGAGCATTCACAATGACCATTTTCTCTCGCCGGGATTTCTTGAGAACTGCGGCGGCCCTTGGGCTTGCGGGCACAGCACTCTCGGACGCCTTCTCAGCCGACACGAGCGCCGACTCGCCGCGGCTGCGGCGGAAGTGTACCAGGTGCCTGTCGTGCGGGGCCATTGGCGTGCGTGCGGACCAGCGGGAGGCGATTCGCCTGGCCCACCGCTTCGGGTTCGAGGCCGTCGAGCCCGCGGCCGACTTCCTGGCCCGGCTCGCCGACGGCGAGCGCCAGGAACTGCTGGCCGACATGAAGGCCCAAAAACTCGTCTGGGGCGCTAGCGGTCTGCCGGTGGATTTCCGCGGTAGCGAGGCAGCATTTCAGGAAGGGATGAAAGGATTGCCGCGCACGGCCGACGGACTGAAGCGGGCGGGCGTGACGCGAGTCGCTACTTGGCTCTCGCCCAGCCACGCGTCGCTGACCTACGTGGCCAACTTCCGCCAGCACGCCCGACGCCTCCGCGAGGTGGCCAAGGTGCTGGCCGATCACGGGCAGCGGCTGGGGCTGGAATACGTCGGGCCCAAGACCTCGTGGACCGCCGCCCGGTTCCCCTTCATCCACACCATGGCCGAGATGAAGGACTTGATCGCCGAAATCAACCAGCCCAGCGTCGGCTTCCTGTTGGACAGTTGGCACTGGTACACGGCCGGCGAGAGCCAGTCCGATCTGCTCACGCTCCGCAACCGCGAGGTCGTCTGCGTCCACCTCAACGACGCCCCGGCAGGAGTCCCCGTCGACCGGCAGATGGACTTGAAGCGCGAGCTGCCATGCGCCACGGGCGTGATCGACCTGAAGTCCTTTCTCACGGGGCTGCTGAAAATCGGTTACGACGGTCCGATCCTCGTCGAGCCCTTCAGCCAGGCCCTCCGCGCCATGCCCGCCGAGCAAGCGGTCCAGACCACCGCCGCCGCCATAAAGAAGGCATTCGCGCTGGTAGAGTAGTGCGGATTGGCTCGTTCCGAGGAATCAGTCTCAGCGGCCGATGGGCCGTCGTGGACCGGGACGGCGCAGGTCGGGACCGGGACCGGCGGGAGTGCCAAACGAAGCCAGCGATCTTAGGCCCGGTTTTTCCGTCCACCCCCCTTTCGCACGCCCCGCTGGTTTGCGGTGTGCCCGGGGCATAGGATAAATCACATGCAGGCCGGCACGGAGCGCTTCCCGGAGGACGGAGCAGAGCTACGGGACACAGCCCCTCGATAGTATCACACGATGCCTTTTTTCCGCTGCCCAGGCTGTCAGATCAAGCTTTCGGCGAAACCGGAACACGCTGGCCGCCAATTCTACTGCCCGCGGTGCCGGGCCGTGCTCACCGCGCCGGCTGCGGACAGTTCCCCGACTGGTCCCAGCGGCGCGCTCTCCTTGAGCGGGAAGCCGGCCTCCGGCTTGGGCACGCCGCGCCAGGCGGCCCCGACGCCCGCGGCCGAGGCCGCACCGTCCTGGTCGCCGGGTCTTGTGCTCTTGGACGATTATCTTGTCGAGCGGCACCTGGGCTCGGGCGGGATGGGCGACGTCTACCTGGCCCGCAGCCGCACCACCGGCGAGCCCTTCGCGGTCAAGCGGATCCGGCCGCACCTGATCCAGGACCTGCACCACCGGAAGAAGTTCCTCAAGGAGCTGCGAAGCTGGGTCGACCTGCCCGTGCATCCGCACTTGGTGGCCTGCCGGTTCTTCCGCACGGTGAGCGATGACGTGATCATCTTCGCCGAGTACGTGGAAGGCGGGTCGCTGTATGCCTGGATCCGGGAGGGGCGGGTGTCGAGCGTCGAGGCCGTGCTCGACGTGGCGATCCAGGTCGCGCGGGGATTGGAGGCGGCCCATCAGCAAGGCCTGATTCACCAGGACGTGAAGCCCGCCAACGTGCTCTTGTACGACGACCTATTCTTGGAGGACTTTTGCCACGCCAAGGTCACCGACTTCGGACTGGCCAAGGCCCGCGCGGTGATCAGGGCGAGCGAGCCCAAGCCCGTACCGGGCCAGACACCGGCCTCGCCGGAGGCCAAGGGGACGGCCGGCGCGGGCACCCCGGCCTACTGCTCGCCCGAACAGGCCGCCGGGGTGACCGTCTCGCCGCGGGCCGACGTGTGGGGTCTCGGCGTGTCTCTGCTGGAGATGCTCCTGGGCAAGCGGACGTGGGTCTGGGGAATCGACGCCGCGAAGGTCTTCCAGCGCTTGATCGAGGAGCACCGCCGCGGCGTGCGGGTGTTCCAGGTCGTTCCGCCCGACCCGCTCGTGGCCGTGCTCACGCGCTGCCTGCAATGGTACCCGGCCGATCGCTGGCCGAGCATGCGCGAGCTGGCCGACGCCCTGATCAAGATCTTCGCCGCCGAGACCGGCCAACGCTACCCTCGACCGGATCCGGAGGTCGTCCGGACGCGCCCGGCCGCCGGCTACGTGCGGCGGACCGGCCGGGGCGCGGCGTGGAGCGACCCGGCGGTCTGGCTGGAAAAGGCCCTGCGCCTGTCGGGCACCGATGCGGATCCTTCCGATTGGCTGATGGAGAGCTCCCCCGGCTCGCGTCGGGCCCGGGCGATCGACGACCTGATCGGCTACGAGCAGGCCCATGACGTCTACGCGCGGCGCGTGGCGGGGGGGCAGCGCGACTTGGAGCCGGAGCTGGCTGCCCTCTCCTTCGAGAAAGCCTTGGTCCATGAGACCGCGGGCGACGTGGCCGGAGCGCTCGGGCTCTACGACCGCGCGATCGGGCTTTACGAGTCGCTGGCCAACCAGAGGCGCGCGGATTGCGCCGAGCCTTTGGGGGCGTGCTACGCGTGCAAGGCCCAAGCCCTGGGCGCGCTCGGCAATCAGCGCGCCGCGGCAGAGCTGTTTGACAAGGCCATCGCCCTGGCGCACAACGACAAGCTGAGCGGCGGCCGGCCGCCGAATGCGGCGGGCCTGGCCGCGGCCTACGCCGGCAAGGGCCTGGCTGCCACGAAGAGCGAGGACTACGCCGCGGCCGTGGAAGGATTCGACCGGGCCATCGCGATCCTCGAGCGACAGGTGGAGCAGGGCCCCCGCGCCGAGCTGCAAGACGAGCTGGCCAACGCGCTGCGCGACAAGGCCCTGGCCCTGGCGCGATACGGGCAGATTGTCGGCCGCCGGTCCCTCCGGACGCTCGATCAGCACCTCCGCCAGTCGATCGCGCTGTACGACCGGGCGATCGCGCTGTACGACCGTCCCGGCGCCGAGGAAGCCCTGCGCCAGCGCGCGATCGAGCGGGCCCGGTGTTTCTCGAACCAAGGGAACGCCCTTTGGCGCCTCGGCGACACTCGCTCTGCGCTGCGGGCCTACGACGATGCCCTGGCGTTTCTCAAGCCCTTGGAGCGGCAGCGCGTGGAGCGCGAGCTGGCGATCGCCTGGATGAACAAAGCCGTGGCCCAGGGCGACCTGGAGGGCGAGGGCGAGGCCATGGACTGGTACGGCCAGGCCGCCGAGGCCCTGGAGCAGCTCGTCCGCCGCGGCAGCCGTCGCGAGTTGACGCGGGAGCTGGCCGTATGCGCGATGAACCAAGGCTGCGCGCTGGCCGCGCTGGGCGACGACTTGACGGCCAGCGCCCACCTGGACCGCGCGGTGAAGCTCATCGAGCAGGAGGTTCAGGGGGAGCCGCTGGGCAGCTCCCACGAGGACCTGGCGCAGTGCTACATGAACAAGGCGGTGCCGCTCTCGCGGCGGGGGCAAGTCGCCGCGGCGATCGAGCTCTTGAACCGCGCGCTGGAGATCCTCGATGCCCTGGCCCGGCACGGCCGCCCTGCCGCTCCGGCCGACGCGGGCCTCTGCTGGATGAACCTCGGCACGCAGCTCTGGAGGTCCGGACAGCAGCAAACGGCGATCGAGACCTACGACCGCGCGATCGAGCTGCTCGACTCGTGGCTCGACCGCAAAGGGCCCTCGCAGGCGGCCGCCGACCTGGCGATGTGCCACTTGAACACGGCCCTGGCCTATCACCAGCTTCAGCGCTCCTGGTACGCCGGCCGGGCGCTGCGCCGCGCCGGCGAGTTGGTGCTCGGCTCCGCCTTGCCGGACGCCCGCCTGGCCGCGCCCGACTCGGCGCTCAAGGCCCTCTTCGTCCTCTTCTCGAAGCACAAGGGCCGGCCGGGCCGCGCCGAGGTCCGCCAGTTCCTCGACAGCCAAACCTCGCTCGCCTCCGGCGGCGCGGTGAATCGGACGCACAAGCGGACGCTGGACCTGTTGTGAGCGGAATCGCACAGGTGAGTGCAAAATCCAGAGATCGTCAAGCAAATCGAAAGGCTGTTCGCGGACGCCGAGAGGTCCGGAATCGTCCATGATCAAAGACGTGGTGCGACTGCGAGTTACCATGCAGACATCGTAGGGCGGCCGAGCCGCAACCACAATTTTGCGCAGCCCGCGCCGAAATTCGCGGATAACGGTGTAGGGTGCTCTGTGAGCACCATCGGCGTAGGTGCTCGGCGACGATGAAACTCGAAAGGTGCTCACAGAGCACCCTACTTGGCTTGCGGGCTGTCGGGTTAAGTTTTTGGCGGCTTCATGAAAGAGGGTTGTCCGA
>CAYTJV010000318.1:0-8966 GCA_964438165.1 uncultured Planctomycetaceae bacterium | reverse complement strand
GGGGCGGTCTCGGCCGGGGTGGGCGACGTCGGGGCGGGTCGCGTGCACCCGCCGACCGCGCGACGGCAGGCCTCCCTTCGCTCTTGGACGGTCGTGGCCGGGACGCTCAAGACATCGTGCTCTCGCCGATGGGCACCAGGTTCGGCAGCGCGGAGCGGGGTTTCTTCGTGCTCTCGCGAAGCGGCAGGGTGGTTGGCGTTGGGCTCGACGGCTCCTTGACCGTTTTCGATCCTGGGAGCAAGAGTCTCGCGCGGGTCAAGGCTGGCGTCCCTCCACCTGCCGGTCCTGCCGTGGACCCGAATGAGGACGCTTGGTACTTCGCCGACCACCGCGTCACCCGCTATCGCTTGGATCGTGACGCTACGGTCCGATCTGGGGCAGAGTGAAGGGGTCGGGAGTCTTTTTCCCTGTCGGCGGGAGCCGTTCTCCCGCATGGATGGACTTCATCGCCGACATGGAAAAAGACTCCCGACCCCTTGGCCCGCCGAAAACTCTTGTGCGTCGTCATCATGTCGCCCTCCAGCCCAAAACGGCTGCACAATCCAAACGGCCGGCGCATCCGGCAAACATTGTCCTGATCCGGCCGTGGTCCCGCAAGGGTGGGTTGACAAAGGGGCCTTTGCGACCTAGGTAATTTACAGGCGGACTCCCTCCACCGGGCGTGTCTCCTCGGTGGGCTCTTCGGCAATTCTTTTCAATCCAAGGCGGTTTCCATGATTCGTCCGCGAGCAAAGCCCAGGCGACCCTCTCGACGGGGCGCGATTGTGGTTCTGGCCGCGATTCTTGTGGTCGTGATGCTGGGCATCATCGCGCTTGCCCTGGACCTCGGCTACGTGCTCCTGGTCCGCACGCAACTCCAGGCAGCGGCCGACTCGTCGGCCCTGGCGGCCGCCGCCTCGACGAACCTGTCGCGGGGCCAAATGGAGGCGGTCGCCCAGCAGTATGCCGGATACCATCAAGCGGCGGGAAGGGCGGTTCAACTCAATCCCTCCGACATCGAGTACGGCCGTTGGGATACGACCACGCGAGTCTTCACGCCTTCGGCGGTGGTGGGCAACGCCGTGCGCGTGACCACGCGGACCGATCAGGCCACCGGCGGCGAAACGCCCTTCTTCTTCGCCCGCGTTTTCAACCACAACTCGCTCAACCAGTCGGCCTCCGCCGTGGCCATGACGAACCCCCGCGACATTGCCTTCGTGATCGACCTGTCGGGCTCGATGAACTATGATACGAACCCCGACAAGACCGACAGCATCAACAGCACCTTCGCCTCCCAGGGGTACCCGACCATCGGCACCGACCTGATGCAGCAGGTCTACAACGACTTCGGATTCGGCACGTTTCCGGGGACCACGCAGTGCATCGGCCAATCGATAGGGGTCAACCCGAGTGGCGGAAACGCCCTGACCCAACTGATGTCGACCACCGGCCCGCTTTCGAGAAGCACCATTCCCGTCGCATACCGCATCCGATCCAGCGACTCGTCGAGCGTTCGCAAGCGGAAGGCGTACTCCTGGGCAATGGACGTCCAGATCCCTCAACTCATGCCTGCGGCGAAGCCCAAGGCCGTCGCTCCTGCGATCAACAGTTCTACGTACTACAACTATTGGGCCAACTACCTGGACAGCAACTACAGCAAGATGGGCTACCGTTCGTACACGGGTTACATGATGTACAACGGCCGCGACCTGAAGCCCGACGGCGTCAATTACACGCCGCTGTCGCAATTCAGCCCCAATTGTCCGTGGCATTCGGAGAGCACGGCCGGAGGCGCCTTCAGTTTTCCTCCGCGCGAGCAGCCGACGCACGCCGCGCGCCGGGCGATGATCGCCGCGATGCAGGTCATCAAGGAGCGCAACCAGAACATCTCCGACATGAACCAGCGCGACTGGGTCTCGATTATTACCTTCGACCGTCTCACGGGCGCCAGCCCGGCGATCCCGGTTCCGTTGACGGGCGATTACGACACGGCTATGCAGGGCTCTACTGGACTTCAGGCGGTTGGCCACAACGGGGCTTCCACGGCCACCGAGGTCGGGCTGATCGCCGCCAAGAACCACATCAAGCCTCAGAGCCAGGGGGGCTTCGGGCGCCTCGGCACGAACAAGGTCGTGGTGCTCCTCACCGACGGCATGCCGAACCTTTACGTCACCTCGTCAAGCCAGATCAGTAGCTACATAACCAACAACCCCAGCAGCAACTTCTACGGCAGCCAGTATCCCAAAAACGCCGCCCTGATGCAGACCTCGATGATGCAGGGCGACCACTGGTATCTCTACCCGGTGGGGATCGGGCTGGGATGCGACTACGACTTCATGGACCGCATGGCCCGCATGGGCGACACCGACAAAAGCGGCCAGGGCCCGCGCGGCAGCGGCAACCCCGCCGACTACGAGGCCCGGCTCACCGAGATCTTCCAGAACATCATTACCAATCCCAAGCTGCGGATCGTACAATAGGGGTCGGGTAGGGGGTTCAGGGTTCGGGGTTCAGGATTTCAATGCAAGCGTCTCCTCAAAGTCCTGAACCCCGAACCCTGAACCCTCTCCCTTTGGTTGCGGCCATGCCGCGCTGGGAAGCATGACCAAGCTGATCTTCGGTTGCGGGCACCTGGGCGAGCGCGTGGGGCGGCGCTGGATCGACTGCGGCGAGACCCCGGTGGCGGTCACGCGGTCGGCCGAGCGGGCCGAGCAGTTGGCCCGCCGGGGATTCCGGCCCTTGGTTGCCGACGTGACCCGGCCCGAAACGCTCGCCAATCTCCCCGCTGCCCAGACCATCCTCTACGCCGTGGGCTACGACCGCACGAGCGGATTGCCGCGGGCCCGGGTGCAGATTGAAGGGCTTCGGGCGGTGCTCGACGCCCTGCCGCAGCCCCCGGTCCGACTGATCTACGTCAGCTCTACCGCGGTCTACGGCAACTGCGAGGGCGCCTGGGTCGACGAGAACACCCCGTGCCGGCCGGATCGCGAAAGCGGCCGCATCCTCCTGGCCGCGGAAGAGGTGTTGCGATCGCACCCGATCGGCTCGCACGCGATCGTGCTCCGGCTGGCCGGCCTTTACGGCCCGGGCCGCATCCCGCGAATGCAGGACCTCCTTGCCAACCAACCCATCGCGGTAGCGCCCAGCGCGGTCGTGAACCTGATCCACGTGGACGACGCCGCCTCGGTCGTGCTCGCCGCCGAACAGCGAGCCCAGCCGCCGGCCACTTACGCCGTCTCAGATGGGCATCCTGTGCCGCGACGCGAATTCTACCACTACTTGAGCGAGCTCCTGCACCTGCCGTCTCCGACGTTTGTCAACGTGGAGCCGGATCAGAACCAATCGCTGCGCGGGTTCGGCAACAAGCGCGTCCGCAACGCGCGGATACTTGAAGAACTAGATATCGACTTGGCCTACCCGTCCTACCGTGAAGGTCTTGCCGCGATTGTGCATGCCCAATCGTAGCCGAAGTCGCCAGACTTCGGGCTTCGCCCTTTGGACGTCGGCGTCCGGTGGCCTTCCTCAGCCCCGAAGGGGCGGAATACGACAGCCCAGGGCAACGCCCTGGGGAAGAGTCGCGCACGAAAGGGGAAGCCCTGAAAGGGCGGCATATGAGCCAAGTGGAGGCCGATTTCGCCTTTCAGCCAGCGGAAGGCCGATTTCGCCCTTTCAGGGCTTCGGCGCTCATTGCGACCCGCTCCCCAGGGCGTTGCCCTGGGCTGTCGTATTGCGCCCCTTCGGGGCTGGAGCCGCCTGCAGTCGCCGCTACTCCCTCCCGCGCGGCGCGAGCCTCGACGAGGCGCGCCGGAGTCGACGATCCATGCATCTGCGCACCATTCGGTGGCGTTCCCGAGCATGTCGTAAAGGCCCCACGCATTCGGAGCCTCCCGACCCCCTGACGCGACCTTCGCATCGCCGCGCGAAAAAGAAAGCGGCGACAAGTCGCCGCACTCCAAGGCGCCTCAGGCCGTCAAGGTTCGCCCAGCTTCTCTCGCCGTGGAGAGGTTCATTCGGGCAGCACGCCGCAAGTGCGGGTTGGAATGCCTGTAGCAGATAATCCTTCAATGCGACCGCCAAGCGATGCCGATGCAACTGTAGCAGATGAGCCTCTCGGCGTCGGGCGTGGCATCGCCAGCCACGGAAGCGGGCGAGCCGGGCGACGGTCGAGGGGTAATCGTCCGCACAATCCATCGGATAGGGGGGGTAATATGATCCGCCGGACCGTGCTCGTGCTGCTTCTGGCAGCCGCTTTGGTGGCCCTGATGTCGGTCGCGGCCCAGGCCGAGCAGGCCTATGGGCGCCAGTGGGGCCGAGCGTACACGACCCAGGACTGGAACCGCTTCTACCACTATCCTTACGTCTACTATCCTCAGAACTTCTGGGGCAGCGACTACTATCGCAGCTCGGAAGACCTCTACTTCCGCTACCCGCCGGAGATGAGAATCCCGGTGTACAACACGAAGTGGATGAACCTCTACCCGGAAGGGCAGCGGTACCATCAGGGGCACCACTTCATCCTCGACGTGTTCTAAACGCTCAATCCGTCAGGTCGAAGGTAAACTCGTTCTTACCGTCCTTGGTCACGGGCGCCTTCAATCCCGAGCTGGCTGCCGACGCATACTTCGCGGGCAAGAGATCGAGGGTCTTCGGAGCCGCAACCTTCGACGGGTCAGCGGGCGGTGCCATCGGGTCTTTGGGATCGCCCCCGGCCTGAGCACCCTCGGTCTTCGTCTTGCGAATCGAAACGTTGTACTCGCCCGGCAGGGCGCCGTCGTTCTGGCCGAACGTGCTCAGTTTCGCGACCCCTTGCTGATCTGTCGTGCCGAAGGCCGACTTGCCTCCACTTTGCACCGGCAGCAACGACACGTGGGCGTCGGCCACCGGCGCTCCCTTGTAGGTCACGGTGACCTTGGCGGGCGCGCGGGCCGGCAGATTGTCGCCCGCCTTGGTACCGCATCCGCTCACGAATCCTAGAACTCCAACAGCCAAAGCCATCGTGCAGCGCAACATCGACATCCTCCCTTTCAACTTGAAGTCGTTGGCAGCCGGCGCTTCCACGTACTCAACCCAGCGAATGATGCGAAGTGCGACCGGCCAATCATTCCCACGCCGCCTAAGTTAGTGCATGTCCGCCCGTTTGTCGACTCCTTATCGCGGAGGATCGCGCTGCCGTTATCGGGGGGGGCGCCGCGCCGCATCCCCATGACGGGCTACTCCGTGCCCAGGTCATCTTCTTGCCAAATCGTCGAATGGTTCCGGCGATGGCAGTTGACTCCACCGGTGGCGTTAGTTAGCATTAAAGCGTAGAGTATCCTTGGTTCTTTTTCCGTTTCCCCTCTTGAGATGGAGTATATCGGATGACTCACTCGCGGCGTAAACCAGGCTTCACCCTGGTGGAATTGTTGGTAGTGATCGCCATCATTGGCATCTTGATCGCTCTCTTGTTGCCTGCCGTACAGGCCGCGCGGGAAGCGGCCCGGCGGAGCCAGTGCAGCAACCATCTCAAGCAGGTTGGCTTGGCGCTGCACAACTACCACGACGTTAACAGGGTGGTGCCGTTCTTGCACGGTGGCACGATAGGAACGAATCCTTGGGACAACGGGAACTACGGCCAGTTGAGCGGCTGGGTTGGGATGTTGCCGTACATGGAACAGGGCCCGCTCTACCAACAAATCGTCGCCGGCGGAGTTACTCCTCCCAGCGCGCTAGTCTTTCCGCCCTATGGGCCTGCGGCATGGCGAACCGATTTCGCGCCGTTCCGCGCGCAAGTGCCGGGACTGCTCTGCCCGACCGATCCGGGCGCCGCCGTCCGAAATGTCGCTAACACTCAAGGTCGGTCGAGTTACGCCTTCAGCGTCGGCGACAGCATCAGCAACAATGCTTACGACAGGCCGAATCGCGGTCCGTTCTGCGTCAACGGCCAAACGAATTTCGCGGACGTCAGGGACGGCACGAGCAACACGATTGCATTTGCCGAGCGTGCGGTTTTCACCGTGAGAAGCCAAATCCGCGGCGACACGGTCGATAACGCTGGCGCAACGATCGGAACCGATCCCTCGGTTTGCCTTGCTACCGCCGGCGCCCAGGGGTTCTACAGGACGGGGCTCAACTTCAGCAGCGTTACCGGGATCTATTGGATGGATGGCCGGCCTGCGTCGCTCGGCGTAAACATGGTGTTGGCGCCGAACTCGCCCTCCTGCCTCGGCGTGAGCGGGCAGAACTGGCAATGGGGGATCTACAGCGCGTCGAGCTATCATCCCGGGGGCGTCAATGCCGTGAGGTGCGACGGCTC
This sequence comes from uncultured Planctomycetaceae bacterium, assembly GCA_964438165.1. GTDB lineage: Bacteria > Planctomycetota > Planctomycetia > Pirellulales > Thermoguttaceae > CALFBP01. The sequence goes on along the minus strand of CAYTJV010000318.1, from coordinate 2,695 downwards.
CGTCCAATTTGTAAGCGAGACCATCGACACCGGGACGATCACGGCTCCCCCGGTAAGGACGGGCCGAAGCCCTTACGGTGTTTGGGGGGCTATGGGCTCCATGCAGGGCGGCGACGCAATCGGCCCGTGATTGCCTGACCGATCGACAGAACACAGGCTCGGCATGCGAGTAGGTCCGCTTCAGCAGAACGACGTCACGAAGCGGTAGTAGATTTCCGCGGCCTTTTCCACCTGGTCCAGGGCGATCCACTCGTCGGCGGTGTGGGCCTGGGCGATCGAGCCTGGGCCGAAGACCACCGTCGGCACGCCGGCGGCGGCGAACGCTGCGGCGTCGGTTCCGTAGGGTACGCCCACGGGCCGGCACGGTTCCACCAGCCCCGACGCAGCCGCCGCGAGCCGCTCGGCCAACGGCCGATTGTGCTCATCGGCCAGCGAAAGCGCCAGCAGGAACGGCGCCTCGTGTTCCAGCGTGAAATCCAGCCCGGCTTCTCGTTGCAGGTGGTCGATCAGGTGTTGTCGGGCGGTTTGATGTTCCTCGCCGGGGACGATGCGACGGTCGATCTCGATGGTGCAGTGGTCGGGCACGGTATTCACGCTGAGGCCGCCGGCGATCGTGCCCACGTTCAGCGTGGCCGGTCCGCACAGCGGATGCGTGGCCAAGGTTCCCACGATGTCCCGCGCGTACTTCTCGATGGCCGCCAGGGCCCTGGCCATCCTGTAGATTGCATTTTCCCCCGCGCTCGGCATGGCGCTGTGAGCGGCCCGTCCCCGGGTAGAGCACCGCCAACGCATCACGCCCTTGTGCGCGACCACGACCTGGAGCTCGGTCGGCTCGGCCACCACGGCGCAGTCAGGCCTGCGGGGGAAGAGAGAGGGGGAGAGGGGGAGAGGGGGAGAGAGGGAGAGAGGGAGAGAAGAGACCCCCGCGTTTCTCGCTCTCCCCGTCTCCCCCTCTCCCTCTCTCCCCCTCTTCGTGTCTTCTTCGAGTGGCTGCCACAGCGTCGTGAGGGCCGTGGCTCCGGTGAAGCCGAATTCTTCATTGACCGTACAGGCGAGCACGACGGTGGGCATCCGCTTCGGCCGCTCGTGATGGAGACGCGCCAAGGCGACCAGCATCGCGGCCATGCCGCCCTTGACGTCGCACGAGCCCCGGCCGTAAAGACGCCCCTGGCGCACCTCCGGCACAAACGGCGGAATGGTCATCCCGGTGACAGGCACCGTGTCCTGATGGGCCTCGAAAAGGATCAACGGCCGGTTGCGCTCGCCCGTGGGCTCCGGCTCGACCATAGCAAAGAGGTTGTCGCCACCCGACTCCACCGGCTGACGCACGGCAGGAATCCCCAGCCGCTTGAACAGTTCCTCCAGGTAGTCGGTCAGCTTCGCCTCCGCCGGGTCGTCGCCTGGGCGTGGACGGCCCATGAGGTTGACGCTCGGGATGGCCACTAGCTCGCAGAGGGTTTGAATTGGCTGGAGCACGGGATTGCTGCTCGGGTTTGATTTGGTGGGGCACGTTTTCAACGTGCCGGGCACGATGGAATCGTGCCCCACGTAATTGTTTTCGCGGTCCTAAGTTCTTATTTGACTGAGCGATGTGGCATGGCGTCAAGCACGCGGGGCGACCGACCGGTAAAGTCCATTTAACTTGTGCGGTTTACTTCTCCAGCGTACTCATTCGGTGTACACGTCGCGTTGTGCCGGGGCCACCTAAATTGTCTGGAGGCGAGGAAATTGCCCATTTACCCTGAAGGTGGGGTTGAGGATTCATGTCGGCTAGACGATAATTAGCAGTGCGTGAGGGGTTTTGCCCCTCACCCTTTCGCCCTTCGTAGGTCCCTGCCCCGCCTACGGAGGGCTGTTTTTTTGCGCCTCGTGCGGCTGATTGACGGTCGCCAGCAAAGCTATTAGAATTCCTCCGTGTTTACCTCCGAAGAGTTATTCTTTTGCGCGTTCAGGATCCCTCTGAGCGCGGGTTGATGCGAGGAGACGCCCAGTGCAGACCGGCGTGCTGCCCATCCTGCTCCTGATTCTGTGCGCGCTGGTGATGGGGTGTGGATTGGCCGCGGTAGGGCTCGTTTTGAGCCCCGGTCGGCCCGGTCGGGTGAAGCGCATGCCTTACGAAAGCGGCATGGACCCGGTCCACGATACGCGTCGCCGCTTCGATGTCCGCTTCCACCTTCTGGCCATCGCGTTTTTGGTGTTCGACGTAGAGCTGTTGTTCCTGTATCCTTGGGCGGTGGTGATTGGATCGAAGACGGCCCCGGCCGCTGCGGCGCAAACGGCGGGCATGGCGCCGGCGTTGTCAGCCGTGTCAACGGATGTTGCGGCGGGCGGGATCGCGGCGCCTTTGGCCTTCCTGGGCGGGATGGTGTTCATCGCCCTGTTGACGCTCGGTTTCGTCTACGACTGGAAGAAAGGGGTCTTTCGGTGGCAGTAGACCTGCCCGACAATGTGGTCGTTGCCAAGCTCGACGAGCTGGTCAGTTGGTGCCGCAAGAACAGCCTGTGGCCGATGCCGTTCGCCACGGCGTGCTGTGGGATCGAGCTGATGGGCACCGGGGCGAGTCGCCACGACCTGGCCCGATTCGGGGCGGAGGTGTTCCGGTTCAGTCCGCGGCAGTGCGACCTGATGATCGTGGCCGGCCGGGTGGTGATGAAAATGCTGCCCGTATTGCAGCGGATCTGGCTCCAGATGCACG
>CAYTJV010000317.1:6091-8967 GCA_964438165.1 uncultured Planctomycetaceae bacterium | reverse complement strand
GTGCCCACTTGAGCAGGTCGGCCAGCGCCTTCCACCGGCTATCGGTCATGAACTTCGGGTTCACGTAAAGCGGCAGGAACTGATGGCCGCGCATCACGGTCATAACGCCGTCGTTGGCCAGCGGTTCCGGCGTCTGGTGTATGATCCCAAGCACCTCCTGGGCCACGACGGGGATCGGCAGCAAAGCGGCCCCCTGGAGGTTGAAATAGTCTCGCGCGGTGGTGTAGCTCTCGCGGTAGATGGGCGCGGGGACCCGTCCCACGGGCGCGTCGTCGCCGAAAGTGCCGATCACCGAGTTGACGTGCCACAGCCACCACGGGCTGGGGTTGTAGCCGAAACAGGTCGCCTCGGCCCAGAGATTCGGGTTCGCCTTGCGGGCCGCGGCGACCGCCCCAATCAGGCCCTCGCAAATCGCGTCCGACGAAAGGACCCCCGGCTCGTGGCCGTGATCGGCCTCCGAGCACACCGCCACGTAGCCGTCGAGCTTGACGTGATGGATGCCGTAGCGGGCCACCATGGCGGCCAACCTCGCCTTGAACCGCTCGGCGTATCGCTTCCCGCCGAGGCAGAGCAGTCGGACCGTCGTCTTGGGGTCGCCTGCATTCGGAACGGTAAGACTCTCGAATCCCTGGGCTTTGGCCCAATCGCCGTCCAACGCAAACGGATAGCAACTGCTGGGCGAGATCCATAGGCCGAGGTTCGCCTGCATGCGTTTGGCCGCATCGCGCAAGGGCGCGAGCCCCGCGGAAAGACGCTTCGGGTCGACCTCCCAGACGCTCTTCGCGTTGGACCAGCCCGCATCGATCGTGAAGGTGTCAAACCCGACTCCGTGGGCCTTGGCGAGCTTCTCTTCAAACGTCTTCATGAGGCCGATGATATCGGCCTCGGTGTAGAAAAGGGGGGACGTCCACCAACTGTTGTAGTTCACGTGGCAACCGCGAGGCTGTGGCCGGTGCGATGCAACGTATCGTTGAAAGCCCCGCACCTCTTCCCCGAGCGGTACCAGACCATAGACCGCAGTTCGCGTCTCGTACCACACGCCGGGCTGCACCTTCAGCCCGGGCCGGTGGGCGAGCACGATCTTTCCATCTTCGTGCCGCGTCGAGGCCACCGGGAATTCCACTCCGACAAACACTCCCGGCATGAAGACCGGATGGCTTTGAGGGCCTTCGAGAATCATGGGACTATCTACGCCCGGCGCCCCGCTGCCGTGTGTCCAGAGCTTGCGCCCTTGCGCGTCGATCCGATCGAGGACAACCTCCTTGAGCACCCGCGGCCCGCTTGCCCCGACCAGGCGGAAACGGGCCCCTTTGCGAAGCACTCCTTCCGCCTGCGACCACGTCAGCAGCAGCTTCGCCTCCAGCGTCGACGAACCGCCCAGCGCGATCGGCGCGTAGGACACTTCGATCGCTTGGCCCTCGGCGATAGTCCCCTTCGTACCCAGCGGAGCCGCACCACCGGAAGGCTTTTCGTCGTCGATCGAGAATATCGGGGCTTGGAGACCAATCCGAACCGCCTGCCCGCCGAAGCGCCCCCATAACGCGTCGCCCTTGAGTTCAAAGCCCGGCGTCGAGGCGGCCACTGCACTCCGGTTGTCCGTGCAGAGCATTGCCAGAACGAGCAGTCGCAGTACCCGGAAAACCTTCATCATCAGCCGTCTCCTTAAACTCTGGCGAAGGGTCGGCACGTCCCGGAGGGACGTTTGAGAATAGCCCAGCAATTCATTGCTGGGAAGAGGGGTGCCCCGATTATCGTGTTGCGTCCCGTAGGGACGCTTGAAGCGTATTGCGCGGTTCGCTTCAAGCGTCCCTACGGAACGCGACACCTCGTTTGCCCTCCGAAACCCAGCGATAAATCGCTGGGCTATTCTCAAGTGCCCCTCCGGGGCAAAGCCGCGTAGGGCGGACCGAACGCAGTAAGCCCCGCCCATGAACGCTTGGACGCACAAGGGCTCGGCGCTCCGTCGCTCGGCTCCGTCCGCCCCACGGGAGCTAGAGAGGAACCGATTGTAGCAGTGCGCCTTTTCTGCGAAAATGAACCACGGGTCGGGCATTGTGCGAATCGAAGGTTCTCGGTCTTCGCGGCGGTGATGCTGCGCAGTCGCGAAGGCCGATCCGCCAAGCGAGGTCCGACCTTGAAGCCGGTGATTGTTCTTCGCCACGCTCCGCACGTGCCCATCGGGTCGTTGGAGCAGGTGCTAGCCGGGGCGGGTGTGCCCCAGGTTCCCGTCGATCTGTTTGCCGAGATTCCCAAGTCGCTGCCGTTGGACGCGGCGGCCGGGCTGGTGATTCTCGGCGGACCGATGAACGTCGACGAACTGGACGCCTACCCCTTTCTCCTGCCCGAGTTGGATTGGATCCGTCAGGCCATCGACCGGGAGTTGCCCACGCTTGGGATCTGTTTGGGGGCGCAACTTTTGGCCAAGGCCCTCGGCAAGCGGGTCTATCGCAACCCGGTGAAGGAAATCGGATGGTACGAAGTCGAACTGCTGCCGGCGGCCCGCGACGACCGGCTTTTCGGCGGCCGGGGGCCGGTCGAAACCGTATTCCAGTGGCACGGCGACACATTCGACCTCCCCGACGGCGCGGTCCACCTCGCCCGGGGCACCCCGTGTCCCAGCCAGGCGTTTCGCGTCGGGCAGTCCGCGTATGGAGTGCAGTTCCACGTGGAAATGACGCCTCCTTTGATCGACGAGTGGCTCGAAGAGCCCCATTTCTCCGCCGAGGTTGCCGCGCTGGATTACATCGACCCGGCGGCGATCCGGGCCCAAGTTCCCCAGCGAATCGCGGCCATGGACTCGTTCAGCCAGTGCCTCCTGGGGCGGGTTGCGATGTGGAATTGGGACTGATTTTGATGCCCGCGGCCGTTACGTCGTC
>CAYTJV010000317.1:0-6081 GCA_964438165.1 uncultured Planctomycetaceae bacterium | reverse complement strand
AGGGGTCTGGTTAGTCCGTGGCCCCTGTGGGGGGTTGGCGTTGTGGTTTAGTGACTGATTGTGTTGACCACGGCCGTTACGTCGTCGACTTGTTTCTGGGGTCTGGAATATTCCTGAACTGCGTTGTAGAGTCGCTCGATGATCCGTTGGGCCGGCTCGTGACGGTTCGCGCGAAGGACCTCCAGAGTGCGCTCGATGCCGAACATGGGGCCGCGGGGCGCCTCCGCTTCGAGGATCCCGTCGGTCAGCAGGAAGACGAGGTCGCCCGGCTCCAAGACAATCGTCCCGCCCAGCGGGAATGCCGCGTCGGCGCTGATGGCCAAGGGGAGCGCCGTGCTCTCGAGCTTCGCCTTGACCGCGCCCGAGGCGTCGAGCACGTAGCCGGTCGGATGCCCGGCGCTGGCATAGGCGAAGGTCCGCGTGGCCGGATCGAGCTGGCCGAAGAAGAGCGTAATGAAGCGGTCCGTCTCGTCGGCCAGAAAGCGGTTTGCGGCGGCGAGGATATCGGTCAGGTCTTGGTAATTCTGGACCAGAGACTTCAGGTGGGCGTAGAGGGTCGCCATCAGGAGTGCCGGTCCCAGTCCGTGCCCGCTCACGTCGCCGATCACCACGCCCAGGCGGCCGCCGCACAGGGGCAGGTAATCGAAGTAATCGCCGCCAGTATAGGCGGCCGGGTAGGAAGCTCCGGCAATGTCGTAGCCGGCCAGGATCGGCGGATGCTCGGGTCGGAGGTGGGCCTGGATTTCCTGGGCCGCCAGGAGGCTGGCCTCGGTTTCCTTCAGGGCGGCCTCCGCCTCCCGGCGATCCGTGATGTCTTCGACCAACCCGTCGTACCGCACCAGCGCCCCATTCTCATAATGCGGCACGATGCTGTCGCGGACCCAGCGCGTGGCCCCGTCGCGGCGGAGAATGCGATGCTCGATCGGCGGCACGTCTTCGCGGGCAAGGATTTGCGCCACGTACCGGCGCACGGCGTCCCGGTCCTCGGCATGCACCATGTCGATCCAGAGGTAGCGATTCGCCAGGGCGTCCTGAAAACTCGCCTCCGCCCGATCTCTCTCCCGTGGATCGAGCCATTCCGTGAAATGGCGTCCGACCAGCTCCTCGGCCGGAAACCCGAGGATCTCCGAGGTTCGCTGGTTCACGAAAAGCACGGTGCCGCGCGAATCCAGCTCGCAGTATCCGTAAGCGGAGTACCGCACGAAGGCGTTGAACTTCGCCTGGATCTCGCACGCCGGGAGGTCCTGAGACGCCGCATCGCTCGATGCGCCCATGGCAAGTCCTCCAGGACTCGGCGACGCTGTGGACGTCGAGTGTCATCACGCGTCGCGACTTCCGCCTGGCGACGTCCTGCCGCGGTCTTGCGCTACCGGGCACCCCCCCGCAAGAATTAGGTCTCCACAAGGAGGGCGATTTCCGCGCCTTGGCGATTAGAGTACATATTCCTACGGATGTCAATCCCCCCCCGCACGCCCCCCAGGCCGTCGGGGTATATTGACACTGGACTCCGAGGAGAATATCAGGAGAGCTATAATCCCGGGAAGCATTCCTCCGTTTCCAAATTCCCGCATCGCTGGTATCTTGGGTTCGACAGAAGGAGGACGCATCGCTTAGCCTGCAACGTAGTAGGCACACTCCGTGTGCCGTAAGCGGCGGACGGCAGACGGAGTGTGCCTGCTACTGAACTCGGGAACTTATTCTTCGGCTGATCCTAAGCGCAGAGGTCGCTGAGGGCGATCCATGGCTCTTCAGTCAGCAACCCGCCGGTTGACCGTGACGCACAGGTCGGGGCTGCATGCCCGGCCGAGCCTGGCGATCGTCAAGACGGTGCAGCGGTTCCAGTCGAAAGTCCGCATCCGCAATGGCCATCAGGAGGCCGACGCGGGCGACATCCTGCAGATCTTGTCATTGGGAGTCCCCGAGGGGACCGAGCTTACGCTTGCAGCGCAAGGGCCGGACGCCGAACAGGTTCTGGATGCCCTGGCGACGCTCTTTGCCGACGACTTCGGGATGTAGCTGCCAATCAGCCTCCCGCCGGGACGAGCCCGGCGGTGAGGAATCGTTCCGTGCTTCTTGCACTACAGGTCAAACTTGATGCCTTGGGCCAGAGGCAGCTCGGGCGAATAGTTTACCGTCGTGGTCACGCGGCGCATGTAGGACTTCCAGGCGTCGGAGCCCGACTCGCGCCCGCCGCCGGTGTCCTTCTCGCCGCCGAACGCGCCGCCGATTTCCGCTCCGCTGGTGCCCAGGTTGACGTTGACCAGACCGCAATCGGAGCCCAGCGGCGAGCAGAACAACTCCGCCTCGCGCACGTCCTGGGTGAAGATCGCCGAGGCCAGACCCTGGGGAACGTTGTTGTGGATGGCGATGGCGTCGTCCCAGGACTGGTATCGCATGAAGTAGAGGATGGGCGCGAAGGTCTCGCGCCGGATGATCGGGGCTTCGGCGGAGATCTCGACGATCGCCGGCTGCACGTAGATCCCTCCCTCGTGTACGCCCTCGGTGATTGGCTTGCCGCCGTGAACCCTGCCTCCTTGGCTCCGGGCCTCGACCAGCGCGGTTTGCATGGCCTCGCCGGCACACCGGTCGACCAGCGGTCCGACCAAGACGCCTTCCTCCAGCGGGTTGCCGATCGGCAGCCGACCATAGACGCCGAGGAGTTGTTCGAGCAGTCGGTCGGCAATGCTTTCATGAACGATGAGACGCCGCAGCGTGGTGCATCGCTGCCCGGCGGTGCCGACGGCCGCGAACACCATGGCCCGCAGCGCCAAGGCGAGATCGGCAGAGGGGGTGACGATCATGCCGTTGTTGCCGCTGAGCTCCAAGAGCGACCGGCCGAGGCGGGCCGCGACCGTCTGGGCAACCGAGCGCCCCATGGGCACGGAGCCGGTGGCGGAAACGAGCGGCAAATCGGCCGACGCGGCCAAGGCGCGGCCCACGTCGGCCCCGAGCCCGACAATGAGGTTCGTCACCGCCGGAGGCACTTCCGGCATTTCCGCGAGCACTCGCTGGAGGATGCTCTGGCAGGCGATCGCCGAGAGGGGCGTTTTCTCTGAGGGTTTCCAGACCACCGGATCGCCGCAAACCAGGCCGATCATCGCGTTCCACGCCCACACCGCAACGGGAAAATTGAACGCCGTGATCACGCCCACCGGCCCGAGCGGATGCCACTGTTCGGCCAACCGATGCCGGGGACGCTCGCTGGCGATCGTCAGGCCGTAGAGTTGCCGGCTCAACCCCACGGCGAAGTCGCAGATGTCGATCACTTCCTGCACTTCGCCGAGGGCCTCCTGGGTAATCTTGCCGGCCTCCCAGCTTATCAGGGCGGCCAGATCCGGTTTGTGCTGCCGGAACTGCTCGCCGATGCGGCGGACGAATTCGCCGCGCCGGGGCGCGGGCACGGCCCGCCACGCCCGAAACGCTTCCACCGCCGCGCCGACCACGCCCGGCACGTCGTCCGGTCCGGCCGCCGGGAAACACGCCAGTTGGCTGCCGTCGATCGGGGAACGGACCAGAAGCGAGTCGCCGCTCCCCTCGCGCCACCGCCGGCCGACGGCAATCGCCGCGAGCCGCTCGGGAACCTCAAGCCGGTTGAGAATGTCGCGCACGGGGTGCGACATCGCGGCTGGCGAAGTCGCTTGCGCCGGGCTCGAAACCGGTGGGAAAACGGCCGAGGTCGCGATAGTGCTGTCCGAAACGATTGGCGATGAAGTCGTCATAATCCACGTCCTCCTGTTTGACGAAGCCGGAGCTGGGGAGCTTGCCCGACAGGTGGAGATCCAGCGCCCCGCACACCCCGGCCGCCGTAGTGATTTGGATCGCGCTGGTGGGCTGGCCGTCGATCGTCCGCTCGTAGACCTTCCGCGCATCGCTGATCTGCACGAACTGGCCGGTCTGCCAGCCCGTGACCGTGCAGAAAATCACCACCACGTCCTGGAAAGTGACGGGAACGGCCTTTTCGAGAATGTCCTTCAGCACCTCCCGGCGTTGGCCGAGACGCAGCTCGTTGACCAACAGGGCCATCAAGTCCCGGTGTCCCACGTAGCGGATGGTTCGGTAGTTGAGCTCGCGCACGCGGTGTTCGAGTGTTTCACAGAGCGTGCCCAGCCCGCCCGACGTGTTGAACGCTTCGTAGCGAATTCCATCGAGAGAGAACGCCTCCCACCCTTCCAGCGGCAGAAGCTCGATGCGTCGCCCTTCGTGAATTGCCTCGCACGGGTTGCAGTATTCGTTGATCAGCCCGTCGGTCGACCAGGTGAGATTGTAGTTCAGCGCGTTGGAAGGAAACTGCGGCAGCGCCCCGACGCGCATGTGGACCGTGTCCAGGGCATCGAATGCCTTGGTGAGGTGGTAGGCCAGGATGGCGATGAATCCGGGGGCAAGACCGCACTGAGGCATGAAGATTTGCCCTGGCGCGGCGTCGCGGGCGACTCGCCGGACGTCGCGGGCCGTCTCGACGTCTTCGGTTAAGTCGAAGTAGCTTGTCCCGGCATCCAAGGCCACCTTGGCCACCAGTCGATTGAATCGGTAATTCAGCGCCGAAATCACACTCTGGCAGCCCCGCATCGCAAAGGCCAATGCGTCGGCGTCGGCCGCGTCCAGCACGACTGTCTCCACGTCGGCCGCGCGGCGGAGGCGATCCAACGTCAGAGCATCGCTGTCGGCCACGCGGACCCGATAATCGTCGGTCTGGGCGAGGAACCTGGCGATCATCTGGCCGATCTTGCCGGCGCCAAGCAGCAGCACGCGGTGCATCGCGGAACCTCGTCGATCTGTCCGAACAAAGGGCGGCTCATATAATTCCCTGGGGCGTGCCCTCACGTCCAGAGAATTATAGAGGACCGAATGGAAAGTCGAACGGGTTCTGTGATCGACACGACTGAAACCTTCGATTGGCAGCCGCAACCCCTTGCGGCGGCATTCGTTCGGCAAATACTCGACGACTTCTGTAATGATTGCCCCACGGCGCGGGACTTGGCGGAGAAACTGCACCGCCAGACCGGGACACGCTTGTCGGATTGGATCGACCACTACGCCCTCCCCGGAGACGAGCGTTTGAACACTTGGCTTCGCAGCCTCGGTTTCGCGTTGGCTGAGGATCGCGGCCAGCGGACAATCTGGGAGCATCCCGGGGCGTTGTTTCCGCCGATGGAGCGGTGCGACAACGGTGCTCGCCGCTTGGCGATCAAGGTCGAGTCGGTCGACGACTTTCTGAGCCGGCACGGCTTGAAGGGCAAGACGCGGGTGGAGGGCCCCCAGCGCTCTCCGTTGCGCAAGGCCAAAATCGCCTCCGAGGGGGACACGGAGTTGTGGGTGGTCGAGCGCCATGGGTATCGCGGCTGGGACCCGCCCGGGGTCACGCCCCATCAACTGCAAACGGCATCGTGGCATGAGGAAGGATTCCGCCGGCGCAAGCGAGAATTCCCGTGCGAAGAGGCGGCCTTTGACCACGCCGAGGACCTGATTCGCGCGGCGGTGGAGGATCTCGGCGCCGGCTGGGCTTCGGACCTGTTCTTTTCCGCGGAACGCGAATACTGGATGAGCCGCAATCGGGCGGCAGGTTTTCAGAAGGCCCGCCAGGATGCCCTCGGCCTGGGCTGGGCGAACCACGATCATCACACGTACCGCTCAAGCCGCGAGCATTTTGCCCGGCTGATCCGTTTGTTGGAGGAGCTTGGCCTGGAGTGCCGCGAGCGGTTTTATGCGGGCCGGGATGCCGGTTGGGGCGCCCAGGTGCTCCAACAGCGGGAGAGCTCGATCGTGGTTTTTGCCGACGTAGACCTGAGGCCGGACGAAGTGGCCGGCGACTTCGCCCACCAGCCCCTCGGTCCGCACGACCGTCTAGGCACGGTCGGCCTCTGGTGCAAGCTGCACGGCGAGGCGTTCTTGCAGGCCGGGATGCACCACCTGGAGTGCCAATTCGATTTCGATGCGGCCCGCGAGCAACTGAAGCCGCATGGCGTCGAGTCGATGAAGCCGTTCACCGACTTCGCCTACCTGCGGCAGGCGTTCACGAAGGGCGAGGTGTGGCCGGTGGCCGAGCGGCGGGTGGCGGAGGCGGTGGGCGGAGGCCGCAACACC
>CAYTJV010000316.1:0-8971 GCA_964438165.1 uncultured Planctomycetaceae bacterium | reverse complement strand
GGCCACGCTCGCGGAGGGCGACTCGGGCAAGTATCCCTGGAAGGACACGCGCAAGACCACCGGGATCGCCTATCAGCGGAGTGAGGTCAAGCCGGCGATGGTCCGCGACGGGCTCTCGATGACCTACATGATCGGCGAGAAATACGTCACGCGCGTCAACTACGGCGCCGACGACGACCCCGGCTACGACCAGAGCGCGTATAGCGGCGTGGACGTGGACATCAACCGCTGGGTCCTAAGCTCTCCCCGCGCTGACAGCGACCAGACCGACATGCGCTCGTTCGGCAGTGCCCACCCGCAAGGCTGCCACTTCGTCTTCTGCGACGGCTCGATCAAGCTCATCAGTTACCAAATCAACGGCGAGGTCCACCGCCGCCTGGGCAACCGTCAGGACGGCAAGCCGGTCGATTCCGGGCAGTTCTGAGTCGGGTGCGTGCTGGGAACGCACCCTGCGGACTACGGACTGCTTCGGGCCATCGAATGGCTGAAGAATTTCGGCGGGGCCAAGCCATGGCCTTGCGACGCGGTGCGAAAGAATGCGGCCATGCGGTCGACGATGAACTGCTGTTCTTCGGCGGTCAGCTCGGGGAAGATCGGCAGGGCGAGCGCCTCTCGAGCGGCGCGATCGGTTTCCGGCAGGTCTCCGGAGGCGTATCCCAGGTAGCGGAAGCACTCCTGGGCGTGCAGTCCGAGCGGATAGTAGACCTCCGTGCCGATTTTGGCTTCGGAGAGAAACGCCCGGAGCCGATCGCGCTGGCCGTCGGGCACGCGGACCACGTACTGGTTCCACACGTGCCGGCCCCGGGGCGCATGCTCGGGAAGGCCAAAGACGCGGTCCAAGCCGGTGCCGGCGAACATCTCGCCATAGCGCCGGGCATTGGACTGGCGTTTCGCCGACCAGTCGTCCAAGTGAGGGAACTTCACGTTCAGCACGGCTGCCTGGAAGCTGTCCAGGCGGCTGTTGATGCCGATCATCTTGTGGTAGTAGCGCGGCTCCATGCCATGGACGCGCAGGAGGCGGAGCTTCTGAGCCAGCGAGTCGTCGTTGGTGGTGAGCATGCCGCCGTCGCCCGCGCCGCCGAGGTTCTTGGTGGGATAGAAGCTGAAGCAGCCGATCTGGCCGATCGAGCCCGCCCGGCGGCCGTCGAGCTCCGCGCCGATCGCTTGCGCGCAATCCTCCACCACGGCGATGCCGGATGATTGTGCGATTCGGCCCAGGGCATCCATGTCGGCACACTGCCCAAACAAGTGAACCGGCAGGATCGCCTTGGTGGCCGGCCGCACCAGACGCTCGACCGCCTGCGGGGCGATGTTGAACGTTGCCGGATCGATGTCGCCGAACACGGGCCGAGCCCCGACGCGGGTCACGGCGCTGGCCGTGGCAAAGAAAGTGAAACTGGGCAAGATGACCTCATCGCCAGGCCCGACGCCCAAGGCCATGAGGGCCAACAGCAAGGCATCGCTCCCCGAGGCACAGCCGATCGCGTGCCGCACTCGGCAGTATTGGGCCACGTTGGTTTCCAGTTGCTTCACTTCCGGCCCAAGGATGAAGGCCCCCGTGTCCCACACCCGGGCCAGGGCCACGGCAACCTGCTCCTTCAGAGGGGCATGTTGGCGGTTGAGGTCCAGAAGCGGTACGCCGCAGCTTGCCGGGTCACATCCCAATTGGCTATGCGGACTTGCGCTCATCGATATGAACTCCGTTCCAGGGATCCACAGATTGGGGCAACAACGAGCTTCACTGCCCAGCGGGCGCCAAGGGTATGCGCCGAGAGAATTTGCGTCAAGCCCGATTGGTCGATGGGTCAAGGCGTCACGACCAACGCGATCCAGAAGCCAGTATCGGCAAACGCGTCCTGCAAGGATGCCGTCATCGCTTTGGGCTTCCATACAAGTAATGGTCATGCTGTGCGGCCAGATCAACTGGGGCGTCAGGCAGGTCGGCTGCAAGCTGAAGTAGGTCCGCGAAACGCGACGCTGGTGTGTCCGCTAGCTCAACATGAATGCGCAGCGGTTGCCCGATCGGAAGTTGCACGGCTTCGTCGGGAACAATGACCTTGCCGTCGAAGTGCCCTGTAAACGTTTGAGTCATTGCTGATTCCAATCGACCGTTCAGCGCTCCGACCAATATCCCGGCCGCCGGCTTGCGTGTGCCACGACGATGAACGGCTCATTCATTCAAGCCCGCCTTGCGTCGAGCACGCGCGCGCACGTCCGGCCATGGTGCCGCCGACATACGTCCCTCGTCGTACTGGGCCGACCGGCGTTGGGCCTCGGCGATCCATTCTTCGCTCGGGGGTGGCCATTCAGCCGGCGGGGAATCATTCCACAACGCATCGACCAACCGCAGGCGGTCCGCGGGTGTCAGGCTGAATGCCGCACCAAGGACATCCTCAAATCGCGTCATCGGTAATCCTCACGTTAGACCTTCTCTCGCATACATTATCCATCCAGCCCTGCCTTGCGTCGAGTACCGGATCGAACACCTCGCGATGGAGCCGCCGACGCGCGGGCATGCCCGTGGATCGACACTCCATGGTCGCCCTGTGGCGACCGCCCTTGCGGCACCGGATAGTCAGCCCACCCGGACGGCGGTGGCGGGATCTACAGGCGCGCGCCCCAATGGGCTAGAATGCGGGGGCGACGGAAGAAGCGGCGGGCAGCCGGGCTGGATTCCGGGAGGGTCTGAACATGACTAAGACATTCGAACAAGGCAAGGACGAAATCGTCAAGCTGTGCGCGTACTTCGCGACTAATCGCGAAGCGTTCCTCGCCCCCGGCGTCAAGGAAGCCCACGTCCGCCAAACCCTGATCGACCCCCTCTTCGAGGCGATTGGTTGGGATGTTGGGAATACCGCGATGGTCGCGCCCCAATACCGGGAGGTCATTCCCGAAGATAGCCTTGACGTTGAGGGACATCAGAAGGCCCCGGACTACACCTTTCGCGTCGGGACCCTGCCCAAGTTCTACGCCGAAGCCAAGAAGTGCGGCGCGAACATCGACACCGACCCGGGCCCGGCCTATCAGCTTCGCCGGTACGGATGGAGCGCCAAGGTGGCGCTGTCGATTCTGAGCAGCTTCGAGGAATTGGGCGTGTACGACTGCACCCTCCGGCCTCGCCCGAGCGACAAGGCGAGCCACGCCCGAATCCAGTACATCCGCTTCCAAGAATACCCCGACCGCTGGCGGGAACTTTGGGACGTGTTCTCCCGCGAGGCCGTCTGGTCTGGGGCCTTCGACCAGTACGCGGCATCCAAGCGGAAGCGCGGCACATCGGAAGTGGACGTGGAATTCTTGAAGGAAATCGACGGCTGGCGGGAAACCCTTGCCCGCAACATGGCCCTGCGGAACAAGGACCTGTCCCCGGACGACCTGAACGCCGCGGTGCAACTCACCATCGACCGGGTGGTGTTCCTTCGCATGGCGGAGGACCGGGCGCTGGAGCCGCACGAGCAATTGCTGAAGCTGTGCGAGCGGCCCGACATCTACCCGCAGTTCGTACACGAGCTGTGCCGCCGCGCCGACCAGAAGTTCAATGCCGGCCTATTTCACTTCGAGAAGGAAAGCGGCGTCTCCGAAGTCCCCGACCGACTCACGCCGAACCTGACGGTCGATGACAAGGTGTTCAAGCCGATCCTCGAGAGCTTGTACTTCGCCCACGGCTCGCCTTATCACTTCGGCGTGCTGCCCGTCGAAATCCTCGGAACGGTCTACGAGCGGTTCTTGGGCAAGGTGATCCGGCTGACGGCCGGCCATCAGGCCAAGATCGAGGAGAAGCCCGAGGTGCGCAAGGCCGGCGGCGTCTACTACACACCGGCCTACATCGTCGATTACATCGTCAAGCACACCTTGGGCCGACAGATCCAAGGGCGAAGCCCGATTCAACTGGCCGGACTGCGCAACGGAAAAGAGCCTCTGCGCGTTCTGGACATGGCGTGCGGGTCGGGGTCGTTCCTCTTGGGCGCTTACCAATGCTTGCTCGACCATTGCTTCGCATGGTACGTGGAGCACGAACCCAAGAAGCACAAGAAGGCCATCTACAAGGATTCTCGCAACGGTCAGTGGCGGCTGACGATCGAGGAAAAGAAGCGCATTCTGACGACGCATCTCTTCGGCGTGGACATCGATCCCCAGGCCGTGGAAGTCTCCAAGCTGTCTCTGCTGTTGAAGGTCCTGGAAGGCGAAACCGATCAGAGCCTTCATCTTGGGCTATTGCCCTTCAGCGACCGCGCCCTGCCCAACCTGGCCGACAACATCAAGTGCGGCAATTCGCTGATCGCTCCGGACTACTTCACCGGCCGTCTGATTTCCGACCCAGATGAAATGAAGCGGGTCAACGCGTTCGACTGGAAACAGGGCTTCCCCGACGCCATGAACGCCGGCGGCTTCGACTGCATCATCGGCAACCCGCCATACATTCGCATTCAAACGATGAAGCAGTGGGCGCCGGTGGAGGTCGAAGTCTACAAGGAGCTATTCCGTGCGAGCAGGACGGGCAATTATGACATCTACGTTGTCTTCGTCGAACAAGGCTTGAAGGGGCTGAATGCCAAAGGTCAACTCGGCTTCATCTGCCCGCACAAGTTCCTCAACTCGCAATATGGCCAGCCGTTGCGGGCAATCCTCGCCAAGGGGAAGCATCTTTCCCACGTCGTTCATTTCGGCGACCAACAGGTTTTTGAAGGGGCGACGACCTATACCTGCCTGCTGTTCCTGAGCAAGTCGCCCCGCGCACAATGCCGGGTTGCCAGGGTCAATGACCTTATGGGATGGCGAACCGCCGGGGCAGCGGCAGAGGGCACCGTGAAGGCAAGCCGAGTCACGGCCGACGAATGGAATTTTGCCGTTGGAGACGGGGCCGCTTTGTTTGCGAAGTTGTCGCGCATGCCCGCCAAGCTGGGCGATCTGGCGAGCATCTATGTTGGGCTGCAAACGAGCGCTGACCCGGTCTTCCTGTTCAAGGACGCGCCTTCCTTGAAGGGCAAAGTAGTCTCGGTGTACTCAAAGGAACTGGACGAAACCTTACCCCTGGAAACCAACTTGCTCAAGCCCGTTGTTCGCAGCGGCAGTATTGGCCGGTACTTCGCCCATGTCACGGCCGCCGTGTTGTTTCCGTACTCATTCACTAGAGGAAAGGCTGTGCTGATTCCAGACAGCGCCATGAGAAAGGCGTTTCCCAACGCATGGAACTATCTTCTCCGCAGCAAACCGCTACTGTCGCAGCGCGAGCACGGGAAGTTCAAGGCCACGGGCTGGTATCAGCTTTACCCAAAGAACCTGGACTTGTGGGAGCAACCGAAGATTCTTGTTCCCTACATGATGACGCGACTCAGCGCCTACTTCGACGCAGACCACAACTACTTCGTCAACGTCACGACCGGGGGATTCGGCGTGACAGTTCCCGTGCAGCACGGGGATATGCGGTACTTCACCGGACTCCTAAACAGCCGGTTGCTGGACTGGATGATGAAGAAGGTGAGCACGACGTTTCACGGCGGGTACTTTGCGGCAAACAAGCAGTTCTTGGCTCAACTTCCGATACGGACGGTGGACTTGGACGACCGCAAAGATAAGGCAGCACACGACAAGATGGTCGCGCTGGTCGATTCCCTGCAGACTCTGAATCGACAACTCTTCGGCGCGAAGTCGGCCGCGCACAAAGAGGCCGTCCAACGCCACATCGACGCGGCCGACGCGGAGATCGACCGGCTGGTGTATGACCTCTACGGCCTGACGGCTGAGGAAATCGCGATTGTCGAAGCGGGAAAAGCGTGACTGTCAAGCGACCACGGAGGATCGCACGACGGGACCTGTGTGTTGCTGCTACTTTTCGATCGTCACCGCCGCTAGCACGGGCGCTGCTGGTGTGCCCAAGTCGCGGAAGATGATTTTTTCCACCGGCACGGGGCGGAGCGTTGTTCCCAGCAGGTTCAAGTGCCACGGATTGCCTCGCAGGGCGACGAAGGCCTCCGAGGCGCTGGGAGAAGCGGTCCATTCGTCGATGGTGCGGCCGGTGATCAGCGGCACGGTCTGCTTCTGGCCGTCGGCGTAGCAGATCACGTATTCGGCGGCCGCGCCCGACGGGCCGGCTCCCGGGTCGTCGGGCGCCCAGCCGTGGATGTTGCCCAGGAAGAACAGCCGCTTGCCTTGGGCGCGGACCGGGATCTCCACCTGCGTCGGCCAGGTGCGGTCTTTGGGCGCGTGGGGCGAATGGAGCACCACCAATCCCCGCCCGTTGTTGTTGGCCGGGTCGATGATCTCCAGCGGCACGCCGCCGAGCACCTGCCGGCCCACGGGCATCCCGGTGAAGAGCAGCTTGCCCGGCTTGGGCACGCCGAACGGGGCGCTGAAGGGATCGGTATTGGCCACGGGCTTCAGATCGAGCATCTGGCACGATTCGGCGGATAGCGACGCGTCGAGCGGCAACTCGATCAGCCCGGGGATCGGTTGGAACAGGGCCGGGGCGTTCGCGCTATAGAGTTGCACCACGGTGGCGAAATCCCACTTCTTCTTCTGCGGCGCACGCAAGGCGACCTCGACCCCCGCGACCGTGCCGACGGGCCGCCGCGAGTCCGGCAGGTACAGCACGATCCGCTTGGGCGGCGATCGCTTCGGCAGCGAGAATTCGATCTGGATGCCTGAGGCCGTGCCTCGGGTGCGCAATGACATCGGCCCGAAATGGGTCGGAGCATTCTCGACGCGGATCTCCTTCCCGTCGGCCAGCCATCCGTCGGGCACGGCCGCCAACAAGTGCAGCTCGTCGCCTCGCTCGTGAACCAGCATGTGCCGGAGCATGATCGCATAGTTCGCCGCCCCGGTGACGTGCGGGATCGTGTCGCTCCAGGCGAAGCGCCGCTTGTAGAAGATCCCTTCGGGAAATGCATGCGCGGCCGTCGCATGGAGCAGGTACCAGTAGAAATCCTCGACCACTTGCTCGTGCTCGCCGCGGGCCAGCGAGGCCATCGTGGTGTAGGCCGACATGTAGGGATGGATCGCGTCCTTCATGCCGAGCCATTGAATCGTCCCCTCGATAAACCCGCCGCCGAGGACTTTGCGGGCGTGATGGATGGTCGCCACGGCGCGGGGATCGTCCAAGGCGAAAAGCTCCGTGGGCCAGAGCGTCTCCGTGTTGCCCCAGTGCGTGCCGTCTTTCTCCCAGCTTGGCGGGAAGTGGGCCAGGCCGGTCCGCTTCTGCGTCGCGTCGATCGCGGCCCGATACGCGGCGGCCTCTTCCTCGATCTGTCGGGCCTCGTCCGCCTTGCCGAGGTGCCGGGCCGCGTCGGCCGTGCAGAGCATCCCGCGGAGATTCCAGATGTCGTAGCCCACGATGTGGTGCTTGGCGTCCCAGAGGAATTCGCCGTCGGCCGGGGCGACGGGCAGCACGCCGGCGAAGGGCGAATTGGCGGGGGCTGTGCGTCGGGCCTTCTGGGTCCACTCCACGGCCCGCCGCATCTGCGGATAGGCCTTTTCGAGCCACGGCCGATCGCCGGTGATCTTGTAGTATTGCCAGAGCGTCCACACGGCCTGGCCGTTGGCGTCGAACTGGTTCGACTGCGATTCAAACCGCCCGTCGGGCCGCTGGCAGCGGAGGTAGTGGTCCACGGCCTTGCGCGAGGCGTCCCACAGGCCGGCCTCTTCCAACTCCATGACTTGATAAGCCCCGTCGCGGATGTAGAACTCGTCGTAAAAACCCTCGCCGCCGTGGACTACTCCATGATCGTTGGCGATCAATTGGCAGACGTGCGCGGCCAGGAGGGCCTCGTTGGTCTTACGGCAAGGGACGTCGATCCGAGCCGCGCCCGCCATCACGCCCCGCCAGTATTTCACCGTGCGATCGAGCCAGAGCTTCGGGTCTTCGTTAGTCCATTTCGCGGCATCGGGTGTGCTGGTAAAGGGAATCCGCACCACGGCCTCCGCAGTGCCGCCTGGCGCCAAGGACCAGTTGTGGACGATCGGTGACGGCGCGCCCTTTCGGATCGCGTCCACCGAGACCGCCGCCTTAGCAGCCGCCGTGCCGCGGTTGGTGGCCTTGATCTGCACCCAGTTCAAGAAATTCTCCCCTTCGGTCGGCCAGTCGAACGCCTTCTGCCAATCTTTGACGCTCGGCAAGGGAGTGGCCCAAAGCGTGAACTCGTAGCGGACCGTTCCCTCCTGGGCCTGAATCAAGATCGCCGGCATCCAGCCCTCCAGCAGCGTCTTGGTTTGCCGCCGGCTCAAGGATGTCCGCTTCTCGCCGAACCGCAGCCGCACCTCGCCGTCGGCCAGCAAGAGCCGGTTCTCGGGCGTGACCCGCGTGCCGCGATCGTAGTCCTTCAGCCCGATCACGTTCCAGTTGTTGCGAAAGTAATCGAACGGCTCGTCCGCACGGACGAACTGCGCGACCACCAGGACCAAAACTGCCGTCAGACCCAAGATCCAAAGCCTGCCAGAGAGATGCCGATTCATGATAGTTCCTCCTCGTAGGGAAACATTGCCGAAAGTAGACTACCACACTCGCCAGACAGCTTCCACAGTCCAATTTGGAGTGCGGCGATTCATCGCCGCTTTGGATTTCGCCGGTTTGCGTGGCAAGCGTTCATGCAACGGAAATGCGTCCATCCCCGTCCAAACAAAAGCGGCGATGAATCGCCGCACTCCAAAGGCGGTTCCGGACCGGTCCACGTTCTCTTGCGACAGGACTATTGACAAACCCCGCCACCCGTAAGCATACTAGCCGCATGAGAGAGGGGGCAGTGACCCCCGTGCCGCGCAACGCTTCAAGCCAAAGGGGAACTCGTCATGCAAGCGGTTTCGTGGTTGGGGCGGCGGGTTAAAAAGGGGGCGAGCGGAACGAGTCGGAAGCACGGGCGATCGCGCGAGAAGGCCAGCGCCCGGCTCCGGCTGGAATGCCTGGAGGATCGGCGCGTTCTGTCGACGTTCACGCCGACGATCTTCACCGAAGGGTTCGGCAGCCTGCGCGAGGCCGTGCTCG
>CAYTJV010000315.1:0-8992 GCA_964438165.1 uncultured Planctomycetaceae bacterium | reverse complement strand
CCGGAGGTCGGCGGAGGCAAGGGCTTCCCCTCGGCCTTACACAGTTCGATTGTCTCCTCGACAATCGTACACAACTCGGCGAACACCCCTTGTTCGTCATCGCCATGGCAACCGCCGTAGAACAACCCAGGGCAACTGCCCACGTAGCATTGGTCTTCTTCAGACCATTCGACGATTTTCACATACCGGGTGCTGTCTTTCATTCCTTCGTAGCGGTGAGCACCTCCACCGAAAGGACCTGCTTGACCTCATGTTCCCGCTGGATCAACGCGTCAATGTTGTCCAGGACGCGGGCGTGATAGTACCTTTCACCGCATTCCTGGCACACTTCGGCTTCCACGTTCTCGATGATGTAAAGCCGTCCCTTGTGCCAATGATGCTTCTTGACCTCTCGCGGCATGGTTTCACCGCCACAGAATTCGCACTTCACGGCATCACTCTTTCGCATAAACGGTGATAATGATCAGACTGCTGGTCTCGTGAACCCTGCACACCACGTTCATCAATCGGCCATCCCGGGCCGGACCCTCGATCCGATATCGCGTTCCCCGTGGGTCATGCGTGAGTTTCTTCTCCACAAAACCGCGAAGGATGGCGTTTTCCACGTCCGCCCGATCGAAGCTGTCCTCGGCCATCTCCTCTTCAGCATGCGAGGACAAGTAGTAATCGCGAGAGCGCACCTTCTCTCGTATTCTCTCGATCGCTGACACGGGTAGTCCTCGCTCTCGTCGCGCCGCTCCGGAACGACCGGTCCCTCACGCCGCTTCAAAGACCCATGCACATTCTATTCGCCCTACCCTGCGGCATCAACGGGCGGCAGGCAAACCCTGAACCCCGAACCCTGAACCCCTCAATACTCCCTCCGATGCACCCTTGCCTGCACGCGGCCGGGGAGGCCCTGGATCTTCAAGAACCCTTCGGCGTCGGTCTGGTTGTAGCTGCCGCCGCCTTCCATGGTGGCGATGCCTTCGTCGTAGAGGCTGTAGGGGCTGGTGCGGCTGTCGACCGAGAGATTGCCCTTGTAGAGCTTCAGACACACCTCGCCGGTCACCGGTTTCTGGGCCTGACCCATGAAGGCCATGAGGGCATCCATCTTGGCGTGGTACCAGAAGCCGTAGTAGACCATCTCGGCCACCTCGGGAGCGAGCCGGTCGCGCAAGTGCATGAGGTCGCGGTCCAGCGTCAGTTGCTCCAAGAGGCGATGGGCCTCGTAGAGGATGGTCATGCCGGGAGATTCGTAGACGCCGCGGCTCTTCATGCCCACGAAGCGGTTCTCGACCATGTCGACCCGGCCGATTCCGTTGCGCCCGCCGATCGCGTTGAGCGTGGTGACGATTTCATACGGCCCCAGCGACTTGCCGTTGACGCGGACCGGCACGCCCGACGCGAAGCCCACGCTGACCGCTTCCACCTTGTCGGGCGCCTGCTGCGGCGAGACGGTCATGCCGAACTCGACCAGCTCGACGCCGTTGATCGATAGGTCCTCCAGCTTGCCGGCCTCGTAGCTGATGTGCAGGCAGTTCTCGTCGGAGCTGTACGGCTTGGAGACAGAGGCCTTGACGGGAATCTGCTTCTGATTGCAGTAGGCGATCATCTCCGTGCGGCCGGGGAAGGTCTGGCGGAATCGCTCGATCCGCCACGGGGCGATCACTTGGACCGCGGGATTCAGCGCCTCGGCCGCAAGCTGGAAGCGGCACTGGTCATTCCCCTTGCCGGTGGCACCGTGGGCGAAGGCGTTTGCTCCAACCTCCCGGGCCGCCTGGAGGCACTTCTTGGCGATCAGCGGCCGGTCGATCGACGTGCCCAGCAGGTACACGGCCTCGTATTTGGCCTGCCACTGGAGCACGGGAAAGGCGAAATCGCGGCAAAGCTCTTCCTTGGCGTCGACGATCTTGGCCGATTTGGCCCCGATCCGCCGGGCCTTGTCCAAAATCGCCTGCCGGTCCTCGCACGGCTGCCCGAGGTCGACGTAGACGGCATGCACGTCGTACCCCTCGTCCATCAGCCAGCCCAGAATGACCGAAGTATCCAACCCGCCCGAATAGGCCAGTACACAGCTTGACATGAGATTTGCTTCCCTTTGGCTCCAGGTTTTCCCGCAAAATGGATATTCTGACAGAGCCGCCTGGGGCCGGCAAGGTTCGCCAGGGGGTGGTGGCCGCCATCGGGTCTTGAACAGGAGGGAACAGAGGATTAGCTTGCGCCCGACCTCCGTGGCCAGCGACTGCAGGCGAACCGACGAGTGGACCGCGAGCTGGGTCAGCTTAAGCGGCAGATCGGCCGAAGACTGCGAAGCGGCAAGAAGAAACTCGCGACGCAGTTGGAGCAAGCGGAAGACCTCATGGCTGTCTCCGTGCTAGGGTCCGGGCCGTTTGCTCGTTGGGCTCCGACTGTGCATGCCCTTGCGGCCGCGCAAAGCAGTGTTCGCAGCTAGCGAAATGTTTTACAATTCCGTGAGGCCTCACGCAACGCCGAGCGGCCTAAGCTCCGCCGGGTTGGAGTTGGCCGCCTGATCCCTTTCGAGGCGTCTCCATCGCTGAGGGAGGGTAAGTACGTGTTTCCATCCTCGATCATCCAAAGGGGGAAGGCCGCGATGGGAAGAGCACTGCTAGGTTGTCTGGCTGGATGTGCCGCGATGGCCGGCCTTTCGTTCGCAGACGCCGCGAACGTGCCGGGCGGCTCGTCAGATCCGCTTCTCGATTGGTCAGCATGGGAGACGCATCGGGCCGCGGTCAAGCACCCGTGCGTCACGTTCAAACCGGCCGACATTGCACGAGCCAAGACGAACATCGGCCAGTATGCGTGGGCGAAGAACTACGCCGCGGGCGTTGAGAAAACCGCCAATCGCTACCTCGCGCGGCTTACGCCCGACTTCCTCGCGAAGATGATTCCCGAGACCACGCCGGGCGATTCCTTGTGGACACCCTGTCCTTCGTGCCGCGCGGGAGGGAAGCCGGTCCATCCGCACGGCCTTTGGACGTGGAGCATCGACGACGCCGACCATCTCAAGTGCACCCTCTGCGGGACAGTGTTCCCCAACGATAAGTATCCCGAGAACGTCGTGCTGCACACGAAGTGGCGCAAGCCGCAGACGATCAGTTTCTGCGGCGGCGAGACCTTCGTGATCTTCGGCTACAAGACGGGCCGGCCCAGCTTCACGGCCAACGTCCGCGCGCGCAAGGTGAACTGGATCGCCGGCTACTGTCGCGCGCTGGCCGAGGCGCACTTGGTCACCGGCAAGCCGGAATACGCCCAAGCGTGCCGCGTTGTGCTCCTGCGGTTCGCCGAATGTTATCCGGCGTGGCTGGTGCACGTGGGCTATGGCGAATACGCCGACATGGACCCGCGGGTTGCGTCGCTGCACATCCAGCGTCTCCCCGAGCCCGAACTGTGTCCGCCGCCGAACAAACCTGACCGCCGGCTGCACGCCGGCTACTGGAGCGCGGGGCGTGCCGGCGGCGTGGGCATGGAATCGGGGTTCGTGCGGCAGATGGTCGAGGCGTACGATCTCACGTGCGCGGCCATCGACGCCCGCGGCACGCAGATCTACAGCGACGCCGAGCGGCGGCAGATCGAGCGCGACTTGCTGTTGGAAAGCACGATCCTTCTGGTGTGCGACAAGCAGATCAACAACAAGTCCGTCAGCAACCGCACGGCCGCTGCCCTGGTCGGGATGTGTGTCGGCCATCCGGAGCTGGTGCGTTTCGGCCTCGACGGATTCTATCAGACCGTAGACGGCTGGTTCCTGCCCGACGGCGCGACGTCGGAGTCGCCCGCCTACGGCGTCATGACGCTCGGGGGCATCTGGGACCTGGCGCAGGCGTTTCGCGGCTACAGCGATCCGCCCGGCTATCGCGACGCGGCCGGCAAGCGCATCGACGCGCTCGATCTCTACCACGGCACCGCCTACGAGCGTGTGTGGGAGTGCTTCTTCCGCGGACTGCAGGGCGACCTGGATTATCCGCCATACGCCGATTCGTCGCGCGGATCGCGTCTCGGCGCGAACTTCATCGAGCTGATGGTGAGTAACTATCCCGACCGGCGGCAGTATCTGGCACTATTGAAGGAGACGGTAGGCATCAGTCGGGCGAAGCCGGAGAAATCAGCCGGCGATTTTGCGCGGCGGGAGCTCCTGAAGGAGATGGCAGGATCGGGCCAGGCCCTCTACATTCGCGAGCCGGGTTTGGAACAAAAGAGCGCCCCCACGCTGTCGCTCCCCGACTGGTGTCCGCCGGAGCTGCGTATCGGCCACCTGCGCACGGGCGCGGACGGCCGGGAAAGCCTGGTGACCCTCAGCGCCAGCCACTGGGGCAACCATCATCATTTGGACAGTCTCAATCTCTACTATTGGAAAACCGGTCACGAGCTGCTCTCCGACCTGGGGTACTTATGGGACCATCCGTTGAAGCACATGACCATGCGCACGGTGGCCCACAACACGGTGGTCGTGGACGAGAAGGATCAGCTCACCAAGGATCGCCGCGGCGAGGTACTGTTCTTCCGAGCCTCCGCGCACGTGAAAGCGATGGAAGCAGAGTCGTGCGCGTATCCGCAGGCGAGACTTTACCGCCGCACGTCGGCGGTCATCGATCATGGCGGCGGCCGGAATTACGTGGTGGACTTCTTCCGCGTCGACGGGGGCAAGCGGCAGGACTACGTTTATCACGGCACCGCGAAAACCTGTGACGTGCTCGACCTGAAACTTCAACCGGCCTCGTCCGAGAAGCTGTACGATTTCGGCAACGTCCGTGCGGCCGACGGCGCCGGCGTGTGGCGCGCCGTGTGGAAATGCGGCGAGAACATGGCGTGCGTGGCCTGGAACGTCGGCCAACCGGGCGAGCGTGTGTTGTTGGCCGACGGTTGGGGCCAACGCGACTGGAAGAACTCCGACATCGGCGCGACGATTCCCTACGTCGTCCGCCGCTGCGAAGGCGGCGGCCTCAGAACATTCATCTCGGTTTTCGAGGGCCGCGAGGGTGGTGCGCCGCTGGTGCGCAGCGTAAAGCTGCTCGAACCGTCCGCGGTGCTTCTCATCGAGACCTCGCTCGGCCGCGACTACGTGATGTCCCGGCTCGAAACAGGCACCCTGGAGGTTTCTGTAGCCACCGGTAAGAACCGGACCACCGCCCATTTCGCCGTCGTCGCGGTGCAGGACAACAAGGTCGCGTGGACGTTGGTGGAACCAAGGAAACCCTCCTCGGCATCAGCCGAGCCCGGCAATTGACTTTCCGCGCGCAACAGCCTAGCCTCAATTACAATGCCCGCCACGCCTCCGGCCGAAGCGCGGAGGTTCCTCGCGTCTGCGCCTCATCGATGGCGGCCAGCAGGCGGGCTTTGTCGCGCGCGAGCGTTCCCGCCAGCGGCAGGTAGTTGGAGGCGTGATTGGTCCGGAAAACACAGCGGGAAAGGCCGTTCAAATGCGACAGGGTCCGGCGCAGCTCGCCGAGCAGCTCCGCAGGCTCTGGGAGATCGAACGTGCCGGAACGCCACTGCCGGTACAGTTCGGTCCCGGGAACGAGCATCAAGGTGAGTATGGAGAAATACTCCGGGTCCATCGCACTGACCACGCGGCCCGTTTCCTCGGCATGCTGAGCCGAGAGCTCCACGCCGCCGAGCCCCAAAAGGGCGATGACCGAGACTCGTAGTCCGGCGTGTTTCGCCTTCTGCACGGCCTCCACCATGCCGGCTCCCGTCGCGCCTTTGCCGACGCGGCGGAGCACTTCGTCGCTTCCGCTTTCCAGGCCCAAGTAGATGATCTCCAGCTTGCGCTCGCGCAGCATGGCAAGATCGGCGTCGCTCTTGTCGAGGATATCGCGAGCGTTGGCGTAGATTCCCACGCGCCTCAGCAAGGGGAACCCGGAGTCCAGCGCGTCAAGAATAGTGACCAGCCGCGGGGTGTCCAGCACGAGCGCGTTTCCGTCCGCCAGAAACACGCGACGCGTGTCGGGAAACCGCTGGTGAGCCAGGGCGACGTCTTCCAGCACCTCTTCGATCGGACGGGCCCGGAAAGGCTTTTCCACGTAGGTGCCGCAAAACGTGCAGCGGTTGTGAGAACAACCGTAGGTGACCTGCAGAATATAGCTGTCCGCCTCGCTGGGGGGCCGGATGACCATGCCGTGGTATCGCATGGTCCTTATTATGCGCGAATGCGGAAGGAGAGACAATCGGCTCCCCGGAGAGTGGGCGTTGTGGCGAGGCTGGTCCCTCTCATGGTACAATACCGGCGGGGCCCCCAGAAGCCTCACTCCCACCTGCCCCTTGCCCTCCTGCCGAACGAACGATGAATCCGCGACGCCGATCCTGCCTGATGCTCGCGATCCTGTTGATCCGTGCGGCTGGCTTCGCCCCACCTTTCGCACCAGCTCAAGCTCCTGCGGAGGTATGGGATGGTTGTGCCAAGAGCCAAGCGGTTGTCGGTCTACGCGCGAGGCAGAGGAATTGCGGGGGCGCGGCGGTAACGGCCGTGCGGTTCGAGGTCGGCAGCCCAGGGGACAGTTTCCGGTACGACATTCGGTTGGCAGTCCGTCGGGCATGATGGCGGCAAACCGGAAAAGAAAGCATGAACGAAAGAAGAAACCACCGATGAAACGCATTTTCCTCCTTACCATTTGTTTCGCCGCGATCCTCCTGGCCGGCACAGGTTCCTCCAAAGCGACGGATGCGCCCCGGCGGCCGAACGTGCTCTTCATTGCCGTGGACGACCTCAATACGCGGATTGGCTGTTACGGCGATTCGGTCGCCAAGACGCCCAACCTCGACCGCCTCGCCCGCAGCGGCATCCGGTTCGACCGTGCGTATTGCCAGTTTCCGTTGTGCAATCCGACCCGAGTCTCGCTGCTGCTGGGGCGGTATCCCACGACCACCGAAACCATCGACTTTGCGCGGCCGGCACTGCTGGGGCAGGATTGGGTCACGCTGCCGCAGCATTTCCGCCAGAGCGGCTACGAGGTGCAGTTGTTGGGGAAGATCTTCCACTACCCGGAGCCGAAGCCGTGGTCGGCCGGAGAGGAAGCCGTTCGCAAAGAACAGGAGATTCATCGCAAGATGATCGCAGATCTGACCCGTTGGGAACCCTACCGCACGCTCACCCCGCCGCCGACGACCTGGGTGGAAATGCTGCGGACGTGGGCGAACGTCTTCCGTCCCGCCAACGAGCAGATCGACGCAGAAACGAAGACCAAGGACTACGAATGGCCCGCTGACGTGAAGAACGCCGGGCAGGCAGTGCAATTGCTGGAGCAATGGGCGCGGTCGGGCAAGCCGTTCTTCCTGGGCGTGGGCTTCTACAAGCCGCATGTGCCGCTGGTGGCCCCCCAGCGGTTCTTCGACCTCTATCCGCCTGAAAAGATGCCCCTGCCCGAAGACTTCGCCCCGACGCCCACGGCCGAAGACTCCGTGCCGCGCTATGCGCTGCGTTACAACCTCGACCTGTTCTACGAGGACCGCCCGACGCCGGAGAAGGCGCGGCAAGCCATCGCTGCCTACTATGCTTGCATCAGCTTCGTGGACGAGCAACTGGGCCGCGTGCTCGACGCGCTGCAGCGGCTCGGCCTGCGCGACAACACCGTGATCGTGCTGTGGGGCGACCACGGCTGGCACCTGGGCGAGAAAGGGATGTGGGCCAAGGGTACCCTGTTCGACGTGTCAGCCCGCGTGCCGTTGGTCATCGTCGATCCGCGGAAGAAGACGGCCGGTCAGGGCTGCCCGCGCACCGTAGAATTCCTCGACATCTATCCCACGCTCGTCCAGTTGTGCGGCCTAACCATGCCGCCCGGGCTGGAAGGCAAGACCCTTGTCCCACTTCTGGAGAACCCAACCGCCCCTTGGGATAAGCCGGCCTACACGCTGGTGGCCCGCGAAGACTGGCTCGGCCGTTCGGTGCGCACGGAGCGATGGTGCTATACCGAATGGGATTATGGCCGCCGTGGCGTGGAACTCTATGACCTGCGGGCCGACCCGCGGGAATCGAAGAACCTGGCGAAGAACCCCGGATTAGGGCCCATTATCGCAGAACTGAAGAAATTGCTCCACGCCGGGCCGGTATCCAAGGAGTCGCCGATTCGAGCGGCCGAGCGGCTGCTCGACCCGGCGCGCCTCCAGCGACGTAAAGACGCCACAGGCGTTTCGCCGGACAACAGCCGCAACTTCGCCGCGGCGATGAAAACGCATCACGTCCCGGTCGAATACCGCCTCGCGAGACACATCGCGGACTTGAACAGACGAGCGACATCCCAGGCGCTCACAAGCGAGTTGCCGTGACTCAGTGTCAAGAAAGGCGGATATTACCGACGAAGCGGGGGACCGGCGCCGCGGTCTCGGTCCTCGAGTCTCTCACACGGTGTTCACTGCCGCGAGATGGTCACGTCCTTCAAGAGCTCCGCTGCTTCTTCAGTTCGGTCGGCGGCCACGGCGAAGATGCCTGTGCCGCCCTCGTAGCGGAGGATACGGATGCTCCGCAGCTCGATGCCCGCGTCCGCGAAGCGCCGCGTGATTCGGGCCAGCTCGCCCGGCTTGTCGTCGAGTTGGATCAGGATGGCGTCTTCGCTGATGGCCTGGTAGGGCGTCTTGGCCAGCGCCCGCAGCGCCTCGTCGTAGTGATCGACGGTGAGGATCGCCACCCGCGAGCCGCCGATGATCTCCGCCGAGAGGAACTCGATGTTCACGCCGGCCTCGGCCAGGGCCTCGGTGATCTCGGCGACCATGTTGGGACGGTTCTCGCTGACGATGAAGATTTCTTTCATCTTGGCACCTTATTCATCCAGGAAGTTGACGGCGTGCATCAGGTCGAATCGTTTCATCGGGGTGTCGGCCGTGCCGGCCAGAAACATCGCGCCGGCGTTGTTGACGAGAATGAACAGGGTCTTCTTCCTAAGGGATCGCGTTTCCATACTCGCACGGCCGCTTGCTTGGAGTCGTCAAAAGAAGCCATCCGAGTGGGCCGATCGGGCAACCGGCCCCGGTTCTACCAAACGGGCGGTAAAGGGCCAAGCGG
>CAYTJV010000314.1:0-8998 GCA_964438165.1 uncultured Planctomycetaceae bacterium | reverse complement strand
GAAAGCGGTGTCTTTTTCGTCTCGGTTGTCGCAAAACTATTGGAATGAGCCATACGTGCCTTCCGCAATACACTTTCACGGTTCGCGGCAAGAGCGCGAAAGTGGCCGATTTCTGGGGCGAGAAACGGAAGTTCTTGGATTGGTTTGAGTCAACTCGCAAAGCCCAAGAACAGTAGACGGCAACCGTCCCTGCCCAAGGTGCCCGCTGCCCTATTCGATGCCGAGTTGCCGCCGGACTTGCTCCGTGCTCAACCAGCCCTCGCGCCGCGCCCTTGCGCGGGACCGATTGAGGATGTCGTTGAACTTGGCATTGTCGGCGAGCGCGAGCGTTTCGGCATCGTCCCGGTCGACCTCGACAAGAACAAAGGCCCGACCGCTTGGCGCTCGCAACAATACGGGCTCGCCCGCGGCTTGATCGAACAACTCATCAGCCGTCGCCGATTGCTCTACCCGAACCATCTTCACGGCTCGACCTCCTCTCCCTCGGTTCGCAGGCCGCGGGATGTCGTCATGCCGCGCAGCCGCGGGTCATTGGGGCACGTCGCCAAGCAACGCCACGAAGCCTGCCTGCCGGAAATGCTCATCGGCCGTGAGGGCCTCTGTGATACCGCGTTCCTGCATCACGGCGAACGAAATGCAGTCGGTGAGTCCCCACTGCTTGTCCATTCTGTCAGCGTACAATCGGAAACCTCTGGAGAACAGCTCGGGAGTCAGGGCAACGATTTCCACGTGACGGTCCGCACCAAGGGACCGCAGCAGCGCTACAGCGGCCCGTCGGTAACGCGCCTTGGCCAGCGTGTTTCCGATTTCAAGCAAAACGGCGTGGGTTGTCACGAACCGCGTTCGCGCAGTCTCCAGACGGTCCGCAAGATCGAGCGCTCGGCGATGGTGCTCGTCGTTCGCCGCGGACAGCGCGATGGCGTAGGAAGAGTCGAGAAACACCTCACTCCTCATCGCCGTAAGCCTCGCCATAGAGGTACTTATCGAGGTTCGCCGACCAATCGGGCGGCCCTTGGAGGTTCAACGAGCGGGCCGTCTCCAAGAAGGATGCAGGTTCAGCCGCTTCCGGCGAAATGGGCTCGACCGTGATCCGCACGCGGGTGTTGGGCTCCAACGGGATCGGCTCGGCGGGACGCAGCACTTCTCCATCAAACATGGCTTCAATCGTTCGGTTCATGGCGGAGATCCTCTGGAAGGGCTTTCTTCATCGGTTCTATACCCATCGGTTCAATCCACGGATGGGCCTTCTTGACCCCCCAAACAATCATACCCCCGCACGGGACGATTTCCACCCCCGTCAAGAACGGGAGGCCCAGAGAAGACACGGGGAGGCGGAGAAGATGTGCGTTCCCCACATTCCCCATCGTCTCCCCTCTATTTCTTCGCTGCTCCCTTCGGGCCAAACAGCGCCGGCGGGGCTTGGATTGTCTCGTCCTCGATCGTGGCGTCGATGCCGCGGAGGTGCTTGTCGAGGAAGGCCCGCACGCGCTTGGTCACTTCCGGGCCGCCGATGCCGTGGCCGCCGCCCTGGATTTTCAGAAACGCCACACTGGCGCCCGCTTTCTTGAGTCCGGCCTGGAGCAACTCCGCTTGCTGGATCGGCACGATCGGATCGGCGGTGCCATGGACGATCAGGAACGGCGGATCGTCGGACGTGACGTACGTGACCGGTGAGGCCTCTCGGGCGGACTGTTTTTTCTCCTCGAGCGGGCCGCCGAACAGCAACGACTCCGGCGAGTCGGCCCGGACGGGCGACGGCATGCCCTTGCGCTGGAACTTGGCGGCGGCGAGGAAATCGCTCGGCCCGCAAAAATCGACCACGCAGGCCACCCGGCTCGACTGGCCCGGCGAGCCGCAATCGCCCTCCAGATCCTTCACGTCGCCGGAGGTGCCCAGCAGACTCACGAGGTGTCCGCCGGCCGAGCCGCCCCAAACGCCGATTTTCTCCGGGTCGATGTTGAACTTCTTGGCGTTGGCCTTGAGCCAGCGGATGGCGGCCTTGCAGTCGTGGATCTGGGCCGGCCAGATGGCCTCGCCGCTGAGGCGGTAGCCGACCGAGACGCCGAAGTAATTCCCGCTGGCCGCCAAACCGAGCACGTTGAAGAGCCCGGCCGACTTGTCGCCGCCCCGCCACCCCCCGCCGTGGACGAACGCGATCACCGGCAGGGGTTTCTCGCTGGGCTTTCGCGGGCGGACGATATCGAGCTTCAGCGACCGCTCGCCCGCCTTGCCGTACTCCACGTCCTTTTCCACGACCACCGTTTCCGGCAGCTTGAATGCCGGCTTCTTCGCTGCGGGGCCCTTGGGCGGCTGTGCCCAAGCCAAACTGCCGACCGCGATGAGCACCACCGCTGCCCCGAGGACGGAACGTAACCCGCGAGCTTTCATGACCTTTCCTCCGCGTGCAAGGGATCGTACCATGAACGAGAACTTTAACCCCGGTATCGTATCATGAGTTCCGGTGACGCAACCAGGATCGGTGCAGAAAGTCTGCCTTCCGGTCAAGCCTCCGCCGGTCCGGGGGCGACCCGTGCGATGCCCCTTTATCTGAAGATCCTCATCGGATTGGCGGTGGGGAGCGTGCTCGGCGTTGGGACGCACGCGTACTTTTCGCTCCCCGTCTCGCCCGCTGCGGATGCCCGGGACAGCGATGCCAACGGCGTTGACGACCGGCTCGATTGGGTGGCGTCCAACGTGGCCGACCCGCTAGGCCGCGTCTTCTTGCGGCTCGTGCTGATGGTCGTCGTGCCGCTGGTCGTCTCGGCCCTGGCGTTGGCGGTGGTCGAGCTGGGCGACGTTCGGCATTTGGGCCGGGTGGGCTTGCGCACGCTGCTTTGGACCGTGCTCTTGTCGTCCATCGCCGTGGCGATCGGCGTGGTGTTGGTGAACGCCATCCGGCCCGGGGAGCGATTGGCCGCACAGAAGAAGGAAGCCCTGGCCGCGCAGTATTCCTCTGGGGCGGCGGAGAAGATCGACCAGGCCCGCCGCGCGAAGCCGCTCAAGGACATCCTGCTGGACATCATTCCCGAAAATCCGCTCCAAGAGATGGTCGGCGCGCTGGACGGCTCGTCCAAAGGGAACGGGATGCTGGCCGTGATGTTCTTCGCGCTGGTGATGGGGGTGGCGATCGGGCTGGCGGGCGATCGCGCGGCGACGCTGGTCCGCGTGCTGGAGGGATTGTTTGCCGTTTCGATGACCGTCATCGACCTGGCGATGCGGCTGGCCCCATACGGCGTGGCCTGCCTGGTGTTCGCCATGACGGCCCGACTGGGCGGGGAGCTCCTCGTAACCTTGGCGTGGTTCGTGGGCACGGCGCTAGCCGGTTTCGCCCTGCAACTGATGATCGTGTACCCGGTTTTCCTGGTCCTCGTCGCCCGCCGCAGCCCTTGGGCGTTCTTCCGCAACATCTCCGACGCGATGCTCACCGCCTTCGGCACGTCCAGCTCGAATGCCACCCTGCCCACGGCCCTGCACGTAGCCGACGAGAAACTGCGGCTGCCGCCCGCCGTATCGCGGTTCGTGCTTACGATCGGCGCCACCGGCAATCAGAACGGCACCGCGCTCTACGAAGGCGTGGTGGTGCTCTTCCTGGCCCAGGTGTTCGGGGCCGCGCTCACCGTGCCGCAGCAAGTGATGGTCGTGCTCATGGCCGTCTTGGGCGGCGTGGGCACCGCCGGCGTGCCCGGCGGCTCGATCCCGATGATCATCGTCGTGCTCCACTCGATCGGCGTGCCTGGCGAGTCGGTCGCCATCATCCTGGGCATCGACCGCATCCTCGACATGTGCCGCACCGTGCTCAACGTGACCGGCGACCTGGTGCTGGCCGCGTGCGTGGCGAGGGGGGAGACGAAGGATGAAAGATGAAAGATGAAGGATGAAAGATGAATGCGGAATGATAACCGGACTCCAACGGGCCTTTGGAGTGCGGCGACTCGTCGCCGCTTTCTTTTTTGGGCGGCAGCGCCAACGGCCGCTCACCACACCAGTTGGTTTCGGTCAAGTCCAAAGCGGCGACAAGTCGCCGCACTCCAAAATCGGCGGCCTTCCCCGACGCACGCCCGACCGCACGACTGTGATCCATCGCTGCCCCCCTGTTGTGGCACGAAGCTTTCTTGATTCTTCTTTCGGCGTCTTTAAGTTTCTCGGGGATTTCGCGTCTAACATGACAGAGACGCGAGCGTCAACCGCCACGAAGAGAAACACCTCGATGGCACGAGCCGACAACCAGGGCCTGCTCGACCGGCTTGTGGCGGAGGATCTGTCCAAGGCGTTGCGGTTTGCCCTGTGCCTGACCGGATGCCAGGAAACGGCGGAAGAGGTCGTGCAGGAAGCATTATACCGGGCGGCCCGCGCCGCGGACTCATTCCGCGGCGAGTCGCAGTTCCGCACGTGGTTTTTCCGGATCGTAATCAGCGCCTTTCGCGATCAGTTGGCCGCGGCGGCTCGCCACCGCTGTGCAGGCGAGTTGACCGACGAGTTGGCCGATCCGCGCGGCGAGGAGCCACCGGCGGCGACAATGGCCGGCGAATTGCGGGACCTGATCGCACGACGGGTTTCCGCCCTGCCGCCCCGGCAACGGGAAGTGCTGGTGTTGACCGCCTACGAGCAAATGCGGCCGCGCGAAGTGGCCGAGGTGCTGGGGATCAGCGAGCCCAACGTACACGCCAACCTCCACTACGCGCGGGCCCGCCTTCGCGAGGAATTGGCGCCTTATCTGACGGAGAAGTGAGATGGACTGGCAACCGGAACAACTCAATCGCGAGCCAGACTCCCTGGATCGCCTGCTTGCAGAAGCCCAGTGGCCCGAGCCGAGGCCCGAGGCCGTCCTCCGCCTGCGGGAGCAGTGGCAATCGCTCATGGCCAATCCACAACGGATCAACGCACTAGCAAGAAGGAGAAGGATCATGACTCGAGCCGTCATATTCGCCGGAGCCGCAGCCGTTGTGGTCTGCGTATGGCTGGGTGTGTCGCGATGGACCACGGATGCGCCAGACAGGGGAGCGTTTGCCCAAACCGTGAAGCAAATCGAGAAGGCCAAGACCATCACGTGGAAGAGGGTATTCTATGAGCATATCAGCAGCAAAGATGGAAAAAACACCTGGGTTAATACCGAAGTCGTTGAATGTGCATACAGGGCACCCGGCTTGTACCGTGAGGTAAGGCTGGACAAAAACGGTAAGGTTAGGACTGTGGAAATCGCGGACCGGATCGGTGGACGCACGTTAACCTATTCCCCAGACCAGAAGAAAGCAACGCTAGCGGAAACCACACCTTATCCTGGCGATCTAGGACCGTTTGCTTTCGCTCGAGGGAACCTAAACGCGCCCAACTTGCAGTGGGTGGAAAAGCGAAAGACAGCGACTGGGGAGATCAACGTTTTTCGGTGCGCGTATCGAGACCAGAATAACGAACGCGATTGGAGCCTCGACTTCTGGATCGACGCAAAGAGCAAGCAACTTGTCGCTATATATCAGCCCGGCGCCGATATCTATGATCACGAGCGCGACCCCGCGCGGAACAACTTGCCCGGGGACGCATGGTCGCATCATGCGATGGGCGGGGGAGAGCAAGACATTCGTTGCGATGCCGTGCTCGATGATTCGCTTTTCCGGCTCGAACCGCCCGAGGGTTACGCCGTCGAGGTCAAGACGCGCGACCGCATAAGCGAAAAAGAGATGATCGAATACCTCGGTATTCTCGCGGACTTCAATGATAAGATGTTCCCCGACCAGGCATTTCCAGAACCGTGGAACCTGCTGAGCAAAATCGACCGTGTCCTCAAGAAGCCGGTAAAGGATCAGACCCCCGCTGAGCGAAAGCTTCTAGACACAGACATGCGCTATAGCTGGCGTTTTGGAACGGTAACTAATGCGCCCGTTTTGGTCTTTTTCGCTTGGGATCCCGACAGCACGGTCAAAGACAGCTTCCGATACCTGGGCAAAGGGGTCAAGCTCGGCGACAAAGACCGCATCGTGTGCTGGTACAAGCTGAAAGGCGCCAAGACCTACCGCGTGGTTTACGGCGATCTGAGCGTGAAGGATGTTGCACCACAAGAGCTTCCGCTGCCCGTCGAGAAGTAGGCCGCGAGGATGGCTGGATTCGTCGGATTGGTCGGGTCGGAGACCCAACCTACAGGGGCGCGTACGCATCAAGCCATTCGGCACGGGTATAGACGAATTCGCCGGGACGGAGACCGGCGACTTCGGGGTTGCGGGCGATATAGCGGCGAAACGCGATCAGTTCTTCTTGATCGCGGATGATTCGATCATACGATTCCTGCTGCCAAAAGCGAGGCCGATTGTGCGCCCTCGTAGGTTGGGTCTCCGACCCGACCTCTGCCGGCTCTTCTGCCAGCCAGACTCCAATCAATCGCGCGGTCCACTTCTTGATCGACCCCAGCAGGTCCTCTAACTCCCAGCCGTCCCAAGGCTGCACAATCGCATGCACGTGGTTTGGCATGATCACGCTATCGCCCAGCCACAATCGCTGACCATGAAAGAACGACAAGGACTCCGTGACAATCTGTTGCGGTTCCGGATTGCGCAACACGCAACTCCCATGACAGCGATCCAGTTCTTCGTGCAGCATTCACGCCTGCTCGCGCTCGAAGGCTCGCCGCACGCCCGCCGGGATCCGCTGGTATGCGGCGGCGAATCGGTCGGAATCCGTCTTCAGCCAGTTCGGATCCAGTCCGTGAGCCTCGAACCAGCGACTCCTGATATCGACCCATTCGGCGAGCACGGACTGCGGAATCGAATCGTCCTGACGAAACGTGACGAAATATGTCGCTCCCGGCTGCCGCCAGTGCGGGAGATGCCGCACATAGACCCGCACAGGCCCGTCGGGGTCAAACGGCCGAAAGACCGGCGTAGTCGACATGACAGCGCCTCACCGTAGGTTGGGTCTCCGGCCCGACCGCTTCTTGTAGCGACAAACGCATATTCGCAGGGCCCCAAACAGATCTGATCATCTTCTTGTTGCCGTGCGGGCGAAACAACGCCGGTCGGGTCGGAGACCCAACCTACGGCCGTTTACCCCTCGGCCCCGCCTTCTTCCTCGCGGGGGACGCGCTTGGCGGCGACCACGGTGTCGCCTTCGTCGAGGCTCATGATCCGCACTCCCTGAGTGTTGCGGCCGATGATGCTGATGTCGTTGACCGAGAGCCGCTGGATCTTGCCGCGGGCGGTGATCATCATCAGCTCGTCGTCGTCGCGCACGCGGACGATGCCGATGACCGGGCCGTTGCGATCGGTGGTCTTGATGTCGTGCAGCCCCTTGCCGCCGCGGTTTTGCGTGCGGTACGAGCGCTGCGAGGAATGGTCGCCGTTGTTCTCGCCCTCTTCCGATTCGGCCTC
Source organism: uncultured Planctomycetaceae bacterium (assembly GCA_964438165.1). Lineage (GTDB taxonomy): Bacteria > Planctomycetota > Planctomycetia > Pirellulales > Thermoguttaceae > CALFBP01. The sequence goes on along the minus strand of CAYTJV010000314.1, from coordinate 1,643 downwards.
GGATTCGGCGGCCTCCGGCCCGGTTTCGTCCTCGCCGTTCTCCTCGCGGTCGTCCGGCGGCGCCTCGCCGTCGGCCTCCGGCCCCAGGTTGGGGCCGAAGGGCGTGCGCTTGCCGTAGCCGTTGGCGCAGACGGTCAACATACATGCCTCGGGATCGGCCACGACCATGCCGACCACGGTGTCGTCGCCGCGGAGTCGAATGCCCTTCACGCCGCTGGAGTTGCGGCCCATGGGCCGGGCGTCGGACTGGCGGAAACGAATTGCCAGCCCGCGCGACGTGGCCAGCACCAATTCGTCGCCCGGCTTGGCAACCACCACGTCGACCAGCTCGTCGCCTTCGCGGAGCTTGATGGCGATGATTCCATACCGCTTGGGCCGGCTGTAGGCCTCCAACTCGGTCTTCTTGACCAGGCCGCGGCGGGTGGCCATCACGAGATAGTGGTCCGGCTTGTCGAAGTCGCGGACCGCGCGGCAGTCGGCGATCTGCTCCCCTTCGGCAAGGTTCAGCAGGTTCACGATCGCCCGGCCGCGGCGGTCGCGCCCGAGCTCGGGAATGCCGTACACTTTGTGCCAGTAGACCTTCCCCTGGTTGGTGAAGAACAGCATGTAGTCGTGCGTGCTGCACACGAAGAGGTTCTGGATCGGGTCCTCCTCGTCGGTCTTGGCCCCGGTGAGCCCCTTGCCGCCGCGGTGCTGGGCGCGGTAGGCCGTGATCGGCGTGCGCTTGATGTAGCCGTTCGAGGAGATCGAAACCACCATCGTCTCTTCGACGATGAGGTCTTCCAGGTCGATGTCGCCGATTTCTTCGCCGCTGATCTCGGTCCGCCGCGGGTCGGCGTGTTTGCGTTTGATATCCCTCAGGTCGTCGCGGATGATCTGATCGATGTTCTTCTGATCGGAGAGGATGCGGTTGAACTCGCCGATGTCGGCCATGAGCTTGCAGTGCTCGCCGGCCAGCTTTTCCTGCTCCAAGTTGACGAGTTGTCCGAGGGTCATGCGGAGGATCGCGTCGCACTGGACCGGCGTGAGCGGGTAGCTCTCCAGCTTGCCGCGCTCGGCGACGATCGCCGCGAACCCCTCGGCGCCGAGGGCCCGCTCGAACATCGCGGCCGGGCAGGCAACGTGCGTCAAGCGCTGCTTGGCCTCGGCCTGGCTGGCCGAGGAGCGGATCACGCGGATCACCTCGTCGATATTTACCAGGGCCACCAAGAGCCCTTCGACCGTGTGCTTACGCTGCCGGGCCCTGGACAATAGGAACTGGGTCCGCCGGCGGATCACGTTCGCCCGCTGCCGCAGGAATTCCTCCAGAATCGCCTTCAGCGAGAGGACCCGCGGCTTGCCGTCCACCAGGGCCAGAAAATTCAGCGAAAAACTGTCCTGGAGCGGCGAGAACTGGTAGAGCTGATTGAGCACGATCTCCGGATCGGCGTCGCGCTTCAGCTCCACCACCAGGCGGACCGGCTCCTTCAAGTCGCTTTCGTTGCGGATGCCGGAAATGCCCTCGATGCGGCCGTCGTTCACCAGATCGGCGATCCGCTGCTCGATGTTGTCGCCGGTCTGCTGATAGGGGATCCCGGTGACGACGATCCGGTGGCGGCCGTGGGCAAGCTCCTCGATTTTGGCCTTGGCCCGGATCGTGACCG
>CAYTJV010000313.1:0-9026 GCA_964438165.1 uncultured Planctomycetaceae bacterium | reverse complement strand
CCTCTTTCATGAAGCCGCCAAAAACTTAACCCGACAGCCCGCAAGCTGGCGGGGGGCGTTGATTCTTGATTTGCACTTTACACTTCTCACTTTGCACTCTCGCCCGTTTCTTTCACCCGGACCGGCACTCCTTCGGCCAGCTTCTCCAGGCCGCTGGTGATCACCTGGTCTTCGAGGCGGAGCTCGGGGCTGGCGGAGCGGACGATCTCGATCCAGCCTTGACCTTCCAGCCCGGGCGTCACCAGCACGGCATGGGCCTTGCCGTCGCGGATGACGAGAACTTTCGTCGAACCCACAAAGGAGACCACCGCTTCGATGGGCACGGTCCAGGCCTGCGGATCCTCGTGGGTGAGGATGTCGACCTTGGCGAACCCGCCCGCCTTCAACTCGCGTTTTGGATTCTCCACCCGCACTTCCACCTCGAAGGTGCGGCTGGTGCGATCGACCATGGGATTGACGCGGTTGAGCCCGCCTGGAAACACGCGGCCGGGATAGGCCTCGACGCGGACCTCGGCCTTCTGGCCCAGCCGCACCTGGCCGACGTAGCGCTCCGGCACCGTTGCGATAAGCTTGAGGACTTTGTCCATGACCAGCTCGAAGGCGGCCGTGGAACTGCCTTGGGAGTCCTTGACCATCTCTCCTTCGGTCACCTTGCGCTCGGCGACGGCGTACTGCACGTCCGGCGGCATGCCTTCCCGCCTGGTCGGCGTGGGGACCACGACCTTGGCGTGCTTCAGCTTCCGCTCGGCGATCTTCAGGAGCACCAGCTTATACTTGATCCCGGCCAGGACCGCCTGGGCGTCCATTTGGGCCTGGATCCGGGACGAGAGCGCCACCTGGTAGTCGGTCGAACGCTGTTCGTACTCTTCCTCGGTCAGCGTGCGGCTCTCGCGGAGCGGCTTGGCCCGCTCCAGCCGGCTTCTTGCGTTGTCCTCCTGCTCCTTGGCGCGGAGCACGGTGGGCAGTTTGTTGACGTCGAACTCGTTTCTGATCCTGGCGAGGATTTTCTCCGCCTGAAAGTCCGCCTCGGGAGGCGGGGAGATCCCGACCCGCGCCGCCTCCAATTCCAACACCCGGCGGGTCTCCTCCACGGCCAACTCGTAGTCGGTCGGATCGATTTCCAGGAGCACGTCGCCCGGGCGGACCACGTCGCCGACTTCGTGCAAGACCTTGGCAACCCGGCCGGAGACCTCGGCCATCACCGTCACTTCGTCGTAGCCGGAGAACGTGCCGACGACCTGGACCGATCGCTGCACTTTGCGCTGGACGATGGGCGCAAGGGTCACCGGCACCGCGATCGGCTCGTCCGCCACGGCCTTTTCGCCAGACTCGGCCTTCGGCTGGTCGCCGTGCGACGTCGAGCCCAGGCCGCCGAGGACGGCGCCCGCCGCCAGCACGGCCAGCAGGCCGGCAACGAACCACAAGGTTCTCCGCTTGTTGCTGAGTGTCATGCCTGATTTCCCCTGCGGCGGCTCCGCTCGGAATCGGAAAGGATGCCGTAAAACGCGATGTCGAGCAGATCCTCGGCCTGTTCGGCCGGCGAACGATCGCGGCCCGCAAAGTAGTTCGTAAACATCGTGCCGTAGAGCAAGTCGCCGATCACGTCGCCGATGCGGTCGACCGGCACGTCGCGCACCCGGCCCTCGGCAATCACCGCCCCGATCAGCTCTCGCCGGCGCTCGGTGTGGGCATCGCGATAGACGAAATACGTCGGCTTCTTGCGATCCTTGAATTGGGCCCGCTCCTGGATCAACAACTCCGCGATCTCCGGGTGCTCGGCGACGAACGTCAGGTACGTCTTCATCGCCCCGGCGATCTGGTCCACGGGATCCTCGATCGCTTCGATACACCGATCAATGGCCTCGGAGAGGCGTTTCATCAGGCGATCGACCGCCGCCAGGAACAACTCCTGTTTGGTGGGGAAGTAGCGGTAAATCGTCCCCTTGCCCACCTGCAAGAGGTCGGCTAGCTCCTGAATGTTCGCCTCCGAGTAGCCGTTCGCGGCAAACAACTTCGCCGCCGCGTCGAGGATCTCCTCTTGGCGGCGGGAGCGAATTTCGTGGTTCACGGGCCGGCCCGGCCCACGTTTTGTTGCGGTCTTCATGGTTCGCCAGTTAAGTGACGGACTGGTCAGTCATTTAATTATAGTACCCGCCAGCGCGGTCGCCAACAGGGCTTTCTGGCCGTCCAAGTCATTTGTTTGCCATCTTCGGTTGGAGTACACTACGTCTGCCCCCTGAGGTCAATCTCCCCCCAAAAGGGCCCCTTGCGATGCCACTGGTACGCGCCTTTGGAGTGCGGCGACTCGTCGCCGCTTTCTTTTTGGATCGTGGCGATGTGTACCGCCAAAAGAAAGCGGCGACAAGTCGCCGCACTCCAAAGTTGGTCGCCCTGGCCTTGGTAGCCGGTTTTCTGGCACTTGATGCTGGCCGCGGCCTTTCGGCCGAACGAACCGATCTCCTGGCCGAGTTCCGCAAAGGACCGATGGCCGAGGTCCACGAGATCGTCTTCGCTGTGCGCCGCTTGGGCGAGGACCCGCACTGGTATGCCAACTTCGGTTACACGCTCGATCACTCAAACTGGCGGACCTATCTGTCTGGCGGCAGGCTCTGCCGGCTGAATTTACGTACCGGGAAGGTCCGAGTGCTCCTCGACGATGCAGAGGGCGGCGTGCGCGACCCGGTCGTCCATTACGACGGCAGGCGAATCCTCTTCTCTTATCGCAAGGGCAAGAGTCCGCACTATCATCTCTATGAAATCGGCGCCGACGGGTCCGGGCTGCGGCAGTTGACCGGCGGGCCGTATGACGACGTGGAGCCGGTATGGCTGCCCGACGGCGGGATCATGTTCGTTTCCACGCGCTGCAATCGCCGCGTGAATTGCCACACCACGCAGGTGGCCGTGCTCCACCGCTGCGATGCCGACGGCCGGAACATCCGCATCCTCTCCAGCAACAACGAGCACGACAACACGCCCTGGGTGCTCCCCAGCGGGCAGATCCTCTACACCCGCTGGGAATACGTGGATCGCGAGCAGATGTCGTTCCATCACCTCTGGACCACCGCGCCCGACGGCCAGCGGCAGACCGTGTTCTTCGGCAACCAGCACCCCGGCACGACGATCATCGACGCCAAGCCGATTCCCGGGTCGCGCAAGGTGGTGGCCTCCTTCTCGCCGGGTCACGGGCTGCGCGAGCACAACGGCGTGGTCACGCTGGTCGATCCGCGAAGCGGGCCCGACGAGCCGGGCTCCGCCCGGGCAATCAGCAAGAGCTACCAGTACCGCGATCCGTGGGCTTTTTCCGAAGACGCGCTGCTGGCGGCCAGCGGCGCCGAGTTGGTGCTCATGGACGCCGCGGGCCGCACGCAGTCGATCTACCGGTTGCCCGCGTCCGACGCGCAGGCCGGACTGGAGTGCCACGAGCCGCGGCCGCTGGTGGCCCGGGCGCGCGAGCCGGTCGTCCCCGCGGCCGATGACTGGCGTCAGCAAACCGGACGGCTTCTGCTGATCGACGTCTACCGAGGCCGGAACATGGCGGGGGTGAAGCGGGGCGAGATCAATAAGCTGCTTGTGCTGGAGACCCTGCCCAAGCCGATGAACTACACCGGTGGCATGGAGCCGTTGAGCTACGGGGGCACGTTTACGTTGGAGCGTATCGTGGGCACGATTTCGGTCGAACCCGATGGCTCGGCCTACGCCGAGGTGCCCGCCCTGCGGAGCCTCTTCTTCGTGGCCCTGGACGCGAACGACCTGTCGGTCAAGCGGATGCAGAGTTTCTATACGCTGCTACCGGGCGAAACCACCACGTGCGTCGGCTGCCACGAGCAGCGCACGTTGGCCCCGCCGCACCAACCGGGCACGCTCGCCGCGGTTCGCCGTGGGCCAAGCCGCATCGAGCCCGTCGGCGACGTACACGACGTGATCGATTATCCCCGCGACATTCAGCCGATCCTCGACCGCCACTGCGTCAAATGCCACGACGAGGACCGCCGCGACGGCGGAGTGTCGCTTTCCGGCGATCGCGGACCGATCTTCTCGATCAGCTACTATACGATGACCGCGCGGGAGCTTGTGGCCGACGGGCGCAATGGCTTCGGCAACCGCCCGCCGCGCTCAATCGGCAGTTCCGCCAGCCGGCTCTTGAAACTGGCCGACGGCAGTCATTACGACGCCAAACCGTCCGACTTGGAGCGAAAGACGCTGCGGCTCTGGATCGACAGCGGAGCGACCTATCCCGGCACGTATGCCGCCCTGGGCACGGGGATGGTCGGCGGATTCGAGATCGTCGACCGCTCGATCCGGCTGGACCGCTCCGATACCGAGTGGCCGAGCACCAAGGCGGCCGTGGAGGCCCTCCAGCACCGCTGCGGCGAATGTCACCAAGGGGACAAGCCGCTGGCGCTGTCGGTCTCGCACGTGACCGGGCCCGGCTCGTGGGGCACCGCGTTTACCGGCTCGCCGCCCTGGGTCGCCATGAGCCCCAATGACGTGCGCCGCCGCTGGTCGCGACATCTTCAGTACAATCTCACCCGGCCCGACAAATCGCTGATCCTCTTGGCTCCCCTGGCCAAGAAAGCCGGCGGACTGGAGTCGTGCGGCAAGCCGATCTTTGCCGACACCCGCGAGGCGGATTACCGAAAAGTCCTCGCCGCCATCCAGGACGCCAAGGCGAAGCTCGACCAGATCAAGCGTTTCGACATGCCCGGCTTCCGCCCGCGGGACGAATACGCGCAAGAGATGAAACGCTACGGCATCCTTCCGGCAGACCTTCCCACCGACGCCCGCATCGACGTCTACGCCACCGACCGGGCGTACTGGGAGTCGCTGTGGCCGAGAAGGATGGAGGATGAAGAATGAGGGATGAGGCCCTCTGCCGGTTCGAAGGCTGTCTTCCAGACCCGCGACGCGCCTTTGGAGTGCGGCGACTTGTCGCCGCTTTCTTTGGGCCGTGGCGAGGCGTGCCGCCAAGAGAAAGCGGCGACGAGTCGCCGCACTCCAAAGGGGGAAACGCCGCACACCCTTGCCCCCTTGCCATCGACGTGCCCTCATGCTCTAATCGCCGCTATGGCACTCGATCCAAGGAAACGACAGAGAAAGCTCCAGCGACGCAAGGCCAAGCAGAAAGCCGAGCATCGCGAGGTGGCGCGCCGTGAGTCGCGGGGCCTCGCCGGCGAGCTCCAGCAGGCGTCGGCAGCCCCGATCCTGCACTGTTTTGCGACCACGGACGTTTGGGACCAAGGGATCGGCAATGTGCTGATCAGCCGGCAGCTCACCAACGGCACCGTCGCTTTCGCCGTCTTTCTGGTCGATGCGTATTGCCTCGGCGTGAAGGACGTGTTCATGAACATCGGCCCGCAGTCGGGCTATGAGCAGGGTGTGTACCGCAAGATCACGGACGAGTACACAACGGTTCCCTTGAAGCCGGAGTGTTTGCGCAAGCTCGTTGAAGGCGCGGTCGAGTACGCGCTCGGTTTCGGGCTGCCGCCGCACCCCGATTACCGCACGGCGAGAATGATCTTCGGCGACATTCGCGCCGAGGCGTGTACCGAGCGGTACGTTTACGGCAAGGACGGCAAGCCGTATTTCATGGCCGGCCCGTACGATGGCCCCGCGAAGTGCCAGCAGATCATCCGCGCGCTGGAAAACCACTGCGGCCCCAAGGGCTACCATTTCCTGATGCCCGTCGACGGCGACTTCGAAGTCGACGACCTGATCGAGGAGGATGACTAGTCGCCTTTGGAGTGCGGCGACTCGTCGCCGCTTTCTTTTCTGACCGCGGCTCCGATGGCATGCTCAGACGAAGTCGTGGGCGTGGTGGGCTCGGTGGGAGGCAACCACGCACTTCGAGAGCATCACGGCGCGCCACCCGAACCGGGCAACTTCTTGACCTCGTCGGCGCCCATTTCCTTGACGCTGAGATCGGCGTAGATGACGCGGTATTTCTCGGCGCCGGTGGGTCTATACCAGAAGATGGGCCGGTCCGGCGTCCCCAACTTCACGCCGCCGCCCACGTAATGCGAGTCGTTCTCCGGCGTGAGCGTCATGTAGAACGTGATGCCTTGCATCTGTTTCTGTAGGAGTGGCATCAGGGTCTTCATAGCATCGGCCATCATGGCAGCCGGGGGTCGCTCGCCAGGCTTCGGTCTAATGCCGTACTTCGCTTCGAGCTTCTCCATCCCAGGTTTGACCACCGCCATCAGGGGCTCCATAATCTCCTTGTTCATCCCGAGCTTTGTCGGAAACACGCCCTTGCTGTGCTCGGCAAGCGTACGCAATGTTCTGATGAGGTCTTCCTCCACGGGCGGCGTGAATTCCATCGTCTGGCTCGTATAGCCCGCCGGCGGCTCGAGACTGAATAACGACGGGTCCAAGGCCACGTCATAGCGGAAATTGTTCATCGCCAGGCGAACGTCGCCGAACATCTCGCCAGTAAGCTCGATCTGCATCGGCCGGGCCGTTCCAGGATCGGCCCAAAGGATCATGTCACCCATGTTACTACGGGTCCGAAAGCCGACTGCCGCACGTCCGTCGATCTCTTTCTTGCCGAGCCTCTCGGCCTTCTCGCCCGGGCCACTGCTCCCCTCGCGGACAAGCCGGCGCACGGTCTCGAACAGATCGGGCGGCGCTCCCTTGGCCGACTTCTTCATATTCTCCCGCATCTTCGCCATGTCCGTCGCCATGGCGAACTTTGCCTCGGGCATGAGCATGATGCCCTTGGCCGCTTGGTTGTCGGCAATCATAATCATGCTCGACATTTTCTTGCCAGAACTAGCCGACATCTCCGTGCGCTGTCTCGACGGTGCAAGGAAGAATCCCTTTCCAGTCGCCGTCACAGGCGGTTGGCCGTGATCTCCCTTAGTTTCCGCGGTCAAATCGAACGTGGCGCTGCGAAGGTGGTCCAGCGCTTCGGCCACGGCTGCCAGCGCGATGTTGGTCGAGCCGCGCCCGACCATAATCCAAGAGACCAGACCCAGCGCCGCTAGAATGGTTGCGGCCACGGCGATCTTAATGATGCGTCTCATGTTTCCGACCCTTTCTTTGGCAGGTAGCGGAACGATGTCCGCTTCCAGAACAGCCTCCATCACACGGGCCACGGCTTCCGACGCCGGCCCTTGGGGAACCGGCGCTCGGCGCAGCGCCTCCGTGGCACGCTCCAACAAATCGTCGATAGGTTCGTCTCGCCGATCTTCCACGCCTCTGATCCTTAGTGTTTATCCCAAAACCGCGCAAACTTCCGAAGTCTTCGAGACTTCGGAAGTTTTTGGGATAGGCGATTAATCCTCGTTGGTCGTCGCGTCGACCCTGGCCAATAGCTCTCGCAATCGTTGCCGGGCGCGGTGCAACAGCACCCCGACGGCGTTGGTCGTCAATTTCAGCCGCTCGCCAATTTCACGATAACTCAACTGGTCCACACAATTCAGACAGAAAATCTCCGCCTGTTGCGCCGGTAATTTGGCCAAGGCCGCCCGCAACCGTTCGGCCAACTCGCCGGCTTCCGCCTCCTGCCCGGGGTCGGATTCCCGGCTGACCGTGGCATCCGGATCGGTCGTCGCATCGGTGCGGTCGCGCTGACGGCAGCGAACTCGCAGCAGATCGAGCGACCGGGCTGTCGCCAGATGCCGCAACAGTGCGGACCAATCGCGCACCGGTTCCTTGCGCGATATTCTGACGGCCTCCAAGAAGGTTTCCTGGAAGCAGTCCGACGCATCTGCGCCATTGCCAACCAGCCGGCAGGCCGTGGCCCACACAAGCCCGCCGTACTGTTCGACGATGATCTTCCAGTCGGTCACTGGCCGTTACCTGTTGCGAACCGCGGTTCAGAATGATAGTCGATGGAGCCGGTGGGTTTATTACAGGAGATTCGCCCGCCACAGTCTGGACCAAAAGAGCCTGTGTTGGCTCGGGCGGCCGAGCGGATAGGCGTCGAAGCCGAGGTCGCGGAGCCGATCGGCAAACAATTCCGGGCCGTGGGTGCAGTAGATCCGCCGCGGAGCGACCCGTTGGATCGCCTCGATCAGTTCCCCGTAATCGGCATGGTCGGAGAGCGGAACGGCATGGTCCACGCCGAGACGGAATTTCGTCCGGGCGTCAATCGCCCAGCCGGTCACGGCAATACGGACCTCTCGCTCCCAGTTCTTGGTGCGTCCGATTCTGGGCGGGACGATGAGCACGTGCCCTGGCTCCGGCCGCTCGGGGATGATTCCCCGGTGGCCCAACGCGACGCCAAACGACTCGTAGATCGCGCTGATTGGCTGAATGAGACGGTGTTGGAGCACGGCGAAGCCCGCGGAGGCCAAGATCCGCGTCACCTCCTGGGCCTTCCCGAGCGCGTAGGCCTCCACAACCGGCGTCCCACCCGACTTGAGGGTCTCCTGAACCAGTTCGCAAAGTTGCTCGAGGACGATCTCGCGAGGCGGGAAAGCGTAGCTTGGATCGCCGTAGGTGCTTTCGGTCACGAGGATCTCCGCATGGGGGCATTCGGCGGGCTCGGCAGTCGCTGACCGAGCCAGCTTGAAATCCCCCGTATAGAGGAGGGAATTCTCCCCATCTTCTGCCAGCAGCATTGCCGAGCCGAGGCAATGCCCCGCGGGAAATGCACTTAAGCGCAATCCACCCCACTCAATAGGAGAACGGTAGTCTATATGTCGGGTGGGACGACGCCCGAGACGCAGTTGATAAAGGGCCGATGTCGCCGGCGTGCAAAGGGCATACTCGTGACGCGCCATGTGGTCGGCGTGGGCGTGGGAGACGAACGCCCGGGGCTGTCGGCGGGGAAAATCGACCGCCAGCCGAGCCTTCGTCAGCATGAGGCCGCCGTCCCAATGGAACATTGTTTGGTCACCGCGTCCTAGCAAAGTAGGTGAGAAACGGTCCCTATCCTGATCATACGGCAAATGGGGCGGCGGTGCGGCATATCCTCGTTCCCACGCTCTGCGTGGGAACGCACGGTCCGGCCGCTCTGCGGCACGGACGAGGAAGGACGCAGAGCGTCCCCCCGCGTACGTTCCCACGCAGAGCGTGGGAAC
>CAYTJV010000312.1:0-9031 GCA_964438165.1 uncultured Planctomycetaceae bacterium | reverse complement strand
CCGAACCCCGAACCCTGAACCCCGAACCCTGAACCCCGAACCCCGAACCCCACCTCTGGACCCCGCCCATGAATTCAGCGGCAAATCACGAACCAACGATTCACGACCTGTTCGATCTGACCGGCAGGGTGGCGCTCGTGACCGGCGGCACGGGGCACTTGGGCTCCGCGATGGCGCGTGCCTTGGCCGAGGCGGGGGCCTGCGTGATGCTCACCAGCCGCGACGCTTCCCGCGCCCGCGACGCTGCCGAAGCTCTGCCACGACGCGGATCGGCACGCCACTACGGCATCGCCTTGGACCAGCTCGATCCATCGAGCATCGAGCGCGGCTTCGCCGAAGCGATGGAGCTTGCCGGTCAGGTCGACGTGCTGGTGAACAACAGCCACGAAGCCAACTCGCACGATTGGACCGACGTGACAGCCGAGGAGTTCACGCGCCAGTTGGCCAACGCCACCGGGTATTTTCTCTTGGCCAGGCTCGTGCGCAATCACGCGGTCCAGCGCGGCGCCCCGGCGAGCATCATTTTGCTGGGCTCGATGTACGGCCAGGTGGCATCGTATCCGGACGCCTATGAGGGCGTTTGCCCGGCCAGCCCGGTCGCTTATCACGCGCTCAAGGGCGGGATCATCCACATGACCCGCCACCTGGCGGCGTACTGGGCCCGCGACCGCGTGCGAGTGAACTGCCTCAGTCCCGGGCCCTTTCCGAGCGACAAGGCCCCGCAGGCCATGGTCCAGCGCCTGTGTGCCAAACTGCCCATGGGCCGGATGGGCAAGCCCTTCGAGATCAAAGGGGCGATCGTCTTCCTGGCCAGCGACGCCAGCAGCTTCATGACCGGACACAACCTCACCATCGACGGCGGCTGGACCGCATGGTAACGTTTCAAACAGGAGACCACCCATGAACACCGGTGTTGATCGGGCACGGCATGTCATTCCCTGGTTCCTCGCGGCGGTGCTGACCGCAACGTCTGCCGTGGTGGCCGGGGCCCCGGCGCAAACCACCGCAGCCGACCGGCCCAACATCCTCTGGATCACCTGCGAGGACACGGGGCCGCAGTTGGGCTGCTATGGCGACGCCTACGCCCAGACGCCCAACCTCGACCGGCTGGCGGCCAAGGGGCTGCGCTATCGCCATGCCTGGTCCAATGCCCCGGTCTGCGCCCCTGCCCGCACGACGATCATTTCCGGCGTCTATCCTACCAGCACGGGCTCGGAGCACATGCGGAGCCTGGTGGCCATGCCGCCGTGGATGAAGATGTACCCGCAGTTCCTCCGCGAGCAGGGCTACTATTGCACGAACAACAACAAGGAGGACTACAACCTCCAGAAGCCTCGCGGCGTATGGGACGACTCGTCGCCGAGGGCCCATTGGAACAACCGCAAGCCGGGCCAGCCGTTCTTCGCGATCTTCAACATCACGGTCAGCCACGAGAGCCAGATCCGCACGCGCCCCCACACGCTCAAGCACGACCCGGCCAAGGTCCGCCTCCCGGCCTATCATCCCGATACGCCCGAGGTCCGCCACGACTGGGCCCAGTACTACGACAAGATCACCGAGATGGACGCGCAGGCCGGCAAGCATCTCCGGGAGCTTGAAGAGGCCGGGCTTGCAGACGAGACGATCATCTTCTTCTACGGCGACCACGGCTCGGGCATGCCGCGGAGCAAGCGCTGGCCGTACAACTCCGGGCTCCACGTGCCGCTCATTGTGTGCATTCCGGAGAAATACCGGCACCTGGCGCCCAAGGACTACGCGCCGGGCGGGACGACCGATCGGTTGGTGAGTTTCGTGGACCTCGCCCCGACGCTCTTGAGCCTCGTCGGGATGGAGCCGCCCGACTGGGTGCAGGGCCACGCCTTCCTCGGCAAGCACCTTTCCAAGCCGCAGCCCTACCTGTTCGGCTTCCGCGGGCGCATGGACGAGCGTTACGACATGGTCCGCTCGGTGCGCAACGAGCGCTACGTCTACGTGCGCAATTACATGCCGCATTTGATCTACGGGCAGCACGTGAGCTACATGTTCGAGACGCCCACCACTCAGGTCTGGAAGCGGCTGTACGATGCCGGGAAGCTCGCCCCGCCCAAGACGTTCTTCTGGGAGCCGAAACCCGCCGAAGAGCTTTACGACCTCCAGACCGACCGGGATGAAGTCCGCAACCTGGCGGACTCGCCCGGGCACCAGGAGGTCCTCCGAGAGCTGCGTCATGCCTTGCGCGAGCACACGCTGAAGATCCGCGACGCGGGGTTCCTTTCGGAAGCCGAGATGCACAGCCGGGCGGCGGGCAGCACGATTTACGAGATGGCCCACGATGCGAAGAAATATCCCCTCGAAACCATCCTGGCCATGGCCGAACTGGCTGCTTCGCGCCAGGCCGGGGCGCTCCCGCAGTTGCGCGAGGGGATCAGGCACGCCGACAGCGCCGCGCGCTATTGGGCTGCGACGGGGTTTCTCGTGCGCGGGTCGGACGCCGTGGAGGCCGCACGCGACGATCTGCGCAGGGCGCTTCGCGACCGGTCACCCAGCGTGCGGGCCATCGCCGCCTGGGCCCTGGGAAAATACGGAAGCCAGGCCGACCTCGACGCGGCCTTGCCCGTGCTCCGCGAGCTCGCCCCGCCCGACACGAACGGGGCCTACGCCGCCATCCTTACAGTGAACGTCATCGACGCGCTGGGCCCAAAGGCTGCGCCGCTTCACGAGTTCCTCGGCGCCATGCCCGCCGACGACCCGAAAGCCGTGGCCCGCGCCAACGGTTACGTTGCCCGGTTGCGGAACACGATCCTCGGCAGGAAACAAGACTAGCGCAACACGTGGCTCGGTCTTTTCAACCACGCCCCACCGACCCCGCGTCGGTGGAAACTAGGTTTGGCCACTACAGGCGATTCCAGAGGAACCGGATCCAAAGCCCCACCGACCCCGCGTCGGTGGAAGCGAGGTTTGGCAACTACAGAGACCGGCGGCCAACCGATTCCTTTCCGCCCTTTGCCCGCCGCCAGGGCCGCGAGGCGAGGGAGGAGACCACAGAGGGTTTGGGCGTCGGCTTAGTTGCCAAACCTCATTTCCACCGGCACGGGGCCGGTGGGGAAGAGAGAGCCGTCATCGTCCAAAGTTGACTTGCTACGGCGTCGAAACCGTTTGGTGCTTGCGCGTCACGGAGTGACGCGACCAGGTGGGGTGGAGACCTCGACGGGGCTGAAATCCACGGCGGCGTTCAGGGCGCCGACGCCGACGAAGGAGATGCCGCTCGCGGGGCGGTCGAGCGCGGCCGTGACCGTGGTCTGGCCCGTCTTCATCGTGACCTGGCCGGATGCCGCGTCGACCGTGACCTCGATCTCGTGGACCTTGGCCTGGTCGCCACCGAACGGCTGTTCGGCGACCTTGCCGCCCTCGAACGGCCCTTGGACGATGACGGCCTTCTTCATGGCGATCCGCAACCCGCATTTGATGAGCCGCGCGTCCTCGGGGGTGTTGCCGAAGACCAGAAAGCCGTTCTTCAACGCTCCATCGGTCGTGGATCGCATCCGCACCTTGAAGCCGATCTTGCCCGCAGGCGGGGCGGACAGCTTCTTCAGGGCGAAGCCCATCGTCTCGCCGTGCGCCACCAGACGGTAGCCCAGGTCGGATCGGGTGACTTCGGCCTGCACCACTTTGGCGAAATCGCCGGCGAGCGATGGTCCGCCGTGCGGCCCCGGTTCGGACGACTCCGGCTTCACGGCGGTGTCCAGGGGCACGAGCTTGACATTGGGCGCCGCGGGAAGCGGCGTGCCATGGCTGCCCAGGCAAAGCACCTTGCCGTCGACGGTGCTCAAGTAGAGCCGGCCTTTGGCCGCGGCCATCCCGTCGAAGGTGGGCATGGCGCCGAGCTCGTAGGCCGCCAAGGTCTTGCCGTCGGCGGCCCCGATCGCCAGGATCTGCCCACCGCGCCGGCCGCGCAGCGCAGCCGCCTGGGCTTCGAGCTTGGCACGGACCGCCGGGGCATCGGGGTTTCGCAGGGCCTCCTCCTCATCGAGCACGTCCGGCGGACCGGCCACGAAGAGCGTCGTGCCGGCCAGGACCATGGCCCGCGCCTGGATCGGCGGATTTCCCCGGGCCCAATGGAAGTTGGCCGCGCTTTGGGCGGCGAGCGAGAACTTCTTGCGAACGGCCCAGTCGGACGCCGACGCGCTGCGGCTCGGCGACGCCGCATCGATCCTTCGCGTGGCCGCTTGGACGCGCTGGATCGCCTCGGCACGAATCTCGCGGTCCGCCCCGTACAGATAGTACTCCTGCACCGAGGCATTGCACATGTACTCCGGCTTGCGATCGAAACCGTAGACGCGGGCGCCGTCGAAGACCATCAGCCTGCCGCAGGGGGCGAAGTGCGCAGGCCGGAGCCATCCGCCGTAGTTGCTGTCGACCTCTTTGCCAAAGATCCAGTAGGACCGCCAGTACCACGAGTCGTCGAGGAAGCCCGAGCGGGAGAAGAGGTGGTCGCCGATGCCGCTCTGGTCCTTCTGCGGTTCGGCGGCCGCGGCGAGTTTCAACGGCGCAATGTGCCGTCGCACTCCCTGCATGTCGAACGCCTGGGCCCGCATGTACACCGACCGCCCGTCGGAAGAAAGAATATCCGGCAGGGCCACCGGCAAGTCCTGCCCCTTCATCTTCGTTTGCAGGTTCTTGCCGGTCTCGGGATCGCGGTCGTCGATTCGCGTCTCGGAGAGCATGCGGCCGGTCAGCGGATCGAGGCGCACCAGTCGCAATCCGCCGTCGAGGAACGCCGAGCGGCCGGCCACGAAGTACACCGCGTCCTTCTCAACGAGCACGCTGCCGGAAACGGGCCAGGCCGATTCGAGTTGATCGTATGCCATCATGCGGCGATCGGCCGGGGCGGCGCGAAACCGCCAGACCAGTTGCCCGTCGGCCGCACGGAGACAATAGACCCAGCCGTCGGCCGAGCCGAACAGGACCCGTCCCCGGTAGATCGTGGGCGGCGAATCGATGCGCCCGCCGGCCGTGTAACTCCAAACGGGCTTCCCCGTGTCGGCATCCAGGGCATGGACCGTGTGCGCATCGACCGCGGCCACGAAGAGCTTGCCGCCCGACACCACCACGCTGCTCAGCCTGCCGCCGAGGTCGGTCTGCCAGACCCGTTTCAGGTCTGCGGGAACCGAGGTTATCACCGAGCCGCTCCGCGCGGCATCGTGCCGGTAGGTGGGCCACTCGTCGGAAGGATGAAGGATGAAAGATGAAGGATGAAGGGGAGGCGATGCAAACGCGGGGCCGCGCTGGTGGCGCTGGCCGTCGGGGATTCGAGCGGGCAACTGTCGGGAGGGAGATTCGGCCGCCAAGGCGTTGAACCCGAATAACTTCGACTCCATGAAGCAGCCGCAGGAGTGCGGCGGCGCGTAGAGCAGGCCGTTGGCCGGCATGAAACCATAGAGGCACCCGCCGCGGACCCAGTGGTTGTAGTCCCAGTGTTTGGCCTTGAGGTCGATGAACTCAATCCCGGTGCGCGAGGCGATGAAGTACTTGTCGGTCGCGCGGCTGCGATAGCAGCGGTGGTGGAACCAATCGGGGTTGACGTCGGGCGGGAACTCGCTTTTCACCTCGCCGGTGCGCAGGTCGCGGCCCGTAAACACGCCCGAGTTCTGACCCGCGGCGATCGCGCCCGACCAGACCAGCCCGTCGATCACCAGCATGTCGTCGGGCGAGGCGTGTCCGCCGGGATGATGCGGGGCGGTCCAGAGCGTCTTGCCGTCGGCCGCGGCCAGCGCAGTCATCGACCGGTTCTCGACCGACAGCAGGACCACGTCCTGGTGCACAACGAGCGTCGGCCCGTAGCCGGTTGGAAATGCCGCCTTACGGAGCACCGGTTGGGAAGTCCAGAGCTGGGCGCCGCTCTTGCGATCCAGGGCGACGACCTTCTCGCCGTCGTAGAACAGCACTCGCTGGCGGTCGGCGGCCAAGGTCAAGGGGGCCACGCGACGTTTCTGCTTCCACAGCACCGCGCCCGAGTCGGCCTCAATCGCCACGACCGACCGCTCGGCGCGATCCCAGGCCCATTCGTTGTTGGCGCGCGTCGTATTGTCCCACACGTAGGTGAACTTGGGGCGGTAGGTTTTCCACCGGTTGGGCGCGACGCCGACCAGAAGGAAGAGCGTCCCCTCCGAGGCGATGATCTCGTCGGTGTGGTCCGTGCCCGAGTAGGTGCGAAGCGTCTTGCCCGTGGCCGCGTCAAGGACCGCCAGCGGCGCATCGATGCCGAGGGTCACATAAACGCGATCGCCCACCGCGACCAAGCGGCGAGGCAGTTGGTTCGGCCCGCTCTTGAGCGGCCAAAGCTGCGTGTTCCACTCCGGGATGGACCGTTTCCAAAGGACCGTGCCGTTGAAGGCGTCCCGGGCGATCAGCACCCACTGCGACGGCAGAAGAATCGCCTCCCGCGGGCCCTCGTCCATGATGTAGAAGATCCGCCCGCGGGCCGACACCATGGCGCTCAGGCTGGCCATGTGGTCATGGTGCCGCGACCACGTGGGCTCGCAGACCCATTGCAGATGGCGCGGCGGCCCGACCTCTGTATCGTGCGACACGGCGCCGTTGCCGGAGTCGTAGAGGTAGTGGGTCCAGTCGTCGATTTGCGGGGGACGGGGTTTGACCAGCTTCGTCCACTGCGACGCGGCCTTCAGATACGCCACGCCCCCGGGCGCCAGCACTCGCATCATCTCGTCCCTCGACACGGTGCCTGGGGCCTCGGCGACGATGAGGTTCACGAGATTGTCGATGTACGGGAGCCGCGTTCCGATCCACGGTTCGACCGACACCTTTCCGTAGAGCCCGAGCGACCGGATGTGCCGCCGCGCGGCCTCGACGTTGCGGGCATCGGCGTCCAGGCCGTGGACCAGCGAGGATGGGGTGGCCTGCAGGGCGACCGTGAGCTTGCCGTCGCCGCAGCCGAGATGAACGATCACGCCGCCTTGGATGCCCGTGGCCTCCAGGATTCGGCGGGCCGCGGCCTGCTCGGCCGATGGAGTAGGCACACTCCGTGTGCCGTGACCAGGAGTCGTCGGCGAAGGGGCCGCGCCGTGCAGGGGCGTTTCGCCACCCACCAAGATCAAGCACGCGCCCAGACAAGCACTCAGGAAACCAAACCCAACTGTTCTAGCGGACATGTTTTCGCCTCTGTCCTTGGAGATTCCCCGACACGCTCCCCAGTATGCCGGCGGCCATAACTGCCGTCAACCGGCGTTGTGGAGTGTGCCTGCTACTATCCGCCCCGTGAACGGTTACCCCACGCCTATTGACCGCGTTCGGGCCCGGGAAATAATTCCCAAGGGCAGTGGGGCACGTTTCCAACGTGCCCGGCACGATGGAATCCTGCCCCACGTATTGCCTTCACGTGCGACGCGGGTGCTGTATGGCCCTGTCCGCTCTCAAGAGCTATCGTGTAACGCGCGATGCGCGAGGCGTGGTGACGGTCAGCTTGGACGTTTCCGGCCGGGCGTACAACGTGTTCAGCGAAGCCGTGATCTTCGAGCTCCAAGGGCTCATCGACGAGCTGGAGCACGACCCAACGGCCCGGCTGGTGGTGTTCTCTAGCGGCAAGGAGTCGGGGTTTCACGCCGGCGGAGACTTGCGCGAAGTCTACGCAATCCGCAGCCCGCAGACGGCGGATCAGATGGTCATCATCGGGCAGAAGCTATTCGAGTGGAGCGCCTGGGTCGACAGCCTGACGATCGGGGCGGCGCTCCGGCAGACGGCCCAGCGGTTCGCCTCCCGCGAGGCGATGGTCTTCTGCCAGGCAGGGGTCCGCATGACGTGGGCGGAGGTCGATCGGGCAGTGGATCGCGCGGCCCGCGGACTCCTGGCGCTCGGCTTGCGGCGCGGGGACCACTTCGGTGTTTGGTGTACGAATTGGCCGGAGTGGGTGATTCTCCAGTATGCCACGGCAAGGATCGGCGTAGTCCTGGTGACGATCAATCCCGCCTACCGCCCTGCGGAGCTTGAGTATGCGCTCGCCCAATCGGAAGTCCGCGGATTGGCCCTCATCGATCAGTACAAGTCGTCGGACTATGCCGGAATGCTCCGCGAGGTCTGCCCGAAGCTCGATAGCTTCCCGCCTGGCAGGCTCCGCGGCGCGAAATTCCCTCACCTTCAGTACGTCGTTTGCCTGCGCGGCGCGGCGAGTCCCGGAATGCTCACCTGGCAGGAGCTTGAAGACGCCGGTGCGACCGTTCCCGCGGGGAAACTGGAGGAGGTCGAGCGGCAGCTCGAACCGGGCGACCCGATCAACCTGCAATATACGTCCGGGACGACGGGCCCTCCCAAAGGCGCCCTGCTCAGTCACCGCAACTTGTTGGTGAACGCCTTTTTTGCGGGCCAGGGCCAGCGGCTCGACGAGCACGACCGGATTTGTATTCCGGTGCCCCTGTACCATTGCTTCGGCTGCGTGCTGGGCACGATGTGCGCCGCCGTACACGGCCCGGCGATGGTCTTCCCGCGCGAGAGTTTCGACGCCGGGGCCACGCTGGAAGCGATCGAGTCGGAACGCTGCACGGCGGTTTACGGCGTGCCCACGATGTTCATCGTCGAGCTGGAGCATCCCCGCTTCCAGAAGCGGAACACGTCGTCGCTGCGCACGGGGATCATGGCCGGCAGCCCGTGCCCGATCGAGCTCATGAAGCGCGTCGTGAAGGACATGGGGGCCAGCGAGATCACCATTGCCTACGGTCAAACCGAGGCCTCGCCGCTGGTGACGATGACTCACACCGACGTTCCGATCGAGAAGCGCGTAGGCACCGTGGGCCGGCCCCTTCCCGGAGTCGAGGTGAAGATCATCGACCTATCCAGCGGCGAGGAGCTTCCCGACGACCGCCCGGGGGAGCTCTGCTGCCGGGGCAACACCGTCATGCTGGGCTACTACAACCTGCCCGACTGCACGGCCCAGGCGATCGACGGCGACCGCTGGCCGCACAACGGCTGCCCGGGGCAACGGCAGCCCTGCGCATACCTCCGCATGACCCGGCCGATCCAGGCAACCCGCAACCGAGCCGGC
>CAYTJV010000311.1:0-9091 GCA_964438165.1 uncultured Planctomycetaceae bacterium | reverse complement strand
TCTTGATTTTGCATTACCCAGATTTCCCGTGTTTTCTAGGCTTTGGTTCGGACAGCCCCCGCTTCGAGCGACAGTCATTTTGGCAAGCTCGGAGGTTTGGGATGCAAAATGCCCTAAATACATGGTGGCTTGGCATTTCGGAAAAGGGTTAACGGCGTAGGGTGGCACGCCCAGAGTCTTCGATGGGCGTGCCTGGCCGGGCTGCGGCGAAACGGCGTCGCGTTTTCCGAAAGTGCGACTCGCCGGTCGTGGGATTGAAGACCCTCATGGATACCTCCTTTGCCCCGGCGGCCAGACACCCCGGATTCACTCCTCAACAGCGTACCCGCGGGCGACGCACAACACAACGCCAGCCACGCCTTTTCGAAGACTCTGGGAGATGCGACCATGGGTCGCGGCCCTATTCTTCGAGGTCTTCCGCGTAGCCCGGCGGAAAAGGATTCGCGAGAGGCACGTGGCCTTTATCGTTGGCAGGCTCCGTGCGCCGGCGTCTTCTGCCCGCAACTCCCTTGCCTTTCACGACGGCTTTGCCGGGCTGGGGAGGGGGCTGCCTCGTTTGCTCCTCCCGGAGCACCTGCTCGACGACATCCTCCCCGCCGAACTGCTCCAGCCAACGGGCAACCTCCTCTGGCATCAGCGGGGTCGCCGGCTTGGTGGGCGGCTGGTGCGGGGTTATCTGGCACCGATTGCGGCGAAGGACTTCATCGTGCCAGACGTCGCTATCCACGGCCCGGGCGTGCCGGCGCCGCGCGGCCCGCTGCACCTGGTGGTCGCTGGAGACGACCGTCAATTGCCGTGGCGCAGTATCCGCCCGGATCAGTTCCTCGATCAACTCGTCGGCGCTTTGGTTGCGCGACGCAAAACGGACGGTAATGCCGTGGTACCCCAACGTCCGGGGCAGGCCCGGCGGGGCGCCGCGGGCATCGAAGACGACCGTGGTCCGGGCGAGCTCCAGCGGATCGAGCGACTCGACCAGGAATCGCAAGACTCCCAGACGTGAGCGCGCCAGCGCCCCCATGCCGAACCCCCGCGCGGCGATCCCGGCGACATAGAGCAGGTTGTAGCCGTCGATGAGGAGCGACATGGGAAATGGGCAACCGGCAGAAGGGATGGGTTTGCAGCACGTAGGGGATTGTGTCGGTAACAGCCGACGCATTGGACTGCCTTTCTGAATTGCGTTCGTTACGCCCTCTCTGCCCTCAAACGAAATTCATCGTCCGGCTATCGGTGCCAAGGCGGAGCAAGGAAACTGGTTGCTTCCTCGAACGTGGCTTTGCGTCGGAAATCGGCCGGAGCATAGGCGGGAACCGCGGGATCGGGATTCACCCATTGGGGATGGTGGCGGCCGAAGTAGCTGCCGTAGAACTGGTAGTTCGCGTCCACCCAGCGACTCACCCTCATCAATTCCATTTCCGTGAGCATTCTGGAATGGTCGTCCTTGGCATTCTTTGGATGCGCGGCGTCGGTCAACACGGCAATCAGCGTGCTCGTGGGACACCCCAGGCTCCCGGGAGGCAGATAGGCGCCGTTGTAATTGCCCCGATCTCCCTGGAGAAACGAGGTGAATTCGGGAATGATGGGACCGGCCAACTCCTTCCTGGCAAGCTCCTCATAGGAAGTGTTGTAGAAGAGGGTCACTTCGCCGGTCAGCCTCAGTAGCCCGGCAGGATCCTTCGGGCCGTGGCATTTGACGCATTTGGCGTCGAAGATCGGCTGGATATCGGTGGGGTAGTGAATAACCTGGCCCGCGCGGCCGTCGCCGCCACGGTCGACAAGATCACACGGCTGCGGCTGGGGTTTGCTCGGCGCCCGGCTCAACGCGAGTGGCGTTGGGGAGCCGCCCAGCGATGCGGTGCGGTTGGATTGACCGTGACAGCCCGTGCAGGAACGGACTTCCCCGGGCGCGTAATTCGCGTAGGTCCGCTCGCGCTGGACTTCCCTGAAGTTCTCGTCGAGGGCCTGAAAGAAGATGCTGCGATTGGCCGGCACCAGAAAGTGGGCGGAGCCGTCTTCTTCGACGGGCACGACTCCCCACTGCGCCCGCGGCCACAGGGCGGCCTTCCAACTGGAGCTGCTCAGCGACGGCTCCCATCGCCTGCCGGTGGACCAGTAACGCGGCAGGGCCTCATTGATTCGGAGCCATTTGACTTTTCCCCGCTCGATCCCCTCCATGCCCTGGTAGATATTGGTCAGGACGCAGAGGGCCTGATTGGTGGCGGCGTATTGTGGATCTCGGGAAGAACGCACTCGCGGCGGGACGGGCCGCGCGACCAGCGGCAGGGGATGCCAGCAAGAGAGCTTGGCGTCGGCGTACACGAAACGCCGGCGTCCCTCGGTATCGATGAGGTACAGGGCATAGGCATTGGGAACCTCCTTGTAGTGAGCGGAGGGATCGACCTTGTAAGAAACCAGGAACTCCCGGTCGTTGATAGGATAAGGATGCGGGTAGGGATGGCCGTTCCGCACTTCCCCGTCAGGCACGTACTGTCCGTCTTAGGTCAAGAAATGCCACCCCGGTTCCGTCCGGCGTTGGATGAACACGTCGGGCGTGATATTGGTGACCGGATACCGGTCGTCCCCTTGGACGTAGTCCGCTTGGTCCGGATCGGGACCGCGTACCCGCACCCCCTTGCCGTAGTCGACCAGCAAGATCGCTCCCAGGCAGCCTCCTTGCGGAAAGTGGCACGTGCCCACGCACACAAAGCGATGACTGCTGCCGGGGATGGGTTGAGGGTACATATAGATGGTCGTGTCGTCGTCGGCCAATCCGTAGAGTTCCTGGGGCCGGCTCCCGTCAGGATTCATCGACCAGACCGTCTTGGCGACGCGAGCCCCCTTGTCGATGTATTCCCAGCGGTGGTACATCACCCGGCCGTCATCGAGAACCAGCGGGCAGAATTCGCTGACCGGGCTGCGGGTGAGCTGTTCGACGTGAGTGCCGTCGGCGTGCATCCGGTGCAGATTCGGGGCCACCAGCGAGCCCGACCCGCCGCAGAGAATCGTGTGCTCACAGCGGGTCGAGGAGAAGATGATGTCGCCATCCGGCAGATAGCAGGGATGGATGTCGTCGGTATGCCAGGACTTGCGCCACCGCGCCGCCTTCTCCGCTTCATCCGCCGGCGGGAACGAAATCCGGCGCAAGCCCGTGCCGTCGGTGTTCACTTCCCAGATACGGAAACTGGAGCTGGGATCCTGGCGGAAATCAAAGGCCACCTTCTTGGCATCAAACGACAGGCTGATCTTCCCTAGGAAGCCCTTGCCGCCGGGCAGATCGGCCGCCCTCACGACGGCTCGCTCCGATCGGGTGCGGAGATTGTAGATGTAGATGCCGTTATCAGGAAGGAACCGGTCGGGACTGGTGCCGTTGTCGATGTCCGTGTAGTAGTGATCCGAAGAGTAGGGCTTGCGTTTGACGAAGAGGATCTCCTCGAAGCCCAGCTCTTTCGGGCCGACGGACGTCTGGGTCGAGCCCGGGGCGCTCGCGGACGCTGCGCTCGTCTCGCCCCCAGGGGCGGCCCCGGTCGCTCTGAAGATGGCGCCAACGATCGCGATCGCCAGCAAACCGTGCAGGGTTGAAACCACCAACGGAGCTCTCGCTGCATTGCGCATCGGATATCCACCATCCTGCAAGAGATGAGTATGGCCCGTTCCAGAAGAACTGCAACGTGGGGCCGGTTGCCAACCTGCCAATAACACGGCAGATTGGCAATCTGTCCCACATTGACATGCTGCAATATTATTGGAACGGGCCATAGCCTTCCAGACGGCCGGGGACTTTGACCCTCCGTCACGGCTACGAGTCTATCAGGGCGAGGGGGTGACGGTCAAGCAGTGGCACACCGACGGGAATCCGACCGGGCAAACAAGGGTACTCGTGCGATGGACCGACCACGCCGCTACTCGATCACCAGCCAGGTCCATCCGACATCCAGCATAGCGCAACCAGAGACGGCGCGTCAATCGCGTCCCAGGTTCGTCCAAGCGGCACGCGAGTTGCACCTCTCTTTATCGAGTCCGGCCAAAGGCCACGGCCGGGCATCCGCTGGGATCGGCGCCGGAAAGACGTCCTGCGGCGTCGGATCCGGTGGTTTTGGGGCCTGTGAGGCGGTCGGGGGTATGAAGATCCGCAGACGGCCCGCGCTGCGTTGCAGGAATGTGCCGCAGAGGCCCGACGCGGTGTGCAAATCTTGCAGGGCGCCAAGCGTCGCGTAAAACGCGAAGGAGTTGACCATGAGACACGTATTGACGGTTGTGATGATGGCCGTGTTGTCGTGCGGCCTGGTTTCACTCGGCATGGCCGAGGACAAGAAGGCGAACAAATCGCCGGAAGACAAGAAGGTGGACACACACGCAAGCGCCCCAGCTCAGGCCGACTTGCGGGCGGAAATCCACCGCACGATGGCGGACCTGATCGAGGCCCAAGCCGCCGAGAAGCCCGACCGGGCGAAGACCGATCGGCTCGCCAAGGAGCTTCAGCAGCTTCGCGCAAAGCTTTGGGCTCAGAGTGCGGCTGGTGCAGGCAACCCGGCCAGCTCAGGGCGATGCCCGTGGGGCGGACCCGGCATGGGATGGGGCCGTGGGGCGGGCTGGGGCGGACCGGGGAGAGGACCGGGCGCGAGTCGCGGGCCGGGCTTCGGTCTCGGCGGCGGAGCCGAATGGGGCGGCGGCGGACGTGGCTTCGGTCCCGGCGCAGGCCTGGGTCTCGCTCCCGGCGGGGCGGCCTTTGTGGATGAAGACAAGGACGGCATCTGCGACCATTTCGAGCTGCGGCACGGAATGCACCCCCATTAGCATCCTCTTGGACTTCCCGCGCTGTGCGCGGGTCTCCTGACCCCGCACATCCGATGACCGAAGGTCTCCAGGAAGAAGAGGAGACCTTCGGTCGGCCGCTCGGCGGGGTCGGGAGACCCGCGCCGAGCGCGCAGGCCTCTTGGAGTCCTGGACTCTCCATGCCACAATGAAATGTCATGCCCTGGCAACGCCTCACCACCTCCGCCGCACTGTTGTTCGCGCTGGCGGCGCTGGCCGCCTGGCAGTGGCACGAGTACGGTCACGAGTGCGAATTGGCCCGCGAGACGGTGGTTAGCTCCGCCGATTCCGTGATGAACGCCCTGGTCGGCGGCGTGCGCTCGCATCGCCGGCTGGGGCAATTCTTTTCCGAACAGGTCCAGGGCGTGCTGGACGGACTCGTTCGGTCGAAGGACGTGCGGGCGGTCGCGCTGGCTTCCGAGGACGGCAAGGCCGTCCTGTCGGCGGGGACCGTCGACCTGCTCCATCTTTCACCGCCGCTCACCCCCGGCGGATCCTGGGAGGAGGCCGGGTTTCGACTGGTGAGCCAGTTTCGTCTGCCGCTGGAAGCCGCCGGCCCGGGGGCCGGGTACGGAGGCGGCTTAGCGGGCGGACGCGGATGGGACCGACGCCGACAGATGCAGCAGGAGGAGCCGCCGACCTCCTTCGCCCCCGGCGCCACGGCGGTCGCCGTGCTGCTGGTCGACCGCGACCGTGCCGATCGGGCATGCCGCCGGGCAGCCTGGACCCGTGCCTCGATCGTCGCCGCCGGTTGGCTCGTGCTGGTTTGCGTGGCCTTGGCGTGGCGGGCCACGGTGCGTCTGGCCGAGGCCCACGGGCGGGCGCGCACCCTGGAGGTGGAGGCCCGCCATTTCCGCGACCTCAGCCAGGCGGCCGCCGGACTGGCCCACGAGACTCGCAATCCCTTAGGCCTGATCCGCGGATGGGCCCAGCGCCTGGCCGAGACCGGCACGGACGGCGCCGACGGCCGGCAGAAGGTCCAGGCCCTCATCGAGGAGTGCGACCGTGTTACCGCGCGGATCAACCAGTTCCTTGCGTTTGCCCGGCCGAGCGAGCCCAAACCGGAGCGATTCGATCCGGCGGAGTTGGTCGGAGAGTTGGGAGGCCTCCTAGAGCCCGACCTGAGCGCCAAGCAGGTGACTCTTGCTCGAATGGTCCCAGGCAGCTCCGTTCTTGCCGACCGAGAGATGCTCCGCCAGGCGTTGTTCAACCTGCTGCAAAACGCCGTCCAGGCCGCAACGGAGGGCGGGATGGTGGAGACGTTGGTGAGCCGCGGTCGGGGCGGCCGATTCCGATTCGAGGTTTCCGATCGCGGCCCGGGCGTGCCTGCGGACAACGTCCCCCGCCTGTTCACTCCTTATTTCACAACGCGATCGGACGGCACGGGCCTGGGTTTGGCGATCGTCCGCCGCATCGCCGCCGCTCACGGCTGGGAGGTCGGCTATGCGCCGCGCCCCGGTGGCGGCGCCGTTTTCTGGTTGGATGGAATCCATGGCTGAGCAACCGCGCACGATCCTAGTGGTCGACGACGAGGCGGAACAACGCCGCCTGCTGGGCGGCTTCGTCGAGTCGCTCGGCTTTCGCGCCGAGGAGGCTTCATCGGCGGAAGAGGCCCTGGAGATGATCGGACGCCGCGCGCCGGACATGATCCTGCTCGACGTGCGTCTTCCGGGCATGAGCGGAATCGAGGCCCTGGGCGAAATCCGCAAGATGGCCGACAAGCTGCCGGTGCTCTTGATTACGGCCTACGCCGATCTGCGCCAGGCGGTGGTGGCCATGAAGAGCGGAGCGGACGATTATCTGGCCAAGCCGGTCGATCTGGACGAGCTGGAGACGGCCATATCCGACGCGATCGGCCCGGCCGAAAAGCCGACGGAGGGCCGACGTACGCCGGACCTGCCCTCCTGGTTCGCCTGCGACAGCCCGGCCATGCGCCGCGTGGTCGAGACGGCCGCCGTGGTTGCCCCTTCCAGCGCGCCGGTGCTGATCCTGGGCGAGAGCGGATCGGGCAAAGAAGTGGTTGCCCGGTTGATCCACCAATGGAGCCCTCGTGCTGCCGGGACGCTGGTGGCGGCCAATTGCGCGGGGCTCCCCGAGTCGCTCATCGAAAGCGAGTTGTTCGGCCACGTGAAGGGGGCCTTCACGGGGGCCAGTCAGAGCCGGCAAGGTTATTTTCGGGCGGCCCATGGGGGCACGCTCTTTCTCGATGAGATCGGCGAATTGCCCCTCCACGTGCAGCCCAAGCTTCTCAGGGCGCTGGAATCGGGACAGATTACACCCGTGGGGAGCGACACGCCGGTGCAGGTCGATACCCGACTGATTGCGGCGACCAATCGCGACTTGGCCAAGGAGGTGCAGGAGGGCCGCTTCCGGGAGGATCTCTATTACCGCATCAACGTTGTCGAATTGACGATGCCTCCGACGGCCTAGCGCCAGGACGACATCCTGCCGCTAGCGCGGCGGTTCACCGTCGAATTCGCCGGGGCCCCGGTGCGGCTCTCGCCGCAGGCGGTTCAGTGCTTGTTGGCCTTCCCATGGCCGGGCAATGTGCGCGAGCTGCGCAACGCGATCCAGCGGGCTTGCCTGCTCTGCCGCGGCGACGTGATCCTGCCCGAGCACCTGCCGCCCAAAGTCGCCGGCCTGGCTAGCGGCGGGGCTGCTGCATCGGCAGCCGGCCGGCTCTCCCAGGTCGAACGGGTAGCAATCCTCGCCACCCTGGAGGAATGCCACGGCAACCGCACGCAAGCCGCGAAGAAGCTCGGGATCAGCCGCCGGGGGCTGATCTACAAACTCCGCGCGATCGAAGCCGAGCGCGCTTCACCCGGAACATGACGCGTTCCGACGCCTGGTCCGCGTGCCGCCGCTACTTGCCAAGCTTGAGAAGGCTGGCCAACGGCTTGTTCGGGAAGAGCGGGGCCTTGGTCATTTTCTTCGGGCTCGGGGGCTGGAAAATCTTGATCCCTTTCCCCATCGCAGGCGTGCCCAAGAAAGCCATCAACACTAGCAAGGCGAGGACTCGTCGCATCGACGTCTCCTTTTCAAAAATCGGCCCTTGTCTGTATCGTCGCGCTCAGCAAGCCCGCTGAAATATCGGCGCGGAATTGCTGGGTGTCAAGACGCGGACGGAGGGGGTGTTCCGTAGTTGTGGGGGATGACAGCATAACCCGCCATACCGCCTGATGCCAGGGAATCTTGCCGCACACGCCTGACCCGCCTCGCACAAACTGATCACGGAAACCGCACGTAAAATGCCAGCACCGCCGCCGTCACAATCGTCCACCAGAACAGTGGATTGCGCAGGCCGCGGTACTGCATTCGCTCGGCCTCGGGCAGGAGCAGGCTTTCCTTGTTCCAGATCAGCCCGACCAGCTCGGCTTCCGGCTTGGGCCTTGTCACCAGGCTCACGGCCGCGCAGGCGGCCATGCAGGTCCAGAACACAATGCCCGTGCGGTTGAAGAACGGCATATCGGGACACCGCCACTGGAGGCCCGCGGAGAGGGGAATCGTCAGAATGCCGGCCGTCAAGGCGCCGGCATGTGTCGTCCGCTTCCAAAGGATTCCCAACAGGAACATCGTGGCAATGCCGGGCGTGAAGTAGCCGTAGGCAGCCAGCAGGTAGAGAAAGACGGGCTTATCCTTGTGTGAAATCAAGAGTCCTGCGCAGTAGATTCCCAGCAGGATGACCAGGACACCGGCAATCCTCCCGAACTGCACGGCCTGCTTCTCCGAGGCCCCCTTGTTGATGAATGGCAGATAGAAATCGATCGTGGCGATGGTCGTGCAGGAATTGACCGCGCCGGAAACGTGCGACATCACCGCGGCGATCAGGGCCGCCATGACCAGCCCCACCAGACCAGGCGAAAGCAAGCCCTTCACCAGCGTCGGGAACACCAGGTCGGGAGTCTTCAAGTCGGGATACAACTGGGGAGCCACCAGGCCTGGCACGATGACGACCAGGGGGATGAGGAACTTCAGGTAGTCGGCGAAGACCACGCCCATGCGGGCGTGCCATTCGCTCTTGGCGGCCAGCGTGCGCTGGACGATGAACTGGTTGGCCGCGCAGTAGAAGACGCTGATGCAAATCACCCCGCCCAGGTACATCGTCCAGGGGAAATCGGGATCGTCGGCCGGCATGAGCATGTGCCAGTCGCCCGAGGTGGCCATCACGGCCGACCATCCGCCCACCTTCTCGATCGTGGCGAAGGCCAAGGCGATTCCGCCGGCCATGAGCACGGCAAGCTGCAGCATCTCGGTCCAGATCACCGCTCGCAGTCCGCCGGCA
>CAYTJV010000310.1:0-9100 GCA_964438165.1 uncultured Planctomycetaceae bacterium | reverse complement strand
CATCACCAGTTCCGCCAGATAAATGACCGTGATCTCCTTTCCCAATTTGCCGCGTTCGTGAGTGGAGTAGGGCGGGAATGGGGTCACGCCGTCAGTAGCTGGTAAGCTTACTCCTGACGCTCCGACCCCAAACGACCCCAAACGACCCTCTACCAGACCTTCCATTCGTCGCGGTAAGGCCGGGTGAGCATCTGCGACGCTTGTGCGTCGCCGACGATCGTCTCTTTCTCGGGGTCCCATTGGATCACCCGGCCGGTCTGCGCGGCGATGTTCGCCAACTGGCAGATCGCGTCGCAGCGGATCGCCATTTCCACCGGGCAGATGGTCTCCTGACGCGACTTGACGCAGTCGATGAAGTTCCGGTTGTGTTCCGGGGAGACCGGAAGTTGTTCATCGCTCGGCTTGAACTTGAGTTTCCACAACGATTTGTTGCTGGCGCAGAAACCTTCGGCATCGCTGATCCAGCCCTCGGTTCCGTGGAAAACCACGCCATCGCCGTCATGCCAACTGGGAAGATATTGCGTGGTCACCGGCTTGGCCGTGCGGAAGTCCATGAAACGCAGTTTCACTCCGTTCTGGTAATCGCACGTCACGTCCCAGCGCTGGAGCGTTCGGAAAACGCCCTCGGTGGGCACGTGGCCGGTGCCCGCGTACCGGATCGGGCTGGTATGATCGGCTTTGTTGCCCCATTGTGCGAGTCCCAGCTCGTGGATGCCGCAGCCGGCGATGAAGCCCAGGGAGGTTTCGGGACAATGGTATCCGCCCCAGCAGGTAGCCCGATCGGCCGTGTAGGGGACCATGGGGGAAGGCCCGATCCAGGCGTCGAAGTCGAGGTCCGCGGGCACCGGAACGACCGCGGCCGATCCGTAGGGCTTGACGTGATACTGGTCCACGTTGAACGACACGTCGCGACACCACAAGTCGATCCGCTGGAGTTGCCCGATGTAGCCGTTGCGAACCAGTTGAACCATCTGCCGATACCTTGCCATGGAACGGTATTGCGTTCCGAACTGGAAGATCCGCTTCTGATCGCGGATCACTTTCCGCAGCAGGCTGGTAAGGCCGAAGTCCAAACCCAGCGGCTTCTGGCAGTAAACGTCCTTGCCCGCTTTGGCCGCCGCGATCGACATGGGCGTGTGCCAGTTGTCGTGGGCGGCAACGATCACGGCGTCCACGTCCGGACGGGCCAGAATCTCGCGAAAATCGGCATGCGCCTTGACGGCGCCGTTTTCGCCATACTGCTTGTTCAACTTGGCGGCGGTGGCTTCGCGGCGACTCTTATAGGCGTCGGCGACGGCGACGATCCGCACGTCGGGCATCCCGCCCAGGTAACCGATGTGATAGTTCGAGATCCCGCCGCAGCCGATCTGGCCGACGTTGACGCGGTTGCTCGGAGCCGCAACGCCGAACACCGGCTTGGTCAGGATGTTGGGAACGGCGAAGACCGTGCTGGCAGCGACGGTGCGTTTGAAGAAGTCGCGGCGCGAACTCGTAGCGGTCACGATGGTTTCCGAGATGCTCTTGCTTGGCGATTGGTTCATGTGTTTCCTCGACTGGTGGTTTTCAAGCTGCAATTTGTCTCAGGTAATCGCGGTCACATTCTTGGCGAATGCTATCGTTCTGGTGCCGCGGCGGGACCCGCAACGACTCCATTCTAGTCGACCAACCATGAATCCACCACACGCTGCCCCGATTACTTGCTGCGAAACGAACGCCAGGGGATCGGGAGTCGTTTTCCATGTCGGCGGGAGCCGCTTTTTTGCAGGGATGGATGGCATCGCCGACATGGAAAACGACTCCCGAACCCGTCGGCGTTTCCGCCAAAAAGAAAGCGGCGATGAATCGCCGCACTCCAAAGGCCCGGTGCGGCTCACGGCGCTGCAAGCATTTGGGCCTCCAGGGCCCTGCGTTGCGGTGCGTCAAACGCCGCGTGCCGGGCCGCAGCGGCGTTGACCCGCAGTTGCTCCAGCGACTTCATTCCCACCACGGCCACGGCGATCGGCAGGCCGAGGACTGTACTCGTCACCCTCCGCGCAACCGAATATAGTCGAAAGCGAACGTCGCGCCCGGCTCGGTGGCCGGATCGATCCGCAGGATGTTGACCACGCCGCGCCAGTGAGGGCTCTTGGACAGATCCATCTCATAGTCGTGGAACTTGCCGTCGCCGACCACCTCGATGCCCAGCGACGCCTCGCCGCTCATGGCCGTGAGCGTGGTGGCCCAAAAGACTTGAACGCGCTGGTTTCGATCGCTCCGCATTCGGAAAGCGAGGCGATTGGTGCAGTCGGCCTCGACCTCGATGCCCGGGACCTGGAGGATCGGATCGCGGCCGGTGGATCGGCCGGTGAGCGCGCCGCCCTTCGCTTCCAGGCCGGCAACGTCGCCGTTGGTGGACCAGCCCTCCAGGGCACCGTCGGTGTTGAACTCCCAGGCCGTTTTGGCGGCAGCCGGCGGGAGGTCGTAGGGGCCGAGGCCCACGTCCGACGGGATCAAGTTCGGCGGCCAATCGCCCGGCTGGCAAAAAGCCTCGCGAAGCTGGTCGAGGTCCTGGAATCCGTACTCCGCGTAGGGCTCGATATAGCTCCCCTCGCCCCACTCGTTCACCGGCCCGAGGGCAATGATCTTCTTGCCGGTCTGGTCGGCGTGCTCTCGGGCGAGCCGGCAGAGCTTGCCGAGCAGCTCGGGCGTGCGCCCGTGCATGACGACCGACTTGTCGCCGTGCCAGGGCCGGGCATCCCAGCCGGTATCGACGATCGGCAGATAGAGCAGGCCCTGGGCCGACTTTTCGGCCTCGCGCCACAGTTCCGGGCAGGTCTCCAAGAGCGCGGAGTACGGGAACCGGTCGCTCTTGGCTCGCTGGTGTGCAAGCTGAAAGCCGTGATACGTGGTCGCCGCTTCGTAGCCTTCGCTTAGGAGCTCCTTCGTGCGATCGGGATTGTCGTGGGAGCTCATGGCCGCGAAATAGAGCCCGGGATAACCGGCCGCCTTGGCCATCTCCTGCGACATGGCGTAGAGCTTGGCCGCTGCGGCGCTTCCGCCTACGTCATGACGCACGTTGTGCGGCGCCCAGATGAAGACGGCCGGCCGATTGTCGATGCGGTAATACTCCGGCATGTGGAAGTAATGGTCGATCCAGTATTGGGTCACTTTGCGCCAATCATCGGCCGAATGGGTGTTCGGCGGGTTGTGGTTGGCCCACATGATGCACCATTTCAGGTACTTGCGGTACTTCGCCTTCCCGTAGGCGTTGTGGACCCAGTGCTCCAGGTGGCGATTGCCCTGGCACCAATACCAATCGACCATATAGAAGTTGATCCCGTGCTCGACGGCCCACTTGATCTGCCAGTCGGCGCACTCGGGGTTCGACTCGTCGTACCAGCCGAGGATCGGCTTGCGGTTGGGATAGCCTCGGATCGGCGCCCACTGACCCGCGGTGGGGAAGCCGGGGAAATAGAATGCGCCGATCTCGTATTTGCTCCGCACCGGCTTGGGCTCGGGGACGTAGGAGGATTTGGGCACGTCGGGCGCCTTGGTCAACTCCAGCGACGTCGTGGACGAAACCGGCTCGACTCCGGCGGCGGTGATCTTGACCGCCAGGTCGATCTTGCCCAGCGTGTCGGCGTGGATTTGCCAGTCGAACGTCTTCGGCAGATAGAGCGAGAGCCGGTCAATCTTTTCCCCGTTGCCCCCGCGCACCTTCACGCCCGGCGGGACTTGAAGCATGGCAGTCACCTCCCTGGCCGATTCGCCGCCGAGATTTCGCAGCGTACACGTGACCCCGGCAGGCCGCCCGGCGCGGTTGATCCCTTCGGAAGGCCCGAAATAGGCCACCTCCAACTCGGCGGGCCCACGAGGCTCGGAAGCCGCCTCGATCGACTCGACCCGCGTGTTGGCCCCCGCGGCGGTCGGCACCTGGAGGCCCAGGAAGATGATCTCGTCGAGCCAGTTCTTCAGCCCGCTGGTGGCGACGTTATAGGAATGCAGCTTGCCGTCCGGCCGGAGCGAAAACGCCGCGCTTTCCCAGCCGAACCGGCTCTTGGAAACGCAGAACAATCGACCGCTGCCCGCGCGATCGGTGGCCATGCGCACGCATACAAAGGGATGATCGGCGGCGCGGATCGAGAGCCGCGGACTGAGCACGATCGGTCCTTGCCCGTGGGCGTCAACGTCTCCTGATGCGTGCCAGTGGCTGCGGATCTCGTCCCGGTTCCAGGACTTGGCCGCCGAGCCGGCAACTTGCCTCTCGGCAATTCGGATCGACCGGATGTGAAACTCCCCGGCATTGGGGGGATCGAGCCGCAAGCGGATGATTTTCTTGGCCCCGTGCCAGAACGGCCAGATGCGATAGACGTGGAACTCGCCGTCCCCCTGGGTATGAAACAGCCGATGCTTCTCGGGGCTGAACCCGCCGTACGGACCTTGGAGCGTCTCCGTCCAGTACAGTTCCGCCACGGCCGGAGCAGTGCCCTTCATGCAGATCTCCACATACTGCGTGGGGGCGGCCGCGATTTCAAACACCGGTCCCATGAGAATCGGATCGCCGCCGGTTGCCCGGCCGTGGAGCGAGCCGTCGCGGACCGCCGCGTCGGCGATCATGCCAAAGGTCTGCCATCCGCGGAAATCGCCGGCCTTGTCGAACCGCCACTCCAGCAGGATCTTGTCGTCGGCCTGAGCGGTCCCCAGGGCAATCAGGACGGCAAAGCAGATCACCTGGGCGACGTGGCCGATTATGTAGGACGGCCTTTTCAGGCCGTTCACGACGGCCTGGAAAGGACCGGCGTCAAAATCAAGTGAACGATTTCCCCTGTAGGGAACGCCCTCCGTGGCGTTCCGTGGAGTAAAGTACGAGGTGTCTTGCCGAATCCCGGAACGCCACGGAGGGCGTTCCCTACAGTCGTCTCGCATGGGTGTACCTCCTTTTGGCTGCTTCACGGGGCCTTGCATCCGCCGCATCAGATGAGGAAAGTATACACTTGACTCCAATTGCTCGCTTCAGCCTGGAAAAGGGGACTGGCTCCGCCGCGGAAACTACGAAAGGCCATGAAATACCAATTGGCCAGCGGCGGTGCCTGTCCCCTTTTCCAGACTCGGTTTCAGAAGGAGCGCAATCATGATCGTCGGGGTACCCAAGGAAATCAAGCGGGACGAGTACCGCGTGGGCCTGCTGCCGGTGGGAGTCGAGGAGCTCGTTCGGGCCGGGCACCGGGTGCTGGTCGAGGCGGGGGCGGGGCTGGGCTCGGGACTAACGGACCAGGATTACCTCAAGCATGGGGCAGAATTAGTGCCCGGCCCGGAGCGGATCTACGGCGAGGCGGATCTCGTCGTGAAGGTCAAGGAGCCGCAGCCGGAAGAAATCCCGCGCCTCCGTCGCGGCCAGATCGTCTTTGCCTATTTTCACTTCGCCGCGAGCCGCGAGCTTGCTGAGGCCGTGTTGCAGTCCGGATGTGTCGCCGTGGCCTACGAGACGCTCCGCGATGAGCGCGGCCGTCTGCCGCTCTTGACCCCGATGAGCGAAGTGGCCGGCCGCATGAGCATCCAGGAAGGGGCCAAGTACCTGGAGCGCCCGCAAATGGGCCGGGGCATCCTTCTGGGGGGTGTTCCTGGCGTGGCCCCTGCCCATATTGCCATCCTCGGCGGCGGGGTGGTCGGATCGAACGCGGCCAAAGTGGCCGCCGGGTTCGGCGCCAGCGTGGCCCTCATGGATATCGACATGGACCGGCTCCGCTATCTCGACGACATCATGCCGGCCAACGTCACCGTGCTGTTCAGCGATCGGCACATCATTCGCGAGCAACTCCGGCTGGCCGACCTGGTGATCGGTTCCGTGCTCGTCCCGGGTGCCCGGGCCCCCGTGCTCATCGAAAAGGCCGACCTTCAGCTTATGAAACCGGGCAGCGTGATCATCGACGTGGCCATCGACCAAGGGGGATCGGTGGCCACGAGCCGT
This sequence comes from uncultured Planctomycetaceae bacterium, assembly GCA_964438165.1. Taxonomy (GTDB): domain Bacteria; phylum Planctomycetota; class Planctomycetia; order Pirellulales; family Thermoguttaceae; genus CALFBP01. The sequence continues at coordinate 3,153 of CAYTJV010000310.1, read as the reverse complement.
CCCACCACGCACAGCAATCCCACCTTCGTCGTCGATGACGTGGTACACTATTGCGTGACCAATATGCCGGGGGCGGTGGGCCGGACCAGCACCTTCGCGCTGTGCAACGTCACACTCCCCTGGGCCCTGAAGATCGCCAATCGGGGGATCGTCCGCGCCGCGCAGGACTTTCCCCCCGTCGCAAGAGCGGTTAATTTGTTTGAAGGGGAGGTCACCAACAAGGCCGTGGCAGGTACGTTTGACCTGCCCTATGATCCGAGGTTTGAAAAGTAGGGGTCAGGGGCCAGGGGTTAGGGGCCAGAAAGCCAAGACCAACTTCGCTAGGAAGGGCTAATCCCTAACCCCTGGCCCCTGCCCCCTAGCAGATGGCGAGGGATCAAATCATGACTAGCCAAAATCCGCCCTTGGTGGGCATCGTGATGGGAAGCGACAGCGATTGGCCGCACATTCGGGCAGCGGCCAGCGCGCTGGAGGAGTTTGGCGTGGCCTACGAGGCCCGGGTGATGAGTGCTCATCGCACGCCGGAAGTCGTCCAGCAATACGCCACGTCGGCGGCCGGCCGGGGGATCAAGGTGCTGATTGCCGCGGCCGGCGGGGCTGCTCACTTGGCCGGCACGGTCGCCGCGCACACCGTCTTGCCGGTCATCGGTCTCCCCGTGCCCACCGACCTGGCCGGTGGATTGGATTCGCTCCTCTCGATCGTTCAAATGCCGGGCGACGTGCCGGTGGCCACCGTGGGAACGAACGCCGGCGGGGCCCGAAATGCCGGCATCCTGGCCGTCGAGATCCTTGCCGTTGCCGACGAGCGGCTTCGCGCCAAGCTGGTGGCCTTCAAGCAGCGACTCCGCGAAAAGATCGCCGCCCGCGATGCGGCGTTTCAAGAGAGCCTGCGGGGAGAAAGACAGCGGACGTAAAACTCTCGTTCCCACGCTCTGCGTGGGAACGGGCCCCTTGGCCGCTCTGCGGCCCGTGCTAAGACGCCGCAGAGCGGCGGGACTTGCGTTCCCACGCAGAGCGTGGGAACGAGGATGATGGCTCCATGAGTTCGAACCGCACCGAGCTTGCCACGCTGCGTTGGGTCGGCGGCGTGGACGGCTATTTGCAGATGATCGACCAGACCCGGCTGCCCACCGAATTCGTCCATATCGACTGCCGCGACGTCGAGACGGTGTGGGAGGCGATCAAGACGCTTCGGGTCCGCGGGGCCCCGGCGATTGGGATTGCCGCAGCCTACGGGGTTTGCCTGGGCCTGCAACCGCACGCCACAGCCAGCCAAGAAAAGTTCTTCGACCGGCTCGATGAGGTCGTCAAGTATCTGGCCTCCAGCCGGCCCACGGCGGTGAACCTGTTCTGGGCCTTGGAGCGGATGCGCCAGTTTGCCCTCAAGCGGCGTGGACGCAGGTCGCCGGCGGCGCTGCTGGCCGATTTGCTCGGCGAGGCGAGGGTCATCCACGAGGAGGACCGGCAGATGTGCCGGGCCATCGGGCGGCACGGGGCGGCCTTGTTGGCCGATGGCCAGGGAGTCCTGACCCACTGTAATGCCGGCGGGCTGGCCACGTCTGACTACGGCACGGCCCTGGCCGTGATCTTTGCGGCGGTCGAATCGGGCAAGCGGATCCATGTCTATGCCGACGAGACCCGGCCGCTATTGCAAGGGGCTCGGCTCACCGCCTGGGAGCTCCAACAGCGGGGGATCGAAGCGACCTTGATCTGCGACAACATGGCCGCCCAGGTGATGCGCGAAGGTCGCGTGCAGGCGGTGGTCACGGGGGCCGACCGGATCGCCGCCAACGGCGACGTGGCCAACAAGATCGGCACCTACGGAGTGGCCCTGCTGGCCGCGGCCCACGGGATCCCGTTCTACGTGGCCGCGCCCACCAGCACCTTCGATCTGGCCATTGCCAGCGGCGACGAGATCCCCATCGAACAGCGCGACCCACGGGAAGTCACCCACGGCTTCGGCCGCCAGACCGCCCCGGAGGGGATCCAGGTCTACAATCCTGCCTTCGACGTCACCCCGGCCCGGCTCGTGAAGGCCCTGATTTGCGACCGGGGCGTCATCGAGCCCGTGACCAAGGAGCGGATCGCGGCCGTGGTGGGAAAGTAGCAGGCACACTCCGTGTGCCGTCCGCCGGTTACGGCACACGCTCCGCCGGTTACGGCACACGGAGTGTGCCCACTACCTTGCAAAGGCGGGGCCTCTGGTCAAACGGGGGGCGGATGCCCTACAATCACGGGCGGATGCGGATTGGGTGGTACGCCCTCTCGCGCGAGTGACCCATCAACGTCAAACAAGGAGACGTAACCATGATGACGTTCATTTTGTTCGGCAAGTACACGATGGACGGGCTCAAGGGGATGAGTGCCGAGCGGACGGAGAATGCCGTCGAGGCAATCGAGCAGTGCGGCGGCCAGGTGGAGGGGATGTACGCCACCCTCGGCAAGCACGACTTGGTGTTCATTATCTCGTTCCCGGCGATCGAAGACGCCATGAAGTGCTCGGTCTTCCTGACCCGCATGACGGGCATCGCCTTCACCACCTGTCCGGCGGTGTTGGTCGAGCAGTTCGATCATGTGATGTCGGAGACGTGAGCGTCGGTGGTCCTCACGCAAAGGCGCAAAGACGCGAAGGGGAGATAAGAGAAAATCACCACGGAGACACGGAGGGCACGGAGAATTCTTCTACCTCCGTGTCCTCCGTGTCTCCGTGGTAAATCGACTTCCTATTCCTTTGCGTCTTGGCGCCTTTGCGTGAGCCCCATTCCTTCCTCACGCAAAGGCGCCAAGACGCAAAGAAGAATGACGAATTTGACTTCCTTTGCGTCTTGGCGCCTTTGCGTGAGGTTCTTTTTCTTTGATTCACGGAGAGCCCATGGCGACTCTTGCCTACAAGCCGACTGTCGACGAGGTCATCGAGCGGCTGCGATTGCTCCAGTCGCGGCGGGCGATGGATCAGGTTTTCGCCTCCTTCAGCATCCCGTCGGCTGCGCTTGCTGAGTTCGGCCGCAAGTACCGCGAAGGCTTCTGCGACTATCCCGATCCGCACGAGCGGATCGCCTTCTGGGACAAGTTCTTCGCCCAACGGGCCGCGGTGGAAGGAGCCGAATGCGCTGTTGGCGATCGGTCGCCGGGGGGCGCAGACGACGGCCGTGC
>CAYTJV010000309.1:0-9116 GCA_964438165.1 uncultured Planctomycetaceae bacterium | reverse complement strand
GACGCAGAGCGTCGCGGAGGTGCGTTCCCACGGAGACCGTGGGAACGAGGAAAAAGTCGTCAGAAGCTACCTCCTCGCCATCCTTCGCAGAGCCTCGATGCCGCGCTCAATCACCGCGTCGGCGGCGGCGTAGGAGATGCGGAAGTGGGTGTCGCGCTTGCTGAAGACGTTGCCGGGGATGATCAAGAGCTTGTGATTGGCGATGGCCTCGGTGACAAACTCCGTGGCCGTGCCCCAAGGGGCGCGCGGGAAGGCGTAGAAGGCCCCGCGGGGCGTCGCTAATTCATAAAGGTCCTTGAGGCCCTCGACCACCAGGTCGCGCTTGCGGCGGTAGGCGGCGATGTGCGGGCTCATGTCGACGTCCATGGCCACGGCCCCGGCCAACTGGAACGGGTGCGGCGCGCATACGAAGCTGTACTGCTGGAGCTTGAGCATCTCGCGGATAATGGCGCTGGGGCCGTGGGCAAACCCGAGCCGCCAGCCGGGCATGCCGTAGGTCTTGCTGAAGCCGTCGACGACGATCGTCTGCGGGTTGAACTCGGCCGGCGAGACGAACGGCTCGTCGTAGCAGAACTCGCGGTAGATTTCGTCGCTAATCAAGGCCACGTTCCGCTCGGCCGCCAGTTCGGCCAGGGCGCGGACCTCGCCGCGGCTGGCGACCGTTCCGGTGGGATTGGTGGGGCTGTTGAAGGCGATCGCCTTGGTCCGCGGCGTGATCGCGGCGGCCACGCGGTCCAACGGGATGCGGAAATCGGGGTACGTGTCGATGTAGACCACCTTTCCGCCGCACACCCCGGCCAAGGCGTCGTACATTACAAAACAGGGATCGAAGACGATCACTTCGTCGCCCGGGTTGACCAGCGTGAGCATCGCCAGCATCAATCCGCCGCTGGTGCCGCTGGTGACGAACACCTCGCGGTCCGCGTGGCTGTACCGGCGGTCGATCCGGGCCTTGAGCTTGTCCAACAGGGGCGGCACGCCCTGGGTCAAGGCGTAGCCGTTCTTGCGGCTCTGGATGGCCTCGATCGCCGCCTGCCGGGCCGCTTCAGGCACGTCGAAGTCGGGCTGCCCGATGGACAGATTGATCGGGTCGGTGAGCTTGGCCGCCAGGTCGAACACCTTGCGGATCCCGGAACTGTCGAAACACTTGGTGCGTTGGGCGATCCAGTGGGCAGGCATGGGAAGGATGAAGGATGAAGGATGAAAGATCAAGGGCCGGCTTCGCGCAATGCTTTTTCCAACAGGTCGCCGACGCCGAGTTCCGCGGCCCAGTGGGCTAGGTACGCTCCGTCCAAGCGATCGCCTTGGACCTTGAGCACGCCGATTACGTCGCGCCATTGGCGATCCGAGATCTCCTCTCCAAGGCGGAACCATTCGAGTTTGCTGAGCACCGTGTCTTCCGGCGACGCGAGGAAGAACTCGGCCGAGGGATCGGCAAGGTCCAAGGTGTCTTTCCGCACCCGCTCCAGTGCGACGCGGTCGTACGGGCGGTCCTTGGGCACGAACACGTCGACTTTGTAGCTCGTGGCCAGGTGGATGACGTTGAAACACGATTTCCGCGCCACCGCCTCGGCGATCATCGAGGAGCTGACGTAGTAATCGGTTTCAAGGGCGGCGGCCAGCGGAGCAATATGTTCATGGTGCAAGTCGGCAACGAGGTCCGCGTCCAAGGTCGCCCTGGCAACGCCGAACGCGGAACTGGCCAGCGAGCCGCCGAGGTAATGTCGGACCCCGAGGCGCTCCAGCGCGGCAACGACCCCGCGCAGGGCAATCAGTGCGTCGGCAGCAGTCATGGTTGCCTTTTCCGAAACTTTAGCGGAGGAATCGGGTTCCAGATCGAACACGGCGGGGCGAGGTCTTTGGAGTGCGGCGATTGATCGCCGCTTTCCTTTGGGCGACGGCGTCGAGGGTGGCTTGTCGGTCCGATCCAAAGCGGCGACAAGTCGCCGCACTCCAAAGAAGTCTTCCGCCAGTTCCTTGCCGTAGTGGAGCTCTACGAATTTCACGTCGAGCTCCTGCGGGGAGAGCTGGGGATGGGCCCGAGCAATGGCGCGGCGCGACAGGCCGATGACCAGGGCGGAAAGCGAGCGGACCTGGGCCACTTTTTCGGCGACGGTCATCTTGCGGATCAACTCGATCTGAACCTGCTCCGCCTCGGCGGTCGTATCGGAAACCATGCCGGAATGCCTCCCAGGGCGACATCGACGCACCAGGCTTCATTATCCGTCGCTGAATCGCGCGCGGCAAGACTGCCTGGCAAACGCGTACTGGGCACTGCGTACTACCCACTACCTCACACGGCACGTGAACCGCAGCACGCCGCCGTGGCCCGGCTCCAGCGGTTGGGCGATTTCCCAACGGAGCACGAGCGAGCCGCCCTCGTTTTGCTGGCTGGAGAAGGCGGCCGGGAGGCTGCACTGGGCGGAGTTGGGCACGAATTCCAGCCGGGTGGTGAGGCTGTCGAGGAGGACCACGTTGCCGATCACCTGGTTGCCCACGTTGTCGAAGCGGACCGTGAAGTCGACCGTATCGCTCACTTCCGCAAACGGCGTGGAAGCGACCTTGATGACACGCAGCTTCGGGTGGGCCGGTGGTTGGTCGACGCTGTACAGGGTATCGGTCTTCTGATCGCTGACCACGGCACTGGCCGCCTGGCGATCGAGGATCACCTGGATCGCCTGGTCCCTCGTCCAGGTGACGGCCGCCGTGGCGCCGCGGGCCAGCCAGGCCCGTTCGGCGGCCTCGAACGTCCCGGTGCGGATGACGGTGAGGTTCTCGTAGGGCTTGAAGCCGTTATCGAACGCGGCCGGGCCGATGGCCGTGGAGATCGCCCCGTCACCCTGACGGGTGCGCATAATTGTGACCGACTTCTCGCCGATCTGCCGGATCGTCTGGACGTTCTGTTTGGTCGAGTCGGTCATCGCCACGTCGGCGTGGCCCACCAGCCGAACCGGCTGATGCACGCCCGAGGAGGCGAACATCTGATCGTTTTGATTGACGCCCACCACCTGCCTGACCGCGCGGAATCGCGGACTATAGAGGCTCACCTGATTGCTCGGCTCGACGAAGGTCCGCCCATCGAGGGTATCGAAGTGGGCCACGGTATCTTCCATCTCCAGGCCGCGGACTTGCCGGTTGTCGCCCACCGCCACCTGGACCCCGCCGTCGCCGCCGTCGGCCAGATACTCGTCGGCGGGCCAGGGCTGGGCGATGCCCGGTGGGCCCCAAGGTCCGGTGGGCGAGTAGGGCAGGGGGATTCCCATTTCCCAGCCCGGCGGCCCGGAAGGACCTTGAGCCTCTGCCGAGAACGCCGCTCCCGGCGGCGCGCCGGTGAAAGCCTGGTGGGGCAGGGCAGGGGAGCCCGGCGCGGGCGCCGCGGTTGTCGGGTGCAGCGGCGCGCGGCAGGAACACAGGATCAGCGTGCAGATCGCCACCAGGATCAGCCGCCACCAGCTAGGCATCCGGTCGTCCGTGCGGTTCATCGTGGGGCGGCCTCCGGACTGCTCTTGGCTGCCGGTGGGGCGGGGTTCGGTCTCGCTTCCGGAGTGCTCGGAGCGGGTTGTTGCTTCTGCGGCGCCTCGGCCTTAGCAGGGCTCGGACGCGGCGGAAGCGGTAACACCGGCGGACAGCCGAACAAGAAGGCCATGTCGGCCTCCGCGCCGCTTTCCGGCACGCGGCCGCCCATGCGCACGATGACGATCGGGCGGCCCAGTGTGTCGGCCACTACCAGAGGATCCATGCCCGGGGCGACCTCAAACCAACTCTGGTCGTCGGTCCCCTGGACCGGCAGGGCTGCCTGGGGATCCTCGACGTAAATCACGCGGGTAACGAACTTGCCTTGGGCCGCCAGTTCCAGGTCTTCCCGAGTCAATTCGATATGGACTGGAAACCGTGTTTCCGTGCCGCGCGGGGCGTAAAGCCGGTTGATGACCTCGATGGTCGGATAAACGACTACCCCCGGTTGATAGGGGAGATTGATCGCCGCGAGGCGATACACTTGACCCACGAGCAGCCCGACGCGGATCGGCGCCGGCTGGGGGTCGCTGAAATGGCCTCCTTCGGCCAGCGAGATCAGGACCTTGGGAGACGCCTGGATCTCGACTGGCTGAAAGAAGCCGGGCAATGGTCCGCCGCGCTGAAGTTGCTGGCTGCCAATCGCTCCCGGCGGCAAGCCCACCGGATGCCAGAAATGCACCGGGGGTTGCTGGGCAGACGCCGCGCCGAGTGTCCCCGTGCACAGCAGCGCCGCCATCACCATCTTGCCGACAACTCGCTTCCAGCAGTCCATTGCCTTGTCTGCCAGGGGCGCCAGTGTGGGGGCCATTGCTACGGATCACGCAACTCCGCTTATTCCGAAGGGACGGGAGGGGCTGGCGGCGGATCGCCGTTTTGGCCGTTTTCGTCGGCAGGGCAGGGCACTCCCGGATCCGCTGCCTGGCCGTCGATCCCCTGGTGCGAGGCCGAACGAGGTTGGTGATACCCCGGCCCGCCGCGTTCCGTCCTTTCCACGATCCGCACATGATTGGCCGGATTCGGATAGCTTAGGGGCGGTCGCTGTTTGACGTCGATGCGCACGTGCTGTTGCGGTTCGGGCAAGAAGACCTTGGTGTGGTTGACGATCGTGTGCCGCTGCAAGCCGGCGGGCACTCCCAGCGGGACGTGCGGCGGTCCGGGCAGCCCGATCGGCGTGCCCGACATGGGCATGCCCCACTGCGGGCCCGTGACGCCCGAGATGTAATTCTGCGGCACCGTGCCGCCCATCGGCGACCCGGGCATCACCATCGGGGACCCATTCGGCCCCATCACGCCGCCGTAGCCGGCAGGAGTCACTCCGCCCGCTTCCGCAATCGGGCTGGGGAGCTGCAGGTCCTTGTTGCCGACGCGGACCACGGCCAGGATCGCCCCGCGACGATCGGCCTCGACAATCGGATCGACGCCCGGATCGAGCCGCGTGCTGACCAGCGTCTCCACGCCGGCCACGGCCAGTTCCTGGAACTCGGGATCCGGCAGGTAGATTACCTTGCTCACGAAGTTCCCGCTGAGCACCTGATCAAAGTCCTCCGGCGTGAACTGGATCGGGATGGCATTGTGGGCCAGGAAGGCGGCCGTGCGCGGCATGGTGGGTCCGACTTCCAGCGTCGGATAGAGCTCCACGCCTGGCCGACCAGGGATATTGGCCAACTTCAACCGGTAGATCGCACCCTCGGGGAAGTTGTAGCGCCCGGGGACGATCAGCGGCTCGGAATCAAACATGCCAGGGGCGCCAACGTCCCAATTGAGGACCATCCCCTCCGGGCCGGCGAAGACGACCTGGGCGGCCTGGGCAGGAACGGGGACTGCCGGCTGGTACATCATCACGCCGGGCCCTGGTCCATCGACACCCGGACCTGGGTGCATCAACATGGAGGCCGGCGGCAGGTTGTTCCGCATTCCGCCGTTCCCACCCCCGCCGCCGGGCCCGCCCTGACGGCACACGTCATGGCAGCAGCCGGTCATGGCTACCACGAGAACCAACATGTACTTGCCGTATCTCATCAGGTGTCCCCCCTACCTATTGGTCGTCAAATCCATCCCGAGATTGGTTCGGATGGCCTGAGCGACCTTGTATTGCCGAAGCACGGATACTTTTCAACTTGGCGATTTTCCCGCCCGCCGGATACCATGGTCCGTAGGGCAAGCAGCCTGCTTGCCTGGCTTGCGTTTCGTTCAGGCAAGCAAGCTGCTTGCCCTACGGTAGCGCGACGATGGGAAAACCCCTCTAGGGTCTAATGTTCGGTCTGCTACAACGCGTTTCTTTGGAAAATCCGTCAGAACCCCCAAAATGAACTTCAAAGTCGCCACCATTACCGCTCTTGTTATCGGTATCTTGGTCGCGATGGTGGGCATGTTTCCGGTGCCAAGAGAGGCGGCGATTGCCTTCTTCCGCGGCGAGTCGCGGTTCGGCGATTGGGCGAATTGGAAACTATGGGGGCGACGCACGGCGGACGCCGAGATCGTCGCCGCGCCCCCCGAGACAAGTGGGAGGCATTCGCCGTCCGATGCGGATGGGCGGCCCTCGAATACAGAGGCCCGGCCGGTTGTGGCTGATCGCCGTGCCGAGGATCTGCTGGCGAAATCGATCGCGATGTTGGAGCGATGCCCTTCGATCGCCGCAAAGACCCGCCAGACGGTGTACCTGTACGGAAAACACCTCGTAGGGTCCGGCGAGTACCTGGAACAGAGGGACGGTCCGAGCCGCATGTTCCGCGTCGAGCTGAAAATGCAGGTCGGCAACGAGCTGCGAACGCTCCTTCACGTCTGCGATGGCCGGTATATGTGGAGGTGCGAGTCGTACAAGGGGAAGGGGACTGCCGAGAGGGTCGATTTGGCCCGGGCTGCCCGCGCCTTGGATGGCCGCGTTGAACTGGGGACGATGAACAAAATGGGAGAATGGACTCGATTGGGAGGTTTGTCGGAATTGCTGCGAGATCTTCGTGACTGGTTCCAGTTCACCACGGTCGCGGCAGCCAAACTCCCCGATCAAACCCCGGTGATGCGTTTGGAAGGGGTTTGGAAGCCCGATCGCTTGACTGCCCTGATGCCCGAACCCCGGCCGCAGTCCAAGTCAGCCGACGCGGTCGCCTCGCGCCTGCCGGAACATCTCCCGGATCGCGTAATCCTCTTCCTCGGCCGGGACGACCTGTTTCCGTTTCGCGTCGAATACCGTCGCCGCACGCCTCAGTTGTCGCTGATGCCGGGCGCCGAGGAAGACTCCGCCATGGTCACCATGGACCTGTTCGAGGCCAAGTTCAACGTGCCCATGGACCGTTCGCGATTCTCGTTTACACCGGGCAACCTGGAGTACTCGAACCAGACCGATCGCTTCTTGGAACGCCTGGGGGTCGAGAAGAAGCCGTGAGGGAAGGGCAGAGGAGGAGGGGAGAAGGGAGAGGGGAGACGTGAAGTGCGCCTCTTTTTTTGGGACAAGCCAGCCGGGGCAGGGTAGGGCAGGGCAGGGGGCAGGATGAAGGCCCCAAGGCGCGCTTTTCCTGCGACAAGTGCTCTCTATCGCTCCTCTCCCCTCTCCCTTCTCCCTTCTCCCCTCTCCCTTCTGCTCTCCGCCAACCGTCCCGCCACGCGGAGGGCTTCCACCATGCTGCTGACCTGGGCTTTGCCCTGCCAGGCGATGTCGAAAGCGGTACCGTGGGCCACGCTGGTCCGCACGATCGGCAAGCCGAGCGTGATGTTGACCGCCCGGTGCATCCCCAGCAGTTTCAGCGCAATGTGTCCTTGATCGTGGTACATGGCCACGACGGCGTCGAACTCGGCGTCGCGGGCGCGTGCCATGAGGGTGTCGGCGGGCAGCGGGCCTTCCAGATCGAGCCCTTCGGCCCGGCCGCGCTGGACCGCGGGCTGGATGATCCGCTGCTCCTCGTCGCCGAACAATCCTCCTTCGCCGGCGTGGGGATTGAGCGCGCAGATGCCGATCCGCGGCCGTGAGCCCTTCAATCGCTCCATGAATTGATGGGCTAGCCGCGCCTTCACCAGCACCGCCTCCTCGTTCAGCTCGGAGAAGACGTTGCGCAGGGCGGTGTGCAGCGTGACGTGAACGACGGCCAATCCGTCAGGCGAGCGGAGCGTATCGCCCGGCCCGAGATAGAGCATCATGGCGAACTCCTGCACCCCGCAGAGCTCGGCCAGAAGCTCGGTGTGCCCCGGGTAGAAATGGCCGGCTCGGTGGAGCGCCTCCTTGTGCAACGGGGCGGTGGTGATCGCGTCGACCCGGCCGGAAAGGGCGAGCCGGGTCGCCGCGACCACGGCCTCGAACGCCGCCTCGCCGGCCACGGCGTTGATCGTGCCGGAGGGTGCCTCGACGGCCTCGGGCGGTCCGGCGACCAGGCAGGGAATCCGCGACGGCGCGGGTTCGACTTCCTCCGGCGATTGCACGGCGACCACTTCCGCTCCGCTACGCACCAACGCGACAGCGCGACGCAGAATCTCGGGCCTGCCCACCGCCAACGGACGGCACCAGCTATGGACCTCGGGCACGGTCCACGCCTTGGCGAGGACCTCGGGCCCGATGCCGCTCGGATCTCCCAACGTGATCGCAATTCGCGGTTTCATTCTTCGAACCCGTTTTTGAACAGGAGGAAACAGAGGAAACGGAGAATCAGCTTGCGTCCTCCGTTGCCTCCGTTTCCTCCTGTTCAGTATACTCTACCTTCATGCGTGCCTGCATACAACGAGTGAGCCGGGCCCGGGTTGCGGTGGGCCAGGAGATTTGTGGCCAGATCGGTTTGGGGATGCTCGTGCTCTTGGGCGTCGCCGGCGACGAGACCGAGGCCGACGCCCAGCGCCTGGCCGAGAAGACCGCCGGCCTGCGGATCTTCGAGGACCCACAGGGCAAGATGAACCTCGCCCTGGCCAACGTCGGCGGGGCGATGCTGGTGGTGAGCCAGTTCACGCTCTTGGGCGATTGCCGCCGCGGGCGGCGACCGGATTTCCTGGCCGCGGCCGGGCCCGAACTGGCCGAACGGCTCTACCGCGTCTTCATCGGCGCCGTGGCTCGGCAAGGCATCCCCGTCGCCACCGGCCGCTTCCGCGAGCACATGGAAGTGGAACTCGTGAACGACGGCCCTGTAACCCTGCTGCTCGACAGCCGCGAGCTGGCCGCGCCACGGAAAGGGTAATCTTTCCCCGCCGGCCCCGTGCCGGTGGAAACGGGTTTGACAACTACGGCGCGCATGCGGCGTCAGCTTTCATCATGGCCGATTCTTGCTTTTCCCCGCCGGCCCCGTGCCGGTGGAAACGGGTTTGACAACTACGGCGCGCATGCGGCGTCAGCTTTCATCATGGCCGATTCTTGCTTTTCCCCGCCGGCCCCGTGCCGGTGGAAACGGGTTTGACAACTACGGCGCGCATGCGGCGTCAGCTTTCATCATGGCCGATTCTTGCTTTTCCCCGCCGGCCCCGTGCCGGTGGAAACGGGTTTGACAACTACGGCGCGCATGCGGCGTCAGCTTTCATCATGGCCGATTCTTGCTTTTCCCCGCCGGCCCCGTGCCGGTGGAAACGGGTTTGACAACTACGGCGGCCACGGTAGTCATCAAACCCGTTTCCACCGACACGGGGTCGGT
>CAYTJV010000308.1:0-9123 GCA_964438165.1 uncultured Planctomycetaceae bacterium | reverse complement strand
CACGCAACCGCTGGCTCCCCGGGAGGCCGCCCAGCAGCCTTCCGAACCGGCCGCCGAGGCATCGGTGCCCAAGCCGAGCGAGCCCTCGACGCCAGCAGCCAGCCGTCGCGGCCAAAACGGGAACGGCGCCCACGGCGTTCCTCCGGTTCCCGAAGAAGAGTTCGACGTCGACGCCCTCTTGGAACGCGTTGGAGACCAGCAGCCGCCCGACCTGGCACGGGATACCCTCTGGGCCTATCAACACCTGGCGAACCGCAAAGCCAAGCCCTTGGACGCCCCGGGTCCGGGGGCGTGGAGCCTGTTGCAATGGGCCCGGCAGTATCGCAACCGCTTCTTCGAGCAGATCCTGCCCAAAGCGATGGCGGCGAACACGACGGAAGAAGAACAGGACCAGCGGAGAGAACGAAAGAGCATCGACGAAATCACGTCGATCCTCGGCCGGATGGAACAACAGTGGGCCGAAGAGTTGGCCGCCGGCGTTCCTGAGTCCATTCGTGAGAAGGTCCGCGCCGTGCTGGCCGACTGGGGCCGCCAGCATCAGGTGGCGTTGTCCGATGATGCCCGGAAAGACCTGGAAGTCCATCTTGGCGATCTGGTTGAACGCTGCACGGCAGCACTTGCCCCTGCTTTTGGGGCAGGCTGACCGCGGCGAGGCCGGAGGGGATACTGTGATCGTAGCCCCCCGCCGCTCGCTTGACGGCCGCGACGATCAGGCGCGGGCGCACGCGCGCGAGGTTGCCCGCGGCGGAAAGAAGCAGTAGGTTGACTCCATCGGGACGGCCGGCGGCTCGTTGCAACAGCCCCGGCCAAGCGGTCCCGGCGCGATCGGGTACTTCTCGCCTTTCGTACCGTCGCGCCCGGGATCGGCCCGGCCTGGCGAAAGGTGGCTCTTCATGGAAAGCGTCGACTGGTTCTATGTGCGGGGCGACGACGAGCTTGGCCCCTTCTCCGGCGAACATTTGCAGGAGCTACTCGCCCGTGGAGAAATCGGCCCGCGTACCTTGATTCGCAAAAGGACCTGGATGGACTGGCGGGAAGCCGGGACTCTTGATTTTCTCCCGGCAGAGCCATTCCTGACGGATTCAGGCGATGCGGCAAGCAGCCCACCCATCGCTACCGATGGCAAACCCGTCGAGCCGACGGCGCGGCTAAGGCCGCGGGCCAGACTCCGGCCAGTTGCCACGATTCTGGCGTCCCTTCTAATCGTCGCGACGGTTGCATGGTCTCTCTCGACGAGGTTCAAGGCAGGCGCCCCCGCCACCCAAGAGGCCGAGGCACCGGGGACGGTGGCCCAAGCCGCGAAATCATCGTCTCAACTCGGATGGCTGAACGACCCGATCGTCGAGTGCTCCGATTTGGTAAAAGTCTCGGAGCCGGCGCGTTCGCAAGCTGCACGTCAATCAGGTGGGACTATTGACTGGGAGAAGGAGCTTGCCGGCGAGTTGGGGCCGCCGCAGCAGCAGCCGCAGCCGGCAACGCCGCCCCCGCAAGGCGCTATCCCGCCCAAGAAAACTCTTGATCCGGTCACGCTCTATGCCCAGTCAAAACCGGCCGTCGCCACCATCCGCACGAAGGACGATAGTGGCTACGACGCCGGTCAAGGGTCGGGATTCTTTATTCCCAGGGAGTTGGTAGGAGCACGCTACCGCTATCACGAATTGACAGAACCCTCGACACACCCCGGACTCCAGCATGCCTACCTGCTGACCAATTTCCATGTGATCCGGTCAGCCGCAGACGCAGAGGTTCGACTTAACGACGGTCGAATAGGGTTCGTCTCTGACGTAGTCATGGAGCAAGAAAGCGCGGACTTGGCCGTTGTGTCCGTGTTCGTGATTGATGGGCACAGCAAGCCGACGAAGCCGGTCAAAACCCTCCCAATCGCCGACGGACCAGAACCGCCGGTCGGAGAGAGGGTCTATGCAATCGGGAGTCCCAAAGGGCTTGATGCCTCCTTGAGTGAAGGCATTGTCAGCGGCAGGCGAGAGGGTAACGAGGAATCCCCTGGGCTACAGTTCACCGCGCCCGTTAGCCCCGGATCGAGTGGGGGGCCACTCCTGAACGCGACCGGCCAGGTTGTGGGCGTGGTTACCGCCCTACGACGTGGAGGGCAGAACCTGAATTTCGCCGTTCCGGCTTCGGAGGTTGTTAAGTGTCTGATGGGCCCCATCAATAGCCGAGATCTCTGGCGGGGATCCGGGATCAACGGAGAGGAACATTATGCGTACCTTTCCGCGAACTTTGCATCACGGAAACTCAAAAAGGACGGGAAAGTCAGTGGCGAGTTCTTGGAGTTCTTGTCGAAAGGCAAGGAGAAGATCGGCAATGAAACATACGGCCGGAGGCTCGAATCCTTGGCGCCAACTGCTGTCGGTCAGATGGGCGAATGGGAATACTTGCTGCACTTCACGATCGGCCGGTTCGCCGTGCCGAGTGCGTGCAAAACCGAGGGGGAAGCTCACGCCGCAACCAATTCGTTTTCCGCGAAGGTATTCCAGTCGATTGCCCGAGCCAACAAAGACGAACAACTGGCAGAGAAGTCTCTTGCAGAGGCAATCCGGTTGAAACCTGAGTTCTCTCCCTCGTACCTACACTTGGCTGAATCACTTCAACGGCAGGGGCGATTCGCCGAGGCGCTCAAACTCGCCGAGCAACTCTTGCAGCGTGTTCCTCGATGTGGGGAAGCCTACAGACTGCGAGGCGGTTGCTATGCGGAGCTCGATCGCGACTTTGATGCCCTGACAGACTTCAAAATGGCTGCCGAATTGGGGCCGAGCGATCCGTATAACTATCGTGAGTTGGGCCGATGCTATGCGGCCTTGCGTGAGAATGAAAAGGCGATCGAGGCCTATGAAGCGGCCATTCGGCTCTTCCCGCCGAAGTCCGTTCTTGTCACCGAGTGCTACTGGGGCATGAGTGCATGCTACGAGAGAATGGGCAAAGTCGAACAGGCTAACGCCTGCCTTGAGAAGGCGAAGCGGCCTGTTGGGCCGTAGCACGGCGTGACAAGGCGACGGCCGAGCGCCGGAGGCGGTTGAAATATCATTCGGCGGCGCCGGAAGCGAAGTAACTGGGCACGGCCGCAGAATCGTTGCCCCGGGCGATCGACAAGATCGAGCAGCCCGCGGCGACTTGCAGAAAGGCAGACTGCCATGAAACGAACCGCGACAGCCTTTCACGAAGCCGGCCATTCGGTTGTGACGTACCGGCTTGGCTTCTATGCCGGCGACGTGACGATCAAACCGGATCGAACCCGTAATACAGTCGGTCACTCCGCGGGCGAAAGCCGATGGTGCGATGGAAGTCGAGACGCTGATTACGTTGTAAGTCTCTATGCGGGAAACGCTGCCGAAAAACGCCACGATCCGAAAAGCCAAAGAATGGCGCTCCTCAAGAGACAACGATGAGGCGGCAGAACTCTTGCAGTGCCATGGGGAATTGTCGGAAAGGGAGTTGCGGCAACACGCCGAGAAGCTTGTGGGGGAGTATTGGGAGGAGATTGAAGCCGTTGCTACCGCACTCTTGGAGGATACTACCCTGACAGGCGACGAAGTAGAAATGGTCTGCGACGCCGTGGCGGAACAAAAGGACTGGCGGCAGTTGTTGAATGAGCTTCGGCGGTGCAGAGACGGTTGACCACCTTGTCCGTCGCCGGCTGGCCGGGAGTTAGCCCAAAGGATGAAATCGTGGTAGACTGAGACCGTCGGGACCTCCGGCGGCTTACTACAACAGCCACGGCCAAGCGGTCCCCGGCGCGGCTAGGGCGACGGCCCGAATCCCGGAAACCTGACCGGCCGCCGCGCTGCTCTTTTTCAGGTGTCACTTTTCAGGTGGTGACATCATGGCGAAGAAGGACGCGCCAACCGTTTCCCCCGCGGGACATTCAGATTCGTCAACGGTTTCTGCTGCGGCTGCGAGGCTTGGTCCTCTTCTTCAAAAGATTCAAGGTGGGCTGTGCCAGTTTGTGCAGTCTCTTATGTCGGCGGTGGAATCCGGCGGCAACCTGCCCGCGTTTGCGTTGGGTCCAGTGGAGGAGCCGACCGCGCTGGATGCGAGCGACATCATCGTGTCCACACAATACCTCCGTGACCTCGGGCTGCAGCCGGATGCTGAGCGGCTAGAGGTTGAATGGGAGGAGTTGGACAAGCACTACGCCAAGCTACTGGAGGTAGAGACGAACCGCGGTGGCAAGGTCACATACGAGCAGGTGGGGCCGGGGTTTCCAGTAGTTCTAAAGCAGTCGCTCGTCGTCTCGGTTTTAGTGAAGGAGCTGACGGGTACTGTCAAAGCCATGTCCATGCCGGTCCTCAAGGCGGACGAGAGCGAAGGGGCCGCCGGGGGGGGCGTTTTCTACGAAACAACGCCGCCGCCAGAAGGCGACCAATTCATCTTCGCCCGTTCGGGCTCCGGGTATTTCATCGTCGGTTTTGGGGAACGCGGAAATGTTCGGAAGCTCAAAGGTTTCGATCATATCGCAATGCTCGTCAAGACGCCCCGGCAATGCGTTCTAATGTCCACGCTGCTACAGGGTGAGGATACGATTCCGGCAGTCGATGCTCGGACCCGGCAGCCGGCTTTGGACCAACAGGCGAAACAGGACTTGTACCAACGCTTACGGGAGGTAACAGGCGAGCTAGAACGTGCAATAGAAGAGCACGATAACGTCGAGCAAGAGCACTGCGGAGAAGAAATCGCCAGACTGCAAAGAGAACTTGCGGCTGCTGTTGGCTTGGGAGGGAAAGATCGGAACCTTAACAGCGAAGCCGACAAACTCCGGCCGACAGTGTACGCAAATCTTGCTCGGGCCTACAAGGCGCTACGGGAATCCATCCCGTCCATGAAGGAACTGGCCGACCATTTCGAGGCTGCCATCTCGGCCGAAGGTGCCACCTATGTCTATCGCCCCGCTGGGGAAACTCCCGCCTGGTCTTCTGACTTGCCGCCAGAAGTAGCGCGGTAGCGCTACTCAGTAGCGCGAAAAGTTACGCCTCTGTCTCCAGAGGGCGGGCAGTCACGGGGATTGCCGCCCGTTGTACCCGTTTTCTGGAGACGCAATATGTCTACGGTTCTTTCGCCGGCCGATGTTTCGGCCAAACTGCTCGACGTGCAAGCCGTTGCCAAGTTGCTTGGATGCTCGGCGAGGCACGTCTACAGAATGAGTGATTCCGGCCGAATGCCGGCGCCGGTCAAGCTCGGGGCCCTGGTCCGCTGGTCCGCTTCGGCTATCCGGGTGTGGATTGACCAGGGCTGCCCGCCCGTACGGAGGGCTGGCCGATGATTTGCACTGACCATGATGCTGGTCGCGCCTTGGGCGAATCGCGCAAGCTCGACGCGCTCGCCATGTTGGCCGACCGCCGGGACCTGTGCGTCTTGCGCGGCCGCCGCGCCCTGCTGACCGCTCTGCTGGCCACGGGTGAGGCGACCGACGACGACGTGCGCGACACGCTGACCCTGCCCGGCGGCATCGACCCGGTATGTCTGGGCGCAGTGCCGGGGGCTCTGGCACGGGCTGGCATCATCCGGCGCGTCGGATACGTGCCGACGTGCCGGCCTGATGCTCACGCGCGGCCGGTGTCGGTCTGGACTCTGGCCGACCGCGCCGCCGCCGTTCGCTGGCTCGCCGATCATCCCGACCCGGGCGACGATGACCGGGCTGCGGGCGTTCAGCGTGTTCTATTCCCTCTCGACCCCACAACAAACGACACGGGCGCCGCGGTTGCCGCCGCTGCGCCCGATGAGGAGTCTTGACCCATGCGAAGTCAAAGTCAGTCTACCCCCTCGGCCCGCCGCCGACAACGGCGAAAACATAAGGCCGCTTCAGCGCTGTCCACCTTCCCGCTGTCCTTTGGCAAGCACGCCGGACGCCCCTTGATGGACGTTCCCCGCGATTACCTTGGCTGGATGCTTTCAGCAGTGAACATCCCCGCGGCCGATCGTTGGGCGGCTGATCGCTACTTGCAGGCGGTTGCGAGACCCCGGCGACGTCGACCAGGGCGACGGCATCCCCCAGGGCGTCTCCAAGAAACCACAACGCCGGCGGCTGGCACCGTCGGCGCTGGGAGTTGAAGGCGTCATGGGCAATGGATCGTACACCTCTGGCGTTTCATTGCCAAGCCGGGAGCGTATCGGTTTGGCACCCTGAAAGCCTCGACGTCGACGCGCTGCTCGAAGCGTACGGGCAGCGCGTTGGCGAGGGGGTACTGTGGCTCGGGCATTGCGTCTACACCGGCTTGGCCGACGATGCGCGATGCCGTGACACGGGGCAGGTGCCACTGAGAGCCGAGTACCTCCGCAACGTCATCGGCCGCCACCACCTTGACGCCGTGCGCCAAGCAGCGATTGACGCCGGGTACGTGGACCGCGACCGCTCATACCGTGCCGGGGACCGCTCGCAAGCCTACTGGATTCTGCCGCCCTACGATAGCGCCCGGCTGGCACGACGGGAGATCACCAATTCCGGACTGCGCCACAACATCCGCAACTGGAGCGAAGCGCGTCGGCGGAAGATGTGGCAGCGAATCCAAGGCAACGAAACGCCGGTCGATGCCGCGGTCTGTGCCCACCTTTGGCGGAACCTCCAGAGAGTCCGGATTGACACGGAAATCGACTATGGGGAAGCGTTTCACCCGGCGCACCAGGTTGCAGTCGAGCATATCCGGGAGGGGGAATGGTGGTTCAAGGTTGACGATTTCGGGCGAATTCACACCAACCTCACGAACCTGCCGAAGACGCTGCGTCCATACTTGACGGCGCAAGGAAAGCGACTGGTGAACGTTGATATATCCGAATCGCAGCCTTTGTTCATGGGGATGGCGATGGCCAGAGCCAGCAGTGCGCCAGATAGCGCAGCAGGGACAGCAACAGGGAGGAAAGAGGGCAGGCGGGGCGCTCCCTACCATATGATGGACAATACTATGATGGACAAGAACCCCCTACTCGGGGGAAAACTTGACCGCGGGCGGCTGCCGGGCGACCTGGACCGCTACCTCGAACTGTGCGAGTCGCGGGGTTTGTATCAGGCCGTGGCCGACCGCCTGGGAAAGTCGCGGGATGAGGCCAAGAAGCGGATCATGGTCGTGTTCTTCAACAAGCCGTGGCACCACAACAAGGTCTCTGCGGTCCTGGACGAAATGTTTCCGACCGTGATGCAGGCCATGCGGCAGATCAAGCGGGTTGACTACTGCCGACTGGCCCACTTCGCGCAGCGTATCGAGAGCGCGTTCATGTTCGGGCGGGTGGTACCGCGGATCATGGAACGGCGCCCGGACCTGTTCATCGCTACGATTCACGATTCGATCCTGACCACTGCCGGGGATGCGGAGTTTGTGCGGCAAGTGATGCGCGACGAATTCGCACGGCTCGGGTTGTCGCCGCAAGTGAAGGTGGAGCAGTGTTCGACAACGTGCTGACGGAAAAAAACGCGGCCGGGACCGAAGGCCGCTTGACGGAACCGCCGATAAGGGTAATAATGCTGCCATGAGCAAGAGCAAACCGCAACCGACGCTGACCGACGTGCTACGGGCCGCAATCGAGCGAAGCGGTCTGACCGTTTACCGAATCGGTAAGGCCACCGGGATTGATACGGCAAACCTGGGGCGATTCGTTCGGGGCGAAATGTCCATTCGGCTCGACAAGGCCGACCGGCTGGCCGCCTACTTGGGGCTGCAACTGACTCCGGACCCCGACGCCGCGCCGCCGCAGCCGACGCCGGAGAACTTGGCGCGTCCGATGCTGGCAAAACGCAAGGCAAGACGAAAGGCGAAGTGACCGGCTTCGACGCCGGGGAAAGTGAAAGGCGAATCATGGGGTGCGTTTTCAAGAAGTGCTTTACCAAGCCGCTGCCGGCCGGGGCGAAAACCATCGTCCGCAAGGGCGAACGGTTCGCCCAGTGGAAGGACTCCAAGGGCAAGACCAGGACGTCGCCGCTGACCATCGGCAACGATGGCAGCGAGCGAATCCTTGTCGAAGCCGGCACGTACCTTTGCAAGTACCGGGACGGGTCGGGGATTGTCCGGGAAGTGTCAACGGGCTGCCGGGACGAAACCGCCGCCCGGTCGGTGCTCGGGGACTTGGAGCGCCGGGCGGAATTGGTCAAGGCGAAGGTGCTCACCTCTGCGGAAGATGCCGTTGCCGACCACCAGGAAACGCCGCTTGGTCAGCACTTCGCCGACTATCTGGCCCACCAGAAGACGAAAGGGCTCAATCGGGTTCGGGTCCAGAACACGAAAAGCCGGCTCAACCGGCTTGCCGCCGAATGCGACTTTCGGACACTCGGGGGCCTGTCGGCCGCTGCCTTGGAACGCTGGCTTGTGGCTCGACAGGCGGAAGGCATGGGGGCCGGGACACGCAACGAGTACCGGCAAGAACTGGTCGGGTTCGCCAACTGGTGCGTTCGGACCCGCCGGCTCTTGAGCAACCCCTTCGCCGGTGTGTCGAAAGCCGACGCCAAAGCCGACTGCCGACGCAAACGCCGGGCGCTGACCGAAGAGGAACTTCGCCGCTTGCTTGACGTGGCGCACCGCCGGCCGCTCTTGGACGCTATGACGATTCGACGTGGGAAGCGAAAAGGCGAAGTGGTCGCCAACCTCCGGGATGAAACCCGTCGCCGGCTGGAAGTGCTCGGATGGGAGCGGAGCCTCGTCCTCAAGACCCTGGTACTGACCGGCCTTCGCAAAGGCGAACTGGCTTCGCTCACCGTGGGACAACTGGACCTCGACGCCGCCCCACCTTTCCTTGTGCTCGACGCTGCGGACGAAAAGAACCGGGAGGGCTCGACGATTCCCCTTCGGGCTGACCTGGTTGCCGACCTCCGGGAATGGTTCGCCTATCGGCTGCAAACGCTCCAGGACGCCGCTAGGAACGCGCCGGCCGTGCCGTTTGACCCGGAAGCCGGCCGGCGTTCCCGGGGCCGCTGTGGCGACTCCAAGGGCTCGGGGCCGACCTCGATTCCCGTCAAGCTGCCGGCCGATACCCCGCTGTTCTGCATTCCGGCCGGGCTGTTGCGGATTCTCAACCGGGACTTGAAGGCCGCCGGCATCTCCAAGCGGGATGAACGGGGCCGGACGGTGGACGTTCACGCCATGCGAACCACGTTCGGAACGCTGTTGAGCAAAGGTGGGGTTT
>CAYTJV010000307.1:0-9146 GCA_964438165.1 uncultured Planctomycetaceae bacterium | reverse complement strand
TCCGCTCCCAATGATCGAATCCTGCCCCGCCACAATATCTCTACCTGTCGACGCCCCACGGGACGATTTGGTCCAGGTGGCCGATTCGGCACTCGCCAGTGCCCTCCGCTTGGAGCAGCAACTCAAGCAGTGCCAGGAAGATC
Source organism: uncultured Planctomycetaceae bacterium (assembly GCA_964438165.1). Taxonomy (GTDB): domain Bacteria; phylum Planctomycetota; class Planctomycetia; order Pirellulales; family Thermoguttaceae; genus CALFBP01. Next base: position 9,003 of record CAYTJV010000307.1, on the reverse strand, counting down.
TCGACGTCTGTGCCGCGCAAATCGGAACCGACTACGAGCAGCTCGCTTTCTTGCGCACGCTTGCGGAGTACCTCGACATGTCCGAGGTCTCCCACGGGACGTGGTACGTGGCCAAGACGCTCTTGCCTCTGTTGGCAGGCGTGATTCAAGCCGAGTCGCTGGTCCTGGTCGCCGCCCGACACGAAAACGAAGACCTCGACTGCGCTGTGCGCGGGTCTCCCGACCCCGCACGTGCGATGGCCGAAGGTCTCCAAAGGGAAGAAGAGGAGACCTCCGGTCGGGACCTCGGCGGGGTCAGGAGACCCGCGCCGAGCGCGGGTTCGGACCGCGGCGAGGCGTGCGTCGATCGGCCGGTAATGTGGGTGGGCCCGGTCCGGCTCGACGACGAGGCGTGCCGCCGCTTCATCGAGGAGTATCGGGGCGCGGCCGCCGGTCAGCCGCTGGTGAGCAATCATTTTGAGGCCTCTGTCGAGGGACGCGAGTTTCCGGGGGTGCGCAAGTTCCTGATGGTTTCGGTGGCCAAAGGGCATCGGACCTTTGGTTGGCTCGTGGCCATCAACCACGCCCACCAGCAGCATTCCGCGCAGGAGAACCCGCTCTGGGAACTCAGCCAGTTCGAGTTCGGCACGGTCGAGGCCGGGGTGTTCAGCGCGGTGGCCTCGATGCTGGCGACCCATGCCCACAACGTGGAGCTCTTTCGCGAGAAAGAGACGCTCCTGTTGGGCATAGTGCGGGCCATGGTGTCGGCGGTCGACGCCAAGGATCCGTACACGTGCGGCCACAGCGAGCGCGTGGCGCTGGTGGGTCAGTTCCTCGGCAAGCAATTGGGACTTTCGGCGGGGGAATGCGAGCACTTGTACCTGACGGGACTGCTCCACGACCTGGGCAAGCTGGGCGTCCCCGACGCGATTCTCCGCAAGCCAGGCCCGTTGGACAAGGACGAAGCCAGTCAGCTCTGCGCCGATCCCGAGCGCGGCTGGGCCATCTTGCAGGATCTCGACCAGTTGAAGCACCTGGTTCCGGGAATTCTGTACCACCATGAGCGGTACGACGGGGCGGGATATCCCGACGGCCTGGTCGGCGAGGCGATTCCCTTGACGGCCCGCGTGCTCGCGGTCGCCGATTCCTACGACGCGATGGTCAGCGATCGGCCATATCGGAAAGGAATGCCCCACGAGAAAGTGGAAAGCATCCTTCGCGACGGATCGGGGACCCAGTGGGACCCCAAGGTGATTGACGCGTTCTTCCGCAATCTCCCCGAGATCAAGGCCCTCTGGAACACCCACCGGCCCCAGGCCCCTCGGCGCCGCCAGCGCGCCGGTCCGGAGGAAAACTCCCAATGACCAAGCGCCATCGGTCGAACAACAACTTTCGGGTTTGGGAGAGCTGTCGACGACGCGGTCCGTTCGTCCCGGAGGGACGTTTGAAAATAGCCCAGCGATTCATCGCTGGGTGCCGCATCCCCACCGGCCCCGTGCCGGTGGGAACGGGTTTGGCCACTACGGCGGCCATACGGCGTCAGCGTTCGTCAGGCCCGGTTTTCGCTCTTCCCCACCGGCCCCGTGCCGGTGGAAACGGGTTTGGCAACTACGGCGGCCACGTAGTCATCAAACCCGTTTCCACCGACACGGGGTCGGTGGGGACTTTATTGGATTGGTCTCCTCTCACGTAGTCGCCAAACCCATTTCCACCGACACGGGGTCGGCGGGGACTTCGCGGCATCCGTCGCCTCTCTCGGGGGCGCGAGCCGGATTCACGGCGGTCGAGCTCGTCGTGGTGGCGTTGATCCTCGCGATCCTTGCCGCGGCCGCGGTGCCGAAATACGCCGACGCCCTGAGTCGGTTCCGGGTCGATGCGGCCGCTCGACGGATCGCCGCCGACCTTGCGACGGCGCAGGCCCGCGCCCGGGCAGCCAGCAGCAGTCTTTCGATCGTCTTCACGCTGCCGCCGCAAGGGAGCCGGTATCAGATTATCGGCATGAAGGACCCCGACCGCCCCGCGGCCACGTACACAGTGAATCTGGCCGATTCCCCTTACCTGGCGACGCTGAGTTCGGCGAGTTTCGGCGGCGACGCGACGCTGGTTTACAGTGGGTACGGGATTCCCGACAGCGGCGGCACGATCATCGTCTACTGCGGGCAGTACGCAAGAACCATCGCCATCGACGCCACCACGGGAATCGCCGCACTCCAAAGCGGGGCTTCACGCTCCTGGAGGTCGTGATCACCTCGGCGATCCTGGCGATTCTTCTGGGCGGGATGGCCTCGGCAGTGATGTTGGCCGGCCGGGCGGTGCCCGACGGCAAGAGCGGCCCCTCCGCTGCTCTGGCTGCCGGCCGGGCCGCCGACAGGATCGCCGCCGATCTGTTCTATGCCACGTCGATCACCACAGCCACCGCAAGGGAAATCGTCTTCACGGTGGCCGACCGCAACGGCGACGGCGCGCCGGAAACGATCCGGTATTATTGGTCCGGCACGCCGGGCGATCCGCTCTCGCGGCAATTCAACGGCGCCACGGCGGCGGTCGTGGCCCAGGACGTCCGCGAATTCCAGCTCGGTTACGACAAACGCCAGGTGGCTCTGCCCACGACCTATTCCGACGGCTCGGAAGTGCTCTTGGCAAGCTATGTCGGCTCGTATTTTCTGAGCGATGCCGCCATCAACAATAACTCTTGGCGAGGCCAATATTTCCAACCCACCCTGCCGGCCAATGCCAAGAGCTGGAAAGTGACCCGGGTGCGATTCAGGGCCAAGAAACACGACATGTCCGACGGGGAGACCAAGGTTCAGCTACGGCTGGCCAACGGCGCCGTGCCGGGCGATTACGTGATTGAAGAACGTTCCATGATGGAGAGTACGCTCACCTGGTCGTACCAATGGGTGGAGTTCTCATTTACCAACACGGCCGGGCTGCTGCCCGGAAACGCCCTCTGCCTCGTGCTCGCGGGGACAAGCAGTGCGTTGTCCTGCGACCTGCAGTATCAGAGCCTATGGGCATACCCATCCAACAGTCAATATGTGATCTCCGGCAATGGCGGTGGAAGCTGGACTGCCGCGATGACACAGTCCCTGTTGTTCTACGTCTACGGCACGGTGAGCACCCCGAACCCGGTCAGTTACGAGTACCGGCTCGCCGGCGTGCGCTGCACGCTCCGCAGCGGGACGGACACATGGCCGCGAGTTCAGACATCGATCCGGGTGGTGAACGAACCGCAGGTGGCCGGACCGTAGAGAAAGATGAAGGATGAGAGATGAGGGATGAAAGATGAACGGAACGTCGGTTTCAGCCCCGAAGGGGCGTAATACGATAGCCCAGGGCAACGCCCTGGGGAGGGAGCCCATCACGGGATCGGTAGCCCTGAAAGGGCGGAATAGAAGTCCGGCCGAGCCTGGATTTCACCCCTTCAGGGCTTCATCGCTTGTTCCGACTCGCTTCCCCAGGGTGTTGCCCTGGGCTATCGTATTGCGCCCCTTCGGGGCTGAGGGGCGCGCTGCCGATCCCTTGCGTTTCCGAAGCGGCCTAAGTCTCCTGGAGGCGGTGGTTTCGACCGTGCTGGTCGGGGTGCTGTTGATCGCCGCTCTGCGCACCGTCGGCGCATCGGTTTTCATGCAGTGCCAATCGGCCGAGCGGGCCGCCGGCCAGATGCTGGCCGATGGGCTCATGGCCGAGATCCTCGCCAAGTGCTATAAGTCCCCAGGCGCCTCGCCCATTTTCGGCCGGGAATCGGGGGAGTCGTCCGCCTCGAAGGCCAATTACAACGACGTCGACGACTACCAGGGCTGGAGCGAGTCGCCGCCGCAGTTCGCCGATGGCAGCACGATGCCCGACCTCGCCGACTGGCAGAGGAGCGTCGGCGTCGACTGGATCGACTCCTCGGATCTGAGCCGGACCCAGTGGTGGGACACGGGCGCCAAACGGATCACGGTGACGGTCCGGCACAACAATGTCGTCATCGCGACCCGAGTGGCAATCCGCGGGGAGGCGCCGTAACGAGTTATTGCAGATATCAAACCGCAAATTGCAAATATCAAATATCAAATATCAAATTGAAGGGCGGCCGGCGATGTTGGATGCCGGGCCGTGTTTACCCTAAGGCGGCACCTGAAGCATGACCAAACACGTCAGAAATACGCCTAAGTCTTCGATCTGCAATTTGATATCATCCTCGTTCCCACGCTCTGCGTGGGAACGCACGGCCCGGCCGCTCTGCGGCATGAGTGAGCAAGGACGCAGAGCGTCCCTCGGCGGACGTTCCCACGCAGAGCGTGGGAACGAGCAAATTTGCAGTTTGCAATCCTCTTCCCGCCGCGGCACGGCCTATCTGCTCGTCCTGGCCGTGACCATGATCGTGGCTACGCTGGGCTTGGGCGCTCTCTTGGCAGTTCGCGGCGAAGCGCGGATCACGAGTGCCGCCGGCGACATCGCCGAGGTCCGACTCTACGCCCTCTCGGCCATCGAGCTCGGCCGGCTGTGGATCAGCAAGGACTCCAATTGGCGGTCGAATCGGTCTCAAGGCGTGTGGGCTACCGGCCAGCCGATCGGCTCCGGCAGTTTCACGCTGGAAGTGACCGACCCGATCGACGGCAACCTGGCGAATCGGCCGCACGATCCGGTGGTGATGAAAGCCACCGCCGTCAAGGGTCAGGCACGACAGATACTCCAAGTTGCGCTGGTCGCAAGCCCCACGCCCTTGCCCGCGCTGGCTTATCCCCTCCATGTAGGAGGCCAAGTCCATATCCGTTCAGGCAAGCGGCTTACCGCCAAGTTCGCCACCATTTCAACCAACGGAGATCTATGCAACGAGGGAACGATCACCGGCAACGTGGAGGCCCTGATTGCCTCCAACCGCGGCGATGTCAACGGTATGGTGAAACTGGGGGTTCCCGCAAAAGCCTTTCCCAGTTCCGGCGTTGCGGAGATGTACGCCAGTCTTGGGACGACGATTGCCCCAGGCAACTCGATCGACAAACGGGTGCTCGGACCCGCCTACAATCCCTGGGGGGCGACAAATGCCGATGGGGTCTACGTCATTCGCACCAGCAGCAACTTGACCATCAGGAACACGCGGATCTACGGGACGCTGGTGGTCATCTGCCCGAGCAAGAGGTTGACCCTGGACAACGTAGTGCTGCTGCAACCCGTGAGGGCGGACTACCCGGCGTTGATCGTCACAGGCGATCTGGAGCTACGGTATGCGAGCACCGCCACACCGCTCTCTGAAAGTGCCCAGGCGGTCAACTTCAATCCACCCGGCGCTCCCTATCAGGGAGCCGCGGACGCCGATTATCTGGACCAATATCCGAGCGAGATCCAGGGGCTGGTTCATGTTACTGGAACGCTGAAGGTCTCCAAGGACTCGCTGATCCGCGGCGCGGTGATCTGCGAATCCACGGCGTCGGCCGATGCCGCCGACTACAGCGAGTTCAGCGAAATCGTCTACGACCCCAACCTGTACGCCAATCCGCCCCAGGGCTACACGACCGAGGTGAAGATGGTGCCTCAGCCGGGAAGCTGGCAGCAAGTGGTCGACTGAGAAGGGGCCACGTGGCTCGGTCTTTGGCGAGACCGAGTTGGCGCGTCACGGACTGACGCGACCGCGTGGGTGACCGCGGTTGTGCGCGAGTCTCTTGATCCCGCACCGTGGCCGACCGGAGGTCTCCAGTCCGGATAGAGCAGGAGACCTTCGGTCGCAGACGTGGCACGTTCAGGAGACTGTGCCACAACCGCGGAGACCGTGCCACAACGGCACCCCCCGCCGGATTGCCAAAGACAGCCCTGTCCACCTCTCCTGCTTAGTGAGCCGAGCAGCGCGCAACTCGTTAGTTGCCAGAGTGTTACTTGCGGACATCTTCGCCCTGCGCGGGACCGCTCTTGCCTCTTGGTGCGTCTCCCCTAACCTAGTTATCGAAGGCAGCGGCAAAGCCGGCCCTTTTCTGAGGTCCGCTGCACGTCTGCCTTGCTGCAAGCACCACGGTCGTTCAAGGAGACGTCGTATGAAGAAAGAGGTCGCTCTACCCGCGTTTGCAGCTGCGCTCTTTGCGCTTCTACTGGCCGGGATGCCGCTCATGGCTCAGCAAGCCGCGGATTGGATACCGGACCGCACGGTCCTGCCGATTCAGACGCCCAAGGCGCCGACCTACACCCAACTGGATGTGCGGAGCGTCAAGCAGAAGCCGCCGCACTACGAGGTCAAGGCGCCCGCGGGCGCGCCCAACGTGGTGATCGTACTGATCGACGACATGGGCTTCGGCGCGCCGAGCACCTTCGGCGGCCCGATCCGGATGCCCACGATGGACCGGCTTGCCCAAACGGGCCTGCGCTACAACAACTTCCACACCACGGCGCTTTGCTCGCCGACCCGCGCCGCGCTCAAGTCGGGCCGCAACCACCACGTGAACAACATGGGCTCGATCACCGAGACCGCCACCGGCTTCCCGGGCCAGACAGGGCAGATCCCCAACAGCGTCGCGCCCGTAGCGGAAACGTTGCGGCTCAACGGCTATAGCACGGCGGCCTTCGGTAAGTGGCACGAGCTGGCCACTTGGGAGACGAGTGTCTCCGGCTCCTACGCCCGCTGGCCGACGGTCGGCGGAGGATTCGACAAGTTCTACGGCTTCCTGGGCGGGGAGACCAACCAGTGGGCCCCGCTGCTCTACGACGGCGTGACCCGCGTGGATCTGCCCAGCGATCCGAACTATCACTTCATGACCGACATGACAAACCAGGCGATCGCCTGGGTCAGGTTTCAGAAGGCGATCACGCCGGATAGACCGTTCTTCGTCTACTTTGCGCCGGGCGCCACGCACGCCCCGCACCACGTGCCCAAGGAGAGGATCGCCAAGTGGAAGGGCAAGTTCGACCAGGGCTGGGACAATCTCCGCGAGCAGACGCTCTCCCGCCAAATCAAGCTCGGCGTGGCGCCGCCGGGCACCAAGCTCGCGCGCAAGCCGGAGGCCATCAAGGACTGGGACAAGCTCTCGGGCGACGAGAAACGCCTGTTTGCCCACCAGGCCGAGGTCTACGCGGCCTTCGCGGAGATGACCGATCACGAGATCGGCCGGTTGGTGAAGGCGGTCGAGGCCACGGGCGAACTGGACAACACGTTGATTTTCTACATCGCCGGCGACAACGGCGCCAGTGCTGAAGGCGGCATGAACGGCCTGTTCAACGAGATGACGTACTTCAACGGCGTCCACGAGCAGGTTCACGATCTGGTGAAGGTGATGGACCAGTGGGGGTCGCCCAAGACCTATCCGCACATGGCCGCGGGCTGGGCGGTGGCCTTCGACTCGCCTTTCGAGTGGACCAAGCAGGTCCCCACCAGCTTCGGCGGCACCCCCAACGGCATGGTGATCCACTGGCCCAAGGGGATCAAGTCGAAGAATGAGATCCGCAGCCAGTTCCATCACGTGATCGACGTTGTGCCGACGATCCTCGAGGCGGCCAGGCTGCCGGAGCCGAAGATCGTCAACGGCACGCCCCAGGTCCCGATCGAGGGCGTGAGCATGATGTACGCCTTCGACAACGCGAAGGCGAAGGACCGCCACATCACCCAGTACTTTGAAATCTTCGGCAATCGCGCCATCTACCACGACGGCTGGCTGGCCGGCACGGTCCACAAGGCGCCGTGGGAGCCCAAGCCGCGCCGTGCGCTGGCGGAGGACGTGTGGGAACTGTACGACACCCTCAGCGACTTCAGCCTTGCCAACGACCTGGCGGCCAAGAACCCCCAGAAGTTGAAGGATTTGCAGACGCAGTTCATGAAGGAGGCGGAGAAGTACCACGTGCTCCCGCTCGACGACCGCGTCTTCGAGCGGATGGATGCAGCGCTGGTCGGGCGGCCGGACTTGATGGAAGGCCGCACCTCGCTCACGCTTGCCGAAGGCATGGCGGGCATACAGGAAAACGTGTTCCTCAACGTGAAGAACAAGTCGCTCTCGATCACCGCCGAGGTCGAGGTCCCGCAGGGCGGCGCCAACGGCGCGATCCTCGTGCAGGGCGGCCGCTTCGGCGGCTGGGCCCTTTACGTGCAGGACGGCAAGCCGGCCTACGCGTACAACTGGCTTGGCCTCCAGCGCTACGCGGTGGCTGCCCCCGAGGCGCTGCCGCCCGGCAAGGCGACGATCCAGCTCGACTTCGCCTATGACGGCGGCGGCATGGGCAAGGGCGGCACGGGCACGCTCTCCGTCAACGGCCAAAAGGTCGCCGAGGGACGTATCGACAGGACGCAGCCATTCTTCTTCTCGGCGGACGAGACGGCCGACGTGGGCATCGACCTCGGAACCCCGGTCGTCGAGGCCGTGGGCGCCGAGGCCAAGTCCCGCTTCACCGGAAAAATCCCCAAGGTGACGGTCGCGATCCGCGACGTGAACTCGCGGGCCGAGGCCGCGGTGAAGAATGCGTGGGCTGAAGTGCATCACAAAACCGAGTGAGACGGTCCGGCTGACGAGTCCGCTCTGAACGAAACGCAGGTCGCTGTGCCTGGGTCTCTCCGCTGTGCGCGAGTCTCCTGACCCCGCACCGTGGCCGACCGAAGGTCTCCTATAGGCCAGTTCGTAGGGTGCGTGCTCGCACGCACGCGATTGTCAACCCATCCCACAAAGCGTGCGTGCAAGAGCACACACCCTACAGAACTTGCGCCGGTGGGGCGTTGGTTGGGAGCTACACCCGCCGAGGAGGCAAACTCGCCACCATCGGCCCTGCGCCGGTGGGGCGTTGGTTGGGAGCTACAGCGGCCGAGGAGGCAAACTCGCCACCATCGGCCCTGCGCCGGTGGGGCGTTGGTTGGGAGCTACAGCGGCCGGAAAAAACGCCCTCGTCACCACCGGCCTCGTGCCGGTGGGACGCTGATTGGAAGCTACACGCCGGCGCAAGCAGCGCCCGCCACCGCCGGCCCCGTGCCGGCGGAGCGCTGATTGGAAGCTACCGCGGGCCGCGTCCCGTAGCTTTCAATCAGCCTCCCGCCGGGGCGAGCCCGGCGGTGAGGGAGCGCGGGGGAAAAGC
>CAYTJV010000306.1:682-9156 GCA_964438165.1 uncultured Planctomycetaceae bacterium | reverse complement strand
TCAAGTCCAGATCAGTTTCCTCGGAAAAACACCACCAGCCCGTGAACGGTTGCCCCGGTACACTGAGCGGCGCCCGCACACAAACGCTTTTCACCGCGGCCCGCAATGGCCACGCGACACCCCTCGTGGGCCAGCGCCAACGCGATCCCCAATCCAATGCCGCTTCCCCCGCCCGTGACGAGCACCTTCTTGCCGCCGAGTTCCATAGATTGTCTCTCCGTTATGGTTCCAGGATCACCTTCATCAGCGGCTCTTTGCCCTCGTAGAGCCGCTTGAACCAGCTCGGGCCTTCCTCCAGCGGGGCAACGGCGCTGGTGAGACTATCGACGTCGATCGCGCCCCGAGCGATCATGTTGAGGCAGGCGGGGTACTCGCCGCGGGAAGCGCACGAGCCGTTGAGCGTCAGCTCGCGGGTAACCACGGCCTGAAGCGGCAGCTCGACCTTGGGGGCGAAATTGCCGACCAGGGTAAGCTGGCCGCCCTTACGCAGGCTGGCCACGGCAGTCTGCACCGTTGGCGTGAGCCCCACGGCCTCGACCGCGATGTCGACACCGCGTCCGCCGGTTCGCGTGAGGATTTCCTGGGGCACGTCGACGGCATCAGACTGAAAGGCCACGTCGGCCCCTAGCTTGCGCGCCAAATCCAAACGGGCGGGCACGAGGTCGGCGACGAAAATCCGTCCGCAGCCCGCCGCGCGGAGCGTCTGGAGCACCAAGAGCCCGATCATGCCCGCCCCGACCACCAAAGCGGTGTCGTCCAGGCGAACGCGGGTCCGTGCCGCGGCATGAACCGCGATCGACAGGGCCTCGACCATGGCCGCGCGGTGGAAGCTCAAGTTGTCCGGGAGTCGGTAGAGAATGTGCTGCGGCACGGCCACATACTCGGCAAACGCCCCGTGCCGCCGGTACTCCTCGCACGATACTCCCAACACGCGGCGATTGTCGCAGAGGTTGATGTGCCCCGCCCGGCACGGGACACAGTGACCGCAGTACACGGTCGAGTCGAACGTGACCCGGTCGCCCACGGTCCAGCCCTGCACGCTGGCCCCCAGTCGCACGATCACGCCGGCCGCCTCATGGCCCATGACAATCGGCGGCCGCCGCCGGCCCGTGCTGCCGTCCATGCCGTGTACGTCGCTGCCGCAGATGCCGCAAGCCTTCACGGCCACCAGGACTTCCTCGGGGCCGATCTCCGGCTCGGGGACGTCCTGAATCTCCAAGTGATGATACTGCGTCAGAACAAGGGCTTTCATGACAATCCCGGTCTCAACGTCTCTCGGGCCTCAGCGCGGTTCGGAGCCAGGCGCGGACCTCCTCGACTCCCCAGGTCGAGCGAGCCGGGGCGGCAGTCAGTCGCTGCCGGCTGCCGTGCAGAGTATAGACGCTCGCGGCCATCCGCGAAACCCGCTCAAAGGCCGCCTCGGGCCAGTTGGGCCGGTCCGTTGCGTCGGCCAAGAGCAGCGGCCGCGGGGCTATCGCAGCGTAAATGTGCTGAAGGTCGGCCTTCACCGCCAGATCGGGCAGATAAGGCATGATGCGATCGAATTTGTTCCACGCCGGGGCCACCTGCTCGGCCCAGTCGCGCACGGTGATCGCTCCGACCACGCCGCAGGCCGCGATCTGCGGGTCGAGCGCCGCACAAATCGCCGCGTCGACGCCGCCGATCCCCAGACCGACCACGGCGATCGGCTGCCCGGCAACGTCCGCCCGTTGACGCAGGCAGCTCACAGCGCACCAATCGTCCCAGACGCGCATCGCCAGCGGCGACAACTCCACGGTGTCGCCCGCGCCGTACAAGGAAATGAAATGCGGCAGATGGCGGCGGCTTGCCCGATGAGTCGAGACGTGTTCCGGGATGCACACCAGGTAGCCGTCGCGGGCCAAGGCCGCGGCGAACTTCAGCACGTCCGCGTCCGTCATGCACTGGAGGCTGTCGTGGGAGAGAACCACGGCGGGCCGCGACGGCGAAGCCGGCGATTCGGCGAAGATCACCAGGGCCGGATCGCTCAGCCCCAGGGCCTGCGGCAGCTTGACCGTCTCCCGAGCCAAACCATCGGCCACCTGACGCGACTCGACTTGAGCCGGCCCCGGTTGCAGTCCTTTCAGGTCGCACGCCTCGCGGAGCCACTGAACCAGCGGCTGGCGGAATTGCCGCCACGCGCCAGGGTCGGCGAACGATTGCGGCATGGCCTCGGTTTGCCGGGCGATGCGCCGCTGGCAGTAGCGGAGCATCGAGAAATCGGGGGCGATCGGCTCGCCGCACGGCTTAGGCGAAGTGCTGCGCGAACCCGGCAGGTCTTTCAAGTGACGATCAATCCACGGTGAAAGCTCGGGGATGAACGGCGTGAGGCTGTGCGACCTCAGCTCGCAGAGGTGCCGAAACCGCTCCGCCTGCCCGTAAAAAGCGAATGCCTGGTTGAGCGTCTCGATCACCTTGTTGTAGCCGGACACGGGCCACCAGTTGTCGCCCGAGTTGCTGGCAATGAACACCGGGCGGGGCGCGATGCAGGCGTTGGTCTCGTGCCAGTCGGTCCAGCGGAGGATGCCGGCCAGGTAGGGCGACGGGTCCGACAAGTCGGTGGGCACGCTGATCGGCATGCGGACCCACTCCTCGTAGGTCGTGGTGCCGCAGACCGGCACGGCGATCTTGAAGCGATCTTCGAGGGCCGCCGCCAGCCAGGTTTGCTCCGAGCCCTGGCAAAGCCCCGCCACGCCGATCCGCTCGGGATCCACGTCGGGCCGGGCGAGCAGGTAGTCGAGCGCCCGCAGCGTGTCGAACACCTGGATGCCCATGACCTGCGTGCCCGCCGCGCCCGCCGCCCCGTACAGGCCCGCGCACGGGGCGACCCGCTTGCCCACGTGCGGGTCGTCGATGAAGATCACCAGGTATCCCTTCCGGGCCGTATGATAGACGAACGTGCTGTAATACTCGTACTTCAACTCGCCGAGCCAGCCGGGCGGCATGACGATCGCCGGCAGCGGCTGCCGGGCCGAACCGGGTTGCACGGGGCCTGCGGGCCGGACCACGTTGGCCGACACGTAGGCCCGCTCCGCCCAGAGGTACATCACGTCTTCCACAACCAGATCGCCCTCTTGCCTCGTGGCCAGGATCTTCGCTCGCATCGGCTCGCGGGATGGCAGGCCGAGGATCTGGCTCAGTTGCCGGCGGACCAATTCGCGCCGCTTCTCCCACGCCGCACGATCGCGCGGCATGGCCGGCAGCTCGGCGGCCATCCGGCTCGCCCGTTGGGCCAGATGGCGCATCACGGCCGACCGCGACGCCGGCTCCGGCTCCACACCCAAGGCGAAGGCAATGCCGCACGTTATCAGGACCAGCAGGGCGATGAAGTTCGTTCGCATGGCAAATCCTCAGCGAGCCAAAGGGCCCTTTTGCCGGAAAGGCACAGTATAGCGGCGCACGGCAGTGCGGAGAACGCGCCGCCGGGGATTCTCGACAAGATCGTCAAACTACAAGCGTGTGGTCGTCACGCAATAGCCGGGGCGGGCTTTCGGGGATAGCGCTTCCCGTCGAATTCGGGGTGCAAGAACGCCAATCGCTCGCCACGGGCGATTGACGGGCTGCCCGAGTCGGCGTACAGTGCTTGACATGCACGTTGGCACCAACACCAGAGAAAGGACGAACCCATGAAAACCCTCGCTAGTTTCCTGTTGTCGATCGCGGTCGTTTTCGCGGTTTTTCGGCCGGCCGTCGCCGACCAGCCCGCCAAGGGCGAGAAGATCCGCGTGCTCTTGACGGTCGGCGGCCACGGCTACGAAGAGGCCCCGTTCTACGCCATGTGGGACGCGCTGCCCGGCATCAAGTGGACCAAGATCGAGGTGCCCAAGCAGGCCGACCTGCTCAAGCCGGGACTGGAAAAACAATACGACGTGATCGCCATGTACGACATGTGCCCCGGCATCAAGCCCGAGCAGCAAGAGGCGTTCGCTGCCTTGCTCAAGAAAGGGATCGGCGTCGTGTCGATGCACCACAACCTGGGCGGGCACCAGAAGTGGGACGAGTTCCGCAAGATCATCGGCGGCAAGTTCTGCACGAGCGAGTGCGTGATCGACGGTGCCAAGGTTAAGCAGGCGACCTGGGACCACGACCAGGAAGTGAAAGTCACCGTGGTCGACAAAGAGCACCCGATCACCAAGGGCATCGAGGACTTCCAGATCCACGACGAGACCTACGGCGGCTACTGGGTCTCGCCGGAGGTGAAGGTGCTGCTCACGACCGACCACCCAAAGAACAAGCCGGGCCAGATCGCCTGGGTCACCAAGTACGGCAACAGCCCCGTCGCCCACCTGATGCTCGGCCACGACAGCCAGGCATGGAAGAATCCGAACTACCCCAAGCTCCTCCTCCAGGCAATCCAGTGGGCCGCGTGCCGATAACATCGCAGATCGTTTCATAGGCTATTCCGTTGGTGGCATGCCCTCGCGCAGCGTGGGCATGCTCCCCTGCCGATCACTGCCTCTTCTCGACGGTCGGCAGTCCCGCATCTTGCCGGGCAGCGGTGCCCGGAGGTAAAATGCCTTTAGCCCTTCCAGGTGTGCTCGATTCTGTCATTGGCTGGAAGGGGCTCCGGAGTAAAGGAGAAGGTTCATGCACCCTGCGGCTCTTTCCATGGCGGCTCCACATCGGCCGGCGTCCGCTCCCGGCGAGCCGTCCTGGCCCGTTGCTTTGCTCTTCCCAGTCCAAGGGCAATGGACGGAGGCCGACTACTTGGCGTTGCAGAAGCGAACCAACCGGCTCGTGGAATTGTCGGACGGCTCCATCGAGGTGCTCCCCATGCCGAGTCCGTTCCATCAAAGAATCGTGCGGTTTCTTTCCCGCCTCCTGGAGACCTGCGTGGCCGCCTTGGGGTCGGGCGAGGTTCTCTTTGCGCCGCTTCCGATCCGCCTCTGGCCCGGCAAGTTCCGCGACCCGGACATCGTGTATCTCCGACCGGGGCGCATTGCCGATCCTCGCCACCAACCGCAAGGCGCCGACCTGGTGATGGAAGTGGTCAGCGAGGATGAAGAGGACCGGCAACGGGACCTGGAAACCAAACGCCAGGAGTACGCCCAGGCCGGCATCGCGGAATACTGGATCGTCGACCCGCAGCAACAGCGGATCCTCGTGTGGAGCCTCGACGGTTCGGCCTACCGCCTGCACGGCGAGTTCGGACGCGGCGCGACGGCGTCTTCCGTGCTCTTGCCGAGTTTCTCGGTCGCAGTGGACGCCGTGTTTGAGGCGGCCATGGGCGCACACGGCTAGTCGGTAGTGCCATTTTGTGTTGAGGACGGTGATGAGTACAGCTCAAATCGTGGACATCGGTGGCGCCCAGGCCGTGAAGCTTCCGGAGGGATTCCGCTTCGACACCGACACGGTTTCGATCCGTCGGGAAGGGGAGGCCGTGATTCTGGAGCCGGTGAAGTCCTTGACTTGGCCGGAAGGGTTCTTCGCTGCAATCCGCATCGACGATCCGAAATTCGTCCGGCCTGATCAAGGCCAGACGCCCCCCGTCCCGCTCTTGGATTAGGCAGCGCTGCTGCAATGCGCTACTTGCTGGATACGAACACGTGCATCAGCGTGATGAGGAACGAGTCGGTGCTCGTCACTCGCATGTCGGCTGTATCGCCGGGGGACTGCGCGATCTCGACCATCACGAGCTACGAGTTGTACACGGGCGTCGAGAAGTGCTCCGATCCAGGCCGTGAGGGAGCGAAGGTCGCGACTCTCCTCAAGATTGTCCATACACTGCCGTTCGACTCTGCCGCCGCAAGAGAGGCAGCGCGGATTCGCGCCGTGTTGGAGTCCGAAGGACGCCCGATCGGCCCTTACGATGTCCTCCTTGCCGGTCATGCGCTCGCCGCCGGACTAATCCTTGTTTCCGCGAATAGGGCGGAGTTCAGTCGAGTCGCCGGACTTGCACTGGAGAACTGGACGAAACATTGACGCTCGTGACATGCGCTGAGGGATGAGGGTGAGGCGATGCCGAGAGGCGATTCACCACGCCCATCGCTCCGCTCTGGGCGTGCCACCCGACCGCCGGACGTAGCGGCCAAGATCGAGCGATGCCGCGGGGTTGCGCGGCAGAGATTGGGAGAGCTTCGCAGGCGCCGCCCCGGGGAGGCGAGCGATGCCGAAGATCATGGCTGATCACAATCGAGGCCACGATCCAAAACAACTGCACTGAGGACACACTGCCCGTGCTGACTATCGGAAGCCCTGCGCGGATTCTCACCGACCGGACTTACGCCGAGCACGTGGCTGAACGAATTCTCGAGTACATCCTGGATCTGGAGAGTCTACGCGGTGTCGGCCGCCTTTACGTGCCGTAGTCGCGGCAGCACGCTGCTTCCTGGAAACGACAGTCTGGATGCGCTTCCGTTTGCTGAACCGCGGTTCTCGTAAAGTCCCTGCTACTACCCTCGGGGCCGAATCCTGTACTCGTATTTCGCGACCCGGATAATCTCGACGCTGTCTCCGGGGCGCAGCCCGTGCTTGGCCACAAACTCCTTCGTCATTCCGGACGCCGTACGAAGGTGCTTGTGCCTTCCGGAAATGTCCGTTGTGATACGCCCCACTCCCTCGAATTCTACAATGAACTGACGTGCCGCGGCCTGAAGGTTGCCGCCGACGCTCTCGGAGGGCCAGAAGTCGTCAATGGGCTTGATGTTCAGATAACCGTTCTTGATACCGCCCTCCGTCAGGCTCGCCACACGGATTTCGAGTGGTTCAGCGATGCGTACCCGTTCCAAGGGACTCGATACGTTTGCTCGGGCCTCGGCAATATACGGCTTCAGGGCCAGAACAGGCACCGGACAGGTATCCCAATCGTGTTCCCAGCAGATGATCAAATCGCATCCCTCGGCATCGTGCCCATGAGTTAGGAAAGAGCCGCTCTTGAATTCAAACTCGATCGCCACGCGTTCCCACCCTTTGTCGACACGGCGGCGGGCAATGCAATCAGGAAATGCGGCGCGGATCTCCTCGATGATGAATCCCAATTCTTCGCAAACCTTCGCGAAAAGCGCAACCACGCCCATTTCGTTGACTGGGCCGTAGACGAGTCCCCGGAAGTTGATCACGTCGCCGACGATACTTCGCTTCGCCACCGTTTCTCTCCGATCGTCCGATGCCGCGATTTTCGGGAATGGCATCGCCCCCGGCACGGCCGCCGGGGCTGACGCGCGCGATATTGACTCAGCGCTTTCTCTTCGTTCCTAATTCCCAACTCCTCTCCTCCTCACTGGCAATCCCGGCACACCTCCGCCGCCGGTTTGCCGCCGGGCATGTCCATGCGGGGGCGGGCTTTGAGCATGGCGGTGACCGGGGCGAACGTGGCGAGGATCTTCTGGTAGTCTGCGTCGGACTTGTTGAGGAAGACCGCCTTGCCGCATTTCTCGCTGCCGCCGGCCGATTTCGCCAGGGGGGCGACGAGGAAGGGGTTGAGCTCGGGCTCGGTGATGCGGACCCATTCGTGACGGGGGATTTTGCCGCCCGGGTGGCAGGCGGCGCAACGCCGCGCGGCCACGTCGGCGAGCACTTTGTCGAGGTTCTCCGGCTGGATCTGCCGGCAGCCGATTTTCTCGGGATAGGCGGTCTCGCTGGAGCCGTAATAGGGCACGTTGAGGTCGATCCAAGAGAGGATGCGGCGGCGGCTCGTTTCGTCCATGGTGAAGCGCGGCTTGCCTTTTTCGTCCGGGTGGCCGGAGAGGACCACTTCGGCCAGTTTGCTTTGCGGCGAGCCCCAGGTCTTGGGACGCACTTCGAGGATGTTCCACTCCTGGCCATTGTAGGTGGGGATCCAGTTGACGTACGGACTGCCCCGTCCGCCCTGCTTCTCCCGGGCCAGCATGTCGTAGGAGACATTGAAGAAGTCGGTCTTGCCGCCTGTCAGGTCGAGCCCCTTGGGTGGGCCGATGGCGTTGTGGCACTCGATGCAGTAGCGGTCCAAGACGGGCTGGACGATCCGCGAGTAGTCGAAGCCCGTCACGCCCCATTCCGGCGGATCGAGTTGCCGGGGCAGCCCACGTTGTAGGTTATGCTTCAGCATAACCTCCGCCGCGTTCGGATATGCTGAAGCATAACCTACGCGGCCGGATTGCAGCCGGTGTTCGTGGCAGCCCACGCAGCCCTGCACCTCGCCGGGCATGAAATGGGTGAAGCTCCGCATGCGCTGCACGGCCCGGCCTTGGGCATCCAGGGCCATGAAGTAGATCGGGATCCCGGCAGGCACGCGGAAGCAGGCCGAGCCGTCGGGCTCGACCGGCACGTCGCCGAGCACGGTCTTGCCGGCGTAGGTGGCCCCGCAGGAGATTACCGGGAACTGGAACCCGAATGCCCGCAGGCTCGGGTCGATCCGCACGGTCTTGGGCATTTCGCGGACCACGCGGATCGTCTTCACTTCGCCGCGACGGACGTACGGCTCCAGGCCGTTGTAGACGTCTTGCAGGAAGACCGTGGCGTACTCGTCCGAGATCGCC
>CAYTJV010000306.1:0-672 GCA_964438165.1 uncultured Planctomycetaceae bacterium | reverse complement strand
GTGATATCATAGAGCAGATACCCCGAGTACCCGCCCGGGCCGTTGTGGGTGTGTTTCCGGAAGACCGGGGCCTGCTCGCCCGAGATCGCCGGAATCGCCGAGGGGATAGCCGGCGGACGGGGACGCGTCCGGACAGGCTGCGGGGCGAGCCACTGCATCCCGTGGTCCGGTTCCGGCAAGGCCACGGACTCACACTGGCCTGGCAGGGAGCGCACGAGGACCGGTCCGCGGATCGAGCACAGAAACCGCGCGGAATCCAACGGGTAGGGGCAACTGTACTGCTTGGTGCCGTCGGTGTTGCCGCAGCCTTCGTTGACCTTCGGCACGGGCACGTCGGGTGTGAGGTTCTCGATCGCCTCCTGGGCGTTGACGCCCTTGGAGCGGTCGATAATGCCGATCGCCCCGCGAGTCGGGCCGTTGTGGCCGGTCATCGTGCAGATGATTTTCGTGCTGCCGGGGATCGAGCGGGCCTCCATGAACGTGGCCGGCGACAAAACCCGGTTGCCGAAGTAGCCCATCAGGCCCGTGCCGTCGGGATTGATCGTCCACAGGCTTTGAATGGGGATCGCCGGCCGGTCGACGTATTCCCAGCGGGTGTAGATGATCCGCCCATCGTCGAGCACGACGGGGGTGAAATCGTTCAGGTAATTGCCCGAGAGCTTACGAAGACCC
>CAYTJV010000305.1:0-9157 GCA_964438165.1 uncultured Planctomycetaceae bacterium | reverse complement strand
TTGGGCTTTCGTGATTGCCCGATTTCCTGGCGCAGTCCCGCGGAAAAGCCCGTTCCCTGTTCGAGGCGGCTTGGTAGGGAAAAAATCGTGGACAAGCTGGCAGCTTGCCCTACGAGGAGCGTCAGTGTCCGCCGCAACCCGGGCAGCCGCCTCCGCGCGGGTAGTTGGGGTTCTCGATCGTGAAGCCTCGGCCCATCGGGCTCTCCTGGAAATCGACCGTCGTGCCGTCGAGGTGCAGGGCGACCTTCTTTCGCGTCACGAGGGCTACGCCGTGATGTTCGTAGCGGGCATCGAGTTGCGAGTCGTAATCGTTGTCGAAACCCAGGGTGTACGCCAACCCGCTGCAACCGCCCCCGGCAACTCCCATGCGGAGCACCGTCGTGGGCTCGACCTGCTGAGATTCCATGATCCGCTTCACTTCGCCCGCGGCCTGTTCGGTGAGGATGACTGGCATCGGTAATTCGTGCTCCCGTGGTAAATAGGTAACAGCAAGACCGCGCTGTGCGCGGGTCTCCCGACCCCGCACCTGCGCCGACCGAAGGTCTCCAGAAACGACAAGAGACCTGCGGTCACACAACCGGCGGGGTCAGGAGACCCGCGCCGAGCGCGGCGAAAGCCACACTCGCGCGCCAAGTCCACTCATCATTATCGTATGCCGCGGGCAGTAGAAAGCCAAGAGAACCGCGGCCGCGCTGTGCGTGGGTCTCCTGACCCCGCACATAGGCCGACCGAAGGTCTCCAAGCATGAGAGGAGACCTGCGGTCGCGCTGTCGGCGGGGTCAGGAGACCCGCGCCGAGCGCGACTTGAACACTGCGGCCGAACGAACCTCTAGTCTCCCGCCATTTTCCGCAAGCGAAGGACCGTCTCCGCAAGCCGCTCGATCACGAATTCCACCTCTTCAAGGGTATTGAATCTCCCTAGCCCGAACCGCAGGCTGCTCCGCACCGCCTCATCGCCGATTCCCAAGGCCCGGAGCACGTGGCTCGGCTCGGGGGTAGCCGAGGTGCAGGCCGACCCCGAACTTAACGCCACCTCCTTGAGATTCAGCAGGATCGCCTCCCCGTCGACACCGGCGAAACTCATGTTCAGGTTGCCCGGCAGACGCAGCCCAGGCAACTCCAAGGCCGGACCGTTGAAGGCCGACTGAGGGATTGCCGCAGTCAGGCCTTGGTGGAGCCGATCGCGGAGGCTGCGCAATCGGGAAGCCTCGTCGGGCATCTCTTGGACGGCCAGCTCGATAGCTCGGGCGAAGCCGACGATCCCGGGCACGTTCAGCGTGCCGCTTCGCAATCCCATTTCGTGGCCGCCGCCGTAGAGCAAGGGCTCGATCCGAATCGGCGGCGTGCGACGGCGAACGTAAAGCGCCCCGATCCCCTTCGGCCCGTAAATCTTGTGCGCGGTGAAACTCATCAGGTCGACGTCTAGTTCGCCGGCATCGACAGGAATCTTGCCGACGGCCTGGGTGGCGTCGGTATGGACTAGCGCGCCCGAAGCGTGGCAAATTCGGGCAATGTCGGCGATGGGTTGAATTGCACCAATTTCGTTGTTGGCCAGCATGACGCTGACCAGGATCGTGTCGCCGCGCAAGGCCGCGGCCAATTGCTCTGGCACAACCTGGCCCGCACGCGGCTCGGGCGCCTGCACCACGGGCAGCAGTGTTACCTCGAAGCCGCGGCGGCCGAGTTTCTCCAGGGGATCCAGCACCGAAGGGTGCTCCGTGCGCACGCTCACCAGGTGCTTCCCCTTGTGCTGAGCGCGATCGGCCACGCCACGGATCGCCAGGTTGTTGCTCTCCGTGGCCCCGCTGGTGAAGAAGATTTCCCGCGATTTTCCCCCGATCGCCGCCGCAATCGTTTCCCGGGCTGCTTCGACGGCATCCCTGGCCTGCCAGCCGAACGAGTGACTGGTGCTCGCGGCGTTCCCGTAGGTCTCGGTGAAATAGGGCAGCATGGCCTCCAACACCCGGGGATCGAGCCGGGTGGTGGCATGGTTGTCCATGTAAACCCTGGCTGCTTCCAAGGTCGTGTCGCGCATGTGCAGATCGTATTCAATCATGTCGTTGCTGCCCCTTCGTCTCGCCCGGCCCGTAGAGCGATTTCATGCACACTTGCGACCACGTCTCGAAGGCCGGCAAGTCGGCGAGGATTTCTTCGACGGGGCGGAAGCCGCTTTCGAGAATGTCGGGCTCGCGGGGCTCGATCGCCGGCCGCTGGACGTCGAAACGGTACCCCACTCCCCAGTGGACCCGGCCCACTTCGGTCAGATCATCGTTGATCAGGCCGACGCACTGGGCCGTGTACGGCGTGTGGATGAACACCTCCTCCTCCAACTCGCGGCGCATGCCGACGTCGTACGGGCTGCCTCCGTCGCCGCCGCCCACGTCGAGCGTCGAGATGTGGCCGCCGATCCCCACGCTCCGCTTCTTGTGCAAACGCCCTTCGCCCTGACCGGTGCCGCGCGTGTACTGAAAGACCGTGGGCCGGCCCAGTTCGTCGCGGTGCTGGAAGAGCACGTAAGGGATCAATTGTTTGAAGCTCGGATCGACCTCCACTTCGCCTCGCGGCCGATAACTCGTGTGCGCGGGACTGAGCAGTTCTTCCAGATACCGAGAGACCTCGGTGGTGAATCCTTGGAAATATCCCAGTCGCCGGAACAGCTCGGTCGGTACCACGAGCACTTGCTCGGTCGCGTCCATCAGTCGTCCTTTCCTAGAGCATTAGCTCCTAAAGAATCAGCATGGCGTCCCCATAGCTATAGAAGCGGTACTCCTCGCGGATCGCTTCCTCGTATGCCCGCATGATCAACTCGTCGCCGCCGAACGTGCGGACCAGCACCAAGAGGGTCGTGCGGGGCAGGTGGAAGTTGGTCAACAGGGCATCGACCGCGCGGAACTGGTAAGGCGGTCGGATGAACAGGTCCGTCATTCCCGTGAACGGCTTCAGCACGCCGTCTTGAGCGGCCATCTCCAGCACCCGAACGGTGGTCGTCCCAACGGCGATGATCCGGCCTCCACGCTGGCGAGCCAAGTGGATCTTCTCGACCGCCTCTGGAGCGAGCTGGGCCCATTCGGCGTGCATCCGATGTTCGGCCAAGCTCTCGCCGAGGATCGGCCGGAACGTGCCCAACCCGACCTTGAGGGTCAGGAAGCAGATGAGAATACCCTGCTTCTCAAGCTTTTGGAGCAGGGCCGAAGTGAAATGTAGTCCTGCGGTCGGTGCAGCGACCGCGCCCGGGTTCTTGGCATAGACCGTCTGGTAGCTCTGGCGATCCGAATCGACCATCTCGCCCTTGCGAATGTAGGGCGGCAACGGTACTCGCCCTACCCGTTCCAAAAGCGAGTAGGTCTCTTCGTCAGACTCCGGACGGACAATCCAAACCCCCTCTGAATGAGCGGTCGCCAGCACGACGCGGATATCCTCGACACCCTGGGCGTTAAGCAGGGTGATCGCCTCCCCGGGAACGAGTCGGCCCCGGGTCTTGCACACGACCTTCCAAAACCCCCCTGGAGAGGATTCGATGAAGAGCCCCTCCCAGTGCCCATGCGTGGTGCTGCGGTAGCCGACCAGCCGCGCCGGGACAACGCGGGCATCGTTGAGCACCAGGCAGTCCCCCTTCAAGAGGATTTCCGGAAGATCGCGAACGTGCTTGTGTGCCAACGTTTTGGCTGCCCGGTCCACGACCAGTAGCCGGGCGTCGCAGCGATGCGCCAAGGGAAATTGCGCGATCAAGGGACGCGGCAATTCGTAATCGTATTGGTCGAGTTCCGACATGGCTGAAAAGCAAGCTTTACGGGAGCTTCTCAACCGAGTATAAGCCGCCAACCCAGCCCAGGGCAGGGCCAATGGCCGAAACGCGAATCGCACTGTGCATCACTGACCTCGATGTCGGCGGGGCGGAACAAGCGATGGTGGCTCTGGCCACCCGCCTGGATCGCTCCCGCTTCACGCCGGCGGTCTACTGCCTTGGCCCCGAGCCGCAGGTTTCCAATGCCTCGTGTATCCCGCCCCTGAAGGCCGCTGGCTTGGAAGTGCATTGCCTGGGGGCCCGGCGGTCCCTGGGTTTTCCTGCCGCAGTGTGGAAACTCAGGCGACACTTCCTTCACTTCCAACCCGATCTAGTCCAGACATTCCTCTTCCATGCCAACATCGTGGGTCGGATGGCGGCTCGAGCAGCGCGGGTGCGGGCCGTGGTGTGCGGCATCCGGGTGGCGGAGAGGGACTGCCGTTGGCACCTTTGGGTGGATCGGCTCACGTCCCGATGGGTTGACCGCTATGTGTGCGTCAGCCAGTCCGTGGCGTACTTCTCCGCAGCTCAAGCAGGGTTGGCCCCTGAGCGACTTGTCGTCATTCACAACGGGATTGACCTCCAGCGGTATCCCGCCGCCCGGCCGGCACTGCTTTCCGACGCGGGAGTCCCGCTGGGTAGCCGAGTGGTAACGTTCGTCGGCCGACTGGAGCCGCAAAAGGGCCTTGCGTGGCTCCTAGAAGCCGCCGCGGAGTGGCTTGCGCGCGTGCCCGACTGCCACCTTGTCGTCGTCGGTCGAGGGCCCAATCGCCCGTCCCTCGAGCGGCTTGCGCTCCAGCGAGGGATTGCCGCCCGGGTCCACTGGCTCGGATGGCGGAGCGACGTCCCGGAGATCCTGGCGGCAAGCGACCTGCTCGTGCTGCCGTCCCGCTGGGAAGGGATGCCGAACGTGGTGCTGCAAGCCATGGCCAGCCAGCGGCCCGTGCTGGCCACCGACGTCGAAGGCGTGCGCGAGCTGCTTGGCGAGAGTGCCGACGCACAGACCGTCGCCTACGGCGACACGCCCGGGCTGGTCGATAAGCTGGTCCGGATCCTCTCGGATCGGGAGCTCGCCGCGCGACTTGGGCGCGAAAACCGCACACGATCTGAGCGTCTGTTCAGCATAGACCGAATGGTTGCCGCCTACGAGGAGCTGTGGCAGGCGATCGTGGGGGGCCGGAGTTGACTGCCGGGAAATAATTTTTCCGCCACTTGCGTCACGCCGATCGGCTGGAAGTCGGCTGCTGGCCAGCGACTTGGGTGAAAGCTCGCGGCGGAGTCGCGTTTGCCTTGCGCGAATTGAATGAATCATGCTTGACGTGGGGACAGAACTGGTTATCTTTGGAGACTTGTGGGGAGGAATGGGGACTAGTGGATGCTACTCACCGGGACTTATGCCCGCTCGATTGATGAGAAGCTTCGCGTCGCCCTCCCCAAGCGCCTACGAGAGACTCTGGGTTGCCCCATAGGTGGGAACCTGTTTGTAGCTCCAGGGACCGATGGATCGCTTGCAATTTACCCGGAGGAGGCGTTTGCGCGCTGGGGGGAGCGACTGAGGGCGGCCCCGCCTACCCAGAAAGATGTACGGGCGTTCACACGGCTGTTTTACTCCCAAGCCCAACAAGTCGAACTCGATCAGCAAGGGCGAATTCGCATTCCCGCCGAACTGGCCGCCCTGGCCCGACTGGAAAAGGAAGCTGTCCTCTTGGGGGTGCAGGATCACTTGGAGCTTTGGGCTGCCGACCAGTGGAAGCAATACTTGGCCCACCAACAAGCCCGCTACGACGAGATCGCCGAGGTTGCCTTGGGTGGCGTGCCACGCACGCCATCGGAGACGAAGAGTCCGGGAGACGCCTAACTCTGCCACAGGAGAAAACCGCGACCAGCGATCGCGGCTTTATTGTACGGATCGTCCGTCCGTTTGCTCGCCATGCGTGAGACCGGAAACGTCGGTCAAAGGCCACCCGACCGACGTTTCGCCTTGCCGATTGCAGGAGAGGTTCTCACGGGTACGGGAGGCACGGAAGCCTTCCGGCCGCGAGTTTGCGACGACTGCGGTCGCCCATGGACCAGCAAGTCCGCCGCGGGCACTCGACCTCGCTCGGGCACAGGGACGTGCCCGAGGTGGGGTGTCCTTGCGGAGCGATCAGCTTTCAGCCGCCAGCCCATCGGCTTCAGGGGCGGTCTTCTGCCCGCAGTCGATGGAGCCGCAGCCACCGGCCAGCCTCGGCAATTGCTCTGGCCTCATCTCGCCAAAACCGGCAAAATACCGAGGCGAGTTGAAATCGCTGAAAGCTGAAAGCTAAAAGCTAATTGCTAACTGCTCTCTCGTCCATGCTCATGACCGAGACATCTCCCATACACGTCAGCGTCCTGCGCGACGAGGCAGTCGCCTGGCTGGCCCCGCGTCTTGGGGGAGTGTTTGTCGACGGGACGCTCGGCGCCGGAGGACACGCTCTTGCCCTTGCCGAGCGGGTCGGCCCAGCGGGACGGGTGATCGGCATTGACCGGGACTCGGCGGCGTTGGATGCCGCCCAACGCCGTCTGTCCGGGCTGCCCGTGCGTTTGGTTCAGGCCAACTTCTGCGACCTGCCCGAAGTGCTCGGTGCGATGGGGGTGGAGTCGGTCGACGGCGTGGTGCTCGATTTGGGGATGTCGAGCGATCAACTGGCCGATCCGTCGCGGGGGTTCAGCTTCGACGCCGACGGTCCGCTCGACTTGCGGTTCGATCCGACCGAAGGCGAACCGGCCTGGCGTCTGCTCAACCGGCTCAGCGCCGAGCACTTGGCCGACGTGATTTACTACTGCGGCGAGGAGAAGCACAGCCGACGAATTGCCCGATCCATCGTCCAGCGCCGGCAGGAGAGGCCGATCCAAACGGCTCGCGAGCTGGCCGCGATTGTGCGGCAATGCGTGCCGCGGTCGCGGGGCGATAAGATCGATCCGGCCACGCGCACGTTCCAAGCCCTGCGGATCGCGGTCAATGACGAGTTGAAGAGCCTGGAAATTGCCCTGCGGCGAATCCCGCAGTGCCTTCGTCCGCAGGCCCGGCTGGCAATTATAAGTTTTCACTCCCTGGAAGATCGTCGCGTCAAGGAGGCCTTCCGCGACGATCCCCGTTACGAGGCGCTCACCAAAAAACCGATTCGCGCCGGCGACGAGGAAATCGCCGCCAATCCCCGCGCGCGCAGCGCCAAGCTCCGCGTGGCCGCCAGGACCATGGAAAGCGGCTTAGGATCGCCAAAGGAATGACTGTGGCACGACGGCCGTGGGGCACGTTTTCAACGTGCCTGGCACGATGGAATCGTGCCCCACGTGTTACGGACAAGTTGACCGTTCACAAAGGCAAGGATGCGCCATGTCGAAACACGAAAAGCATGCCCACGCGGTTGCCCGACAAGAGCGGGACGTTCAGGCCAAGCAGGCCGATGACGCCCAACTGGACGAGCTGGAGGGATCGGAGGAGTTGCTGAAGACGAGTTTCACGTCGGGCAACGAAATGAAGATCGCCGTGGCCGTGATTCTGGTCCTGGTGGTCGTCTTCGCTGCGGCGGTCGTTAAGTGGATGCGGCATTCCTCCAGTCCCGCATCGAAGTCGGCCGAGGAAACCGTCGCCAACAGCGATGACCGAGGAACCGCCAACAGTGACAAGGGAAAGTCGGAGCGTCAGGAGAGCTCGGCTTTCGGCTCGTCGAGCGCGTCGTCCAAGCCGACGAAGGTGCCTGCGGTGCCGGGCCCGAGCCCGGGGCCCAGGCCCAAGGCGCGGACGAATGAGCCCGATACCTGGGCTTTTGCGTCCGACGCGAAACCAAAGTCGACGAAGACGCACGACGAGCGCCAGTCGCCCTCCTCGCCTTCGTTCGGGCCCAGGATCGCGCCGGGCGACTCCGGCGGCCGCGTGGACGGCGCCACGGACCGCAGCGCGCCGAGACCGTCGTTCGGAGGCTGGGAGCACGATACGCAATCCGGCGGTCCGGCGGCAAGCCGGCAACCGTCAGACCCGTTCCGCAGCCGACCTGCGGTGGACGGGCTGCGTCGCGACAGCCCCGGCACGGCGGCTGCCGCTGCTCCGTCGCCCAACTCCTCGGCGGCCGACACCTCAAGAAGCCTGCCGCGATCGGACGTAGGACGGATTGCCAATCCGTCCTACGGCGTGGCCGATACGTCAAGGACCATGCCGCGATCGAGCGATTCTTTGGTGCCGTCAGCGGCATCGCGGGCCCTGAGAGCGGCGGGGGTCCCCAACCCGCTTCGGACCCCGGACATCAGTGGCCAGGGCTCGGCTCCGGCGTCGTCCGCGATCACCCCGCCGCGCCTGACCGACACGAGCCTGGGCAGCCTTGCGCCTACCAACTCCAGCGGCGTCGGCCGGCGTGCCGACGGGACGTACGTTGTGCAGTTCGACGACAATTATTGGAGCATCTCGCAGAGGCTTTTTGGCACGGGAGGGTATTTCCAGGCCCTGGCCAAGCACAACGACAAGAAGTATCCCCGCGAAGACAAGCTCAAGTCAGGCGACGTCATTCTGGCTCCTGCGGCAGCCGAATTGGAGAAGCTCTATCCGGAGCTCTGCCCCAGTCCGGCCCGCCGCAATCCAACGGAGAGCCAGCCTCGGACGGCAATCGCGCCGAGTCGGCCGGGCGGGGGGAGAGCGTACGTGGTTCAGGAGGGCGATACGGTCTACGACATTGCCCGCCAGGAGCTCGGCAAGGCCTCGCGGTGGCGCGAGATCTACGACCTGAACAAGGACATCCTCGGCAAGCAGTCGCTCGATCCAGCGCCCGGAACGCAAATCCTCTTGCCCGACGATAGCCCCGGGGTGGTCTCGCAGCGCCCGGGGGCCGGATCGCGGCGATGACGCGGCAGTCGCACAGCCGAAAACGGTTTCGACCGGAGAGGATCATCTCCGGCGGGCAAACCGGCGTCGACCGCGGAGCGTTGGATGCCGCCATGGCCTTGGGAATTCCGCACGGCGGCTGGTGCCCGCAAGGCCGCCGGGCAGAAGACGGCGCCATTCCCCCGGTGTATCAGCTCTCGGAGACCGAATCCCCGGAGTACGCGGTGCGAACCGAGAAGAATGTTCTGGAGTCCGATGCCACGCTGATCATCTGCCGCGGCCGTCCCAGCGGCGGCACGGCACTGACGTTGTGGCTCGCCCAGCGACACGAGAGGCCGCACCTGGTCGTCGACGCCAACGATCCGCCCTTGGCCGAGGCCCGGCGCTGGCTGGCGAAGACCCGGCCGGCGATCCTCAACGTGGCCGGCCCTCGCGAGAGCCAGGCTCCGGGAATCGCATCGCAAGCGTGCGACTTGCTGATCGAATTATTCAAAGTGTAAACGGCAATCACGAAAGCGCGAAAGGACGAAAGCTCG
>CAYTJV010000304.1:0-9194 GCA_964438165.1 uncultured Planctomycetaceae bacterium | reverse complement strand
AACGGGGCCGAAGGTCTCGGTCGGCGACGGTACCGTGGTCGAGGGCAACTCGGGGGCCACCGCCGCGCAACTCACCCTGTTGTTGTCGGCCCCCAGCGACCAACCGGTGACGGTCGACTTCGCCACGGCCGACGGCACCGCGGCGGCGGGCGCCGATTATCAGGCGGCCGCGGGCACGGTCACCTTCGCGCCGAACGAAACGACCAAGACGATCACCGTCAACGTCAACGGCGACCGGACGGTCGAGCCGGACGAGAGCTTCGTCGTCAACCTCAGCAATGCGACCGGCGCGACGATCGCCGACAACCAGGGCTTGGGCACGATCACCAACGACGACGCTGCCTCCCTCTCCATCAACGACGTGACGCTCACGGAAGGCAACGCCGGAACGAAGGACCTCACCTTCACCGTGACGCTCAACGCGGCGGTCGACGCTCCCGTGAGCGTCGACTTCTCCTCGGCCGACGGCACGGCCACCACGGCCGACGGCGATTACGCGGCCGCCTCGGGCACGCTCAACTTCGCCGGGACGGCGGGCGAGACCCAGACGATCACCGTGAAGGTCAACGGCGACCCGAAGGTCGAACCGAACGAGACGTTGCTGGTGAACCTGTCGAACGTGACGGCCGGCGGACGCGGCGTGACGATCGCCGACAACCAGGGCTTGGGCACGATCACCAACGACGATCAAGACGCGAGTTCGCCGGGCGTGAATCTGCTGCCCGACGGCACCCTGTCGATCGTCGGCAGCGACACGGCCGGCGACAGCGTCTCAGTCTGGGCCGACTCCAGAGGCCGGATCGTCGTCAGTTACAACGGAAGGCGCTCCGGCCCGTATAACGTCACCGGCCAGATCGTCGCCCACGGCGGAGGGGGCAATGACAGGATCGTCGTCGGCAGCTCGGTTCGCGGCGTCGTTCTCCTCGACGGCGGAGAGGGCAACGACGTCCTCTACGGCGGCACGGGCAAAGACATCTTGATCGGCGGCCCCGGAAACGACCTCCTTCGCGGCGGCACCGGCAACGACTGGCTGTACGGCGGCGACGGCGACGACCGCCTGTACGGCGAATCGGGGAACGACATGCTCTTGGGCGGCGCGGGCAACGATCTGCTCGATGTCGGCATCGGGAGGAATCTGCTGATCGGCGGATCGGGCGCCGACAATCTCAAGGGAAACGCAGGCGAAGACATTCTCATCGGCGGCACAACGGCCTACGAAAACAACGACGCGGCCCTGGCGGCGATCATGGGCGAGTGGGCGTCGGCGCCGTCGTTCAAAGAGCGGACCGACCGGCTCGATGCCGGCATTACCGATCCGACGTCGGGCCTCGTTCAGACGTCGGGCCTCGTTCAACTGAAGAAGAGAGGCACCGTGCTGGACGACGCGGCCCGCGACATTCTCTTCGGCGGCTCCGGCAGCGACTGGTTCTTCGATTACGCTCCCACGGACCAGGTCAGAGATCGCACGTCCAATGACCGCAGCGCTTCAGAGCCGGCGCCCACGCTGGCAATCGCGGCCACCGACGCCAACAAGGCGGAGGGCAACTCCGGGTCCACGCCGCTTACCTTCACTGTGACCCGCAGCGGCGACACCAGCGGCACGACGGCCGTCGACTATGCGGTCACCGGCAGCGGCGCCGACGCGGCCGACTTCGCCGGGGGCGCGCTGCCCAGCGGCAGCGTGACCTTCGCCGCCACGGAGACCTCCAAGGTCATCACCATCAACGTCAGCGGCGACACGACAGTCGAGCCGAACGACGGCTTCACGGTCACCCTCTCCGGCGCGGTGGGCGGCACGATCAGCACCGCCACGGCCACTGGCACGATCACCAACGATGACGGAGACGATGACGATGACGACGATGGCGACGACGATTGATGACGATTGATGACGATTAGCTGCGTCGCACCACTTCGAGGTTCCCTTGGCGGAATGCGGCGGCCATGGCCAGGGGGACCTCGGCCTCGGCCAAAACCACTTGGGCTCGGTTTCCGGCCACGGCAGCCGTCATCTCCTGCTCTCGGGCCAGCGCCAGAGCGCGGCGCTCTTCGGCCTTGGCACGGGCCACGCGCATGTCGGCCTCGGCCTGATCGGCCTGCAAGCGGGCCCCGATGTTCTGACCCACGTCGATGTCGGCAATGTCGATCGAGACGATCTCGAACGCCGTCTGCGCGTCCAATCCGCGCTGCAGCACGGCCTTGGAGATCTTGTCCGGATTCTCCAGCACCAAGAGGTGGGTGTCGGACGAGCCGATGGCGGTGATGATCCCCTCGCCCACCCGGGCGATGATCGTCTCCTCGGTCGCCCCGCCGATCAACTGCTTGAGGTTGGTTCGCACGGTCACGCGGGCTCGCACCCGAAGCTCCACGCCGTTCTTGGCGATGGCCCCCAGGGTCGCCTTGTGGCTCTTGGTCGGATCGGGGCAATCGATCACTTTGGGGTAGACGCTGGTCCGCACGGCGTCGAGCACGTCGCGCCCGGCCAGGTCGATCGCCGCGGCGCGGTCGAAGTTCAGGTCCAAATCGGCGCGGTGCGCGGCGATCAAGGCGCGGATCACGTTCATCACGTTTCCGGCCGCCAGGTAATGGGCTTCCAATCGCCGCGTGCTGATGCCCATCTCCTTTTCCGATCCGATGCCCGATTGCATGGCCATGATCTTGGCCTGGACGATCAGCCGGGCATTGACCTGGCGGAAACTCATGCCGATCAATTCCACGATTCCCACGCGGGCACTCGACATGTACGCCTGGAACCAGAGGTTCCCGTACACCAGCGCCACGATGATCACCACAATGGCAAGAACGACGACCACCACCCCGCCGAGAATCACCCAGGGGGTTGCATTGGCGGCCAGCGGTAACGCGGCAATCGCGCACAACATGCGTTTCTCCTCTGCAAGGCAGAATGCGAGGGAAAACTTCCGAAGTCTTGGAGACTTCGGAAGTTTCGGGATAGTCAGACAGTAAACGCCCGGAAACTCTGAGGTAAGCATAACGAATCGACCTGCGGGAGAATAGACACGTGGCCTGTGCGGCAAGATTCCCTGGCGTGCGTTCGTGTGGTCCAGTGTGGCACTGCTTGCCCGCCGCCGGAACAGTTTTTCTCACGGAATCAGGTTTTTCCCGGCGGCGGGCAAGCAGTGCCACACGCACGGAGTTGCCGCCAGAAAATGTTGCCGCACCCCCATGTGGGTCGGTCTCTCCGAGACCGGCTTTGCGCGTCACGGAGTGACGCGATCATGTGGCCCCACCTCCTTGCGTCTGCTATGTTTTAGCGTATGTCCATGACTGAACTGACCCATCTTGAGCTGCTCGCGGAGCTCGACACGCTCGTCGACTCCCTCACCAGATGGGCCGACTCACCACCCTCATGGCAGACGGCCCGGGCCTGCCGCGCGGTCGTGCGTCGGCTGACCGAGCGGTTGGGTGCGATGCGAGTCCGCCTGGAGGCACCCTTGATACTAGGTGTATTAGGGGGTACGGGCGCCGGAAAAAGCGCCCTGGTGAACGCCCTGGTGGGTGCCGAAGTCGTGGAGACGGGGAAGTCGCGGCCGACGACGGGCCGGCCGGTTCTCGTCTGCCGGCCGGACCTAACTCCCGAGGTGCTGGGAATCGATCCCGCAGGTGTGGAAGTAGTCCATCGCGACTTGCCCAGCTTGGCGAATCTCGTGGTGGTGGACTGCCCGGATCCCGACACCACAGAGGCATCCGACGCCCCTGGAACCAACCTGGCCCGACTGCGCCAGATTCTCCCTCACTGCGACGTACTCGTGGTGGCCACCACCCAGCAGAAGTATCGCAGCGCCCGGGTCGCGGAGGAACTGGCGGCGGCGGCGGCCGGGGCGCGGCTCGTCTTCGTCCAGACCCACGCCGACGTGGACGAGGACATCCGCGACGACTGGCGGCAGATCCTCGATCCGCGCTATGCCTCGGCCCATATCTTCCTGGTCGACTCGCTCGCGGCGTCGGCCGACGCGCAGAACGGGCTGGAGCCGCGCGGCGAGTTCGCGGCGCTGATCGACCTCCTCACTCGACAGTTGGTGGGCAGTGCTGCGGCCCGCATCCGGCGGGCGAACCTCCTGGACCTGGTCGAGCAAACCCTTTCGGCGTGCAGCCGGCGCATCGACGAGGCCCTGCCGGCCGTGCGCCAACTCGACGAAGCGATCCTCCAACAGCGATCGCGCCTGGCCGCACGGCTGGCCCAGGAAATGCACTCCGAGCTAGTTACCAGCCGGCGGCAATGGGAGAACCGTTTGCTGGGCGAGGTGCTGTCGCGGTGGGGATTCAGTCCCTTTGCGCTCGTCTTGCGGCTGTATCACGGGATTGGGGGGCTGGTGGTCCGCGGCCTGATGCTTCGCGCCCGAACGCCCGCCCAAATGGCCCTCTGGGGCGCGGTCGAAGGCGTGCGATCGTGGCAGGCCTTTCGCCGCCGGCGTCAGGCCGATGCCAGTGCGGCCCAGGCCGTGGCGGGCTGCTGGGATGAAGCCGAGCTGCGCAGCGCCGCCCTGGTCATCGACGGCTACGCGGCCGAGGCGGGGATGGATCGGGACGCCTCTCGTGCGGAGACGGTTTTCCAGGAGGCCGCAGGCGCGGCAACGAGCGTGGCAGACACCTTGGCGACGGAGCTTCAATCGCTCCTGAGCCGGGCGGCGCAGCGGCACACCGGGTGGCTGACGCGCTATCGGTACGACTTGCTCTTCCTGGGCGTGTTGGGCGCCCTGTTCTTCCGCCCGGCAAAAAACTTCTTCTACGATTCCTGGCTCGCCTCGCCGCCCGCGCCGCTGCTGGGAGTCGAAGTCTATTTGCTCTCGGCGTTCTGGCTGGCGGTGTGGAGCGGGCTGCTGCTGTGGGGCTTCACCAGCCGGCTGCGGCGGGGACTCAAGCGTGAGATTGATCGGTTGGCCGAGGGCTGGTCCACTCCGCGTCTGGCCCAAGGGATCTTCGGCCGATTGGAGGCCGAGTGCCGCGGCGTCGACCGGTTCCGCCAGGAACTCACCCGGCTCGAGCAGCATGTGGCCACGCTCCGCCGCCGCATTGCCCAGCCTAGCGAGTCGGTGGGGCACCAGCGGTGAGAGAGCTCGGGACCAGTCGCGGGTCGGACTGTAAAACATATATTGTGAACGGTGTGCTTGGAGATCCCGAGCGCGGCCGCCTGAGCTGGTTCCACGACGGTTAACGATTTGGGTGCCCGCGCGACTTTTTCGCCGAAAACGCGATTCTGCCCAACACCTCAGGGCGAGCAGTTTTTCGTCAATCCGGCGCCTGGCCGGAAAGTGGCTTGAAATATGGACTTACGTCTGGTAGAATGATCTTCGTGCGAACACCCCGAACGAAGGGCGTTTAACAAGGTTTTGCATTTTCGGCGCAACTTGCTGTCAGTCAAAGAGTTAAGTTCCCGCTCCGAAAACGACTTTTGCGGAAATCGCAGAATTAAAGACTTGCGTCAAACCCCGATGCCGTCCGTTCGCCATAAAACATTCGGGCACAGCGACTTACGGATCGAACGCACCCCCCTTGGCGAACCTAAGTCCGAGATACCCTTGCGCTAGATAGCGCCGCGCTTGATGGAATATGCAGGGGCGCTATCATCGACGCCGTAGAGCCGGCAGACCAATTCGTCGATTCGCTGCTGGTGGGCCTCGATCTCGCGCTGCAAGCGTACCACCGCACGGTCGCCGGCCGCGCCCTTCTGCAACTGCTTCTTCGCGTCGATGATGCGTTCCACCCGCTCGGCAACCTGATCCGCCAGTTTTCGCTCTTGGGCGGTTTCGGGAAGCTTGATGGGCAGTTGCGCCAGGTAGAGCTTGCTGTAGGCATACCAACCGCTGTGAAACCGCGTCGTTACAGCCCTGAGGAAGGTATCCAAGACCTTGCTGTTGAGAAGCCCTACAAGATAGGCCAACTCGATCTTGATCGATGGAATGATGGCGTACCCGCCGCCGCCACCGCCGCCGCTTCCGACGAAGAAAAAATCGCCCTTTGCGTCAAGGCAAAACTCCGCTTGGACACCAATTGACGGGACGAGTATCTTGGGACGCGACATCACCTCCAGGTTTTTCGGATAAATATACCCATACCAATCGTCGCGGCCCTGCATTCTCCCTGACTCGCGATCACACAAACGTTGCTTGTTCGCACACAAGTAGTCCCACGTCTTTCCATATCGTGAACGGAACTTGTCTGCGGTTATGAGTGCCCAGCCGCGTGCCGTTTTTTCGTAGGGGAAAATGACATATCGGTCGGTAGGCAAGGCCACCCACCGCTTCATGTGAACCGAACCCTTTAAGAGCGGATGGACGAGAGCCTTGTCGAGCTCATGTTCGTTTCGCGTGGCATCGCTGAAGAACGAACGTGCTCGCTTTGTCACAAAATAGACATCATCGGCGCTTGTGACAATCCCCTGCGCAATCTTATACGTGATGTGTCCCAACGTCGCACGGGTTCCTCGCACCTGATGCAACCACCGCTGTTTCCGATCGTCTGCGAACAACCACGGTTCGCCCTCCGAAGGATGGCTCGCGCGGAACCGCACCGCCGAGCCGTTTTCGGCGGCCCTGCATTGCGCGTCCCCATCCGTCAATTCCGTGATTCCGGCGTAGTCCACGGGTTCGCGGTTTGCACTCTTCGACAGGACGTGGATTGCCGTGTAGGTTGTAGCGCCATGGAACACCTGCTGGTCGGTGAAGTCGATCACCGACCGAAGGTGCCGGCCCTCGGCGACGATCTTCCGGATGCCCGCGCCGTAGGTCGCCTGCCAGAACTTGTGCGGGCAGATGAACCCGAGCAGCCCGTCGTCGGCCAGCAGTTCCAGCGCGCGCTCGATGAACACCACGTAGATGTCGTAGTTCCCTTTGGCCGCCGACTTGTAGCGCGACTTGTAGAACTTGCATTCGTCGGGGGCCCAGCGGTTCAGCTCCTGAACGCGGATGTACGGCGGGTTGCCGATGATGCAATCGAACCCCTGGCGGGCGGCGAACAGCCGGCCAAAACCGTGCGTCTCGCTCGACCAGTCCAACGCATTCATGCGGAACGTGACATCCGCGTCGCACGAGAACAACTTGCCGTGCTTCTCGTCCCAGTAGTTGTCAAAATCGGTCTGCGAGAGGAGGCTGTTGCCGCACTGGATGTTGTTATCCAAGGGCGGCAGCAGGCGGTGCTCCAGCAGTCCCCGCTGCCATCCCTCCGGCATGTTCTCCAGCGTCTTCAGGTACAGGCTCATAATGGTCACCTCAACTGCCTGGGCGTCGATGTCTACGCCGTGGAGGCAGGAGGTGAGCAACTCCGCCTTGAAGTCGGGCGTCAAGAGCCATCGTCCCTCGCCATTCTGGGCGGCAATCTTGCGTGTCTTGCTCCGCGCGCGGGGCGAGGCGGGCACTTCGGCCGATTTCGGATGTTCGGCCACATACCGGCAGCAATAGTCGACCAAGTATTGAAACGCGGCAATGAGGAAGGAGCCCGACCCACAAGCGGGGTCGAGAATTTTGACGTCGCGCACTTCCGACGGCGTTTTGCCTTCGAGCTTCGGGGCAACCACGCGGCGGATGATGGTATCGACGATGAATCGGGGCGTGTAGTAAACGCCGCCGGCGTGGCGGACTTCCGGCTTTTCCGTTGCTTCCACAATGCGCCGCTCGACGGCGATGCTGCTGCCGAGGAATCGCTCGTAAATAATCCCCAACAAGTCGTCGCCGATGGCGTCGAAACGGTAAGGCCCTTCGGGAAGATAGAGCGAGCGGATGAAGTCGGCCAGCAATTCG
The DNA here is from genome assembly GCA_964438165.1 of uncultured Planctomycetaceae bacterium. Lineage (GTDB taxonomy): Bacteria > Planctomycetota > Planctomycetia > Pirellulales > Thermoguttaceae > CALFBP01. The sequence continues at coordinate 1,437 of CAYTJV010000304.1, read as the reverse complement.
GCGGAAACCAGGAGCTCTTCGCTGAAATGGGCCTTGAACAGGTAGCCGTTGAATCGGGCGTCGAACTCGCGGAACTGCCCGACCAAGGTGTTGTAGAGGTCCAATCGGTGGCTGGCGGCGCCCTCCACCGCCGCGCGGAGCGTTCCGTAGCTGATGATGCCGCGATCCTCGCAAACCCGCACAAAGACCAAGCGGTCGATCAGGCGTTGCGTGGCTTCGGCCAGTTCCGCAGCGCCGTGGCGAGTTTTGGCCTCGCGGAAGCGGGCGCGATTTTCTTGATGGATTTCCCGCGCGAAGCGAAGCCGGTAATCCTCAAGGTGCTTCAAGAAGACCTGATCGACGGGCTCCGTCCCGCGGAGGTCGAAGAGCATACGGTCGAAACCGCGAATCCGCCGGCCGGCGCGAACCTTCTTGAGCCTGGCCAGCAACCGCTCCAGAGAGCCGCCCGCAACGGCGTCACGGCTGAACGTCTGCCGCAGCACGTCCCATTGCGCGATAAAGTCCTCGAAGCGCAAGTCAAACTCCTCGATCAGCCCGCGGCTCGGCTCTTCGAGGTAGGGCTTGATCGTGGTGTCGTAGAGACGAAACGCCTCGAAATCCGTGAGGATCGCGAACGGTATCTGGGCGCTCCAGGCGTAAGTCTTCGCCTGAAAAATCGAGCCCTTGTCGGTTCTCAGGTCGATCGCCGGCTTCTTGGCTTCGACCACGAACCGCGGGAAGCCGTCGATGCGGAACAGGTAATCCGGCCGACGGTTGCGGACCCTTTCGCCCTCGATGGTGCCCACCGGCGCTTCGATCAGCACGTCTTTCTCGGCGTATGACCGGTGCTCGTCATTGGCGACGTCCCACCCAAGGGCCTTCCAGAACGGGTCGATGTATTCCTGCCGAACGACGGCTTCGCTCGTCTGGGGGGCGCGCAGGTCCGTCAGATTCGCGCGAAAGCCCGAAACCAACTCCGTTATGAGCCTGAGGTCATAGGTATCCGATGCCATACGGGAGACTCCGGCCCACGTCTTTTATCCATCGCACACCCCGGAAGAGGGCATTCTAGCCGCGTGTCGGTGGAAACGGAAGAGGAGCGAAGCGGATGTTCGGGCCGGCCGAACGAGGTGGTGTAATTCCCTCTGCCGCAGCGATCCGGGGGCTACCTCTCATGCCGCGCGAGGTCGCCCGGCTGGGGCTCGGCGGCATCCTCTTGTTCGGCATTCCCGCCGACAAAGACGAGCGCGGCAGCGACGCCATGAGCAACCAGGGCATCGTTGCCCAGGCCGTGAGGAGCGTCAAGCAGGTCGCGCCCGATCTCCTGATCATTACCGACGTCTGCTTCTGCGAATACACCAGCCACGGGCACTGCGGCGCGCTGGCGAGCATCGGCGGCCGGGTCGACGTCGACAACGACGCCACCCTCACGATGCTCGGCCACCAGGCGGTGGCGCA
>CAYTJV010000303.1:0-9206 GCA_964438165.1 uncultured Planctomycetaceae bacterium | reverse complement strand
CAGATTTCCCCCCCCCAGCAAACCCCGAGCCGAACACTATTGCTCCCGACCCCTTCGCCCAGGTCCCATTCCGGTTTTTCCGCCAAGACGAACCTTGTATCCTTAGCCAGGCGATGTACAATGGGCGGCACGGTGGCGACTGGGTGTCTTCATACCAGGAGAGGCGGAAGCCGTGGGCCGTGCTGTCTTGAACCGCCTGGGCGAGTTTTCGACGCGGACGGCGTCGTCCCGGCATCGCCGTTTAGGATTCACGCTCGTCGAGCTCCTGGTGGTGATCGCGGTGATCGGGATCCTGATCGCGCTGTTGCTGCCGGCGGTGCAGGCGGCGCGGGAGGCGGCCCGGCGAAGCCAATGCACCAATCACCTCAAACAGATCGGTCTGGGCATCCTCAACTACGAGAGCACCCATCGCGTCTTCCCGCCGACGTTCACGCGCGTTCCGGACCACCATCTGCTCACGTTCCTCCTTCCTTACGTGGAGCAGCAGGCGGTGTACGTCAGGTACACGTTCGCCAAGAACTGGAGCGCGGTCGAGAACAAGCCGGCTCGCGACACCGAGATCGCGGTCTTCCGCTGTCCGAGCGCGCCGGGCGGGAGAAAATACGTTTCCGACTACGCCGCCGGCACGCTCATCGACTCGAACGTCTGGAAACCGCTGGTATCGGCCGGGATCCTTACCGCCCGGTCCGACTGGAGCAACTTGTTCTCGCCCAACGCCTGGCAGTGCAGGCCGATCGCGGGGGTGACCGACGGGCTCTCCAATACTTTCATGCTCTTCGAGGTCGCCGGGAGACCCGATTCCTACCGCGGCGGCAAGCAAGAGCCGGGCAAGACGATCTCGGGGGCAAAATGGGCCGACGACGAATCCCCGTTTTGGGTCCACGACGCCTGCAACGGCTCGCAGCTTCTTAATTGCAGCAACAACAACGAGATCTACAGTTTCCATCCTGCCGGCGCGAATTTCCTCTACGGCGACGGCTCGGCGCGATTCCACTCCGAGACGATCGACGCCGAGACGTTTGTCACGCTCTTCACCCGGACCGCCGGCGATATCGTGCGGCAGTAATATTGACCCGGCCACAAGATCATGTAGAACGGCCTTTCCAGGCCGTTTTGGACGGCCTGGAAAGGCCGTCCTACAAGGGCCGTCCTACGTTGAGCCGGCGTTCATCCCTCGACGCGGATCTCCCAGACGTCCTTTTCTACCTCGTCCGTCATTACCTTCACGTCGAGGAAGTGCGCCAGCGTGGCGATATTGGTGGTCGTGTGCGAGGTGGGAGCCAGCGTGCGGAAGCGCCCACCGCCGGCGATGGCCAGAGGCAATAGCAATTGATCGGCCAGATGCTCGCCGACCGGCGCCTCGGCTTCCAGATAGCGTTTCGCCTCCCGCGCCGCGGCGGCCGCCACCTTTTCCGCCGGCACGCCCCGCTGGCCGAAGCCGGTGAAGACTTCGGTAACGTGCTCGCAGTGGACCTCCAGCAAGACAACGTTGCCGGGCCCTGGGGAATCGACTTCCTCGACGCTCCCGCACTCGCGGGGCCACGACAGCTTGCCCAGCGCTGTGGCCACCTCGCGCTCGGCGATGTGCCGGGGGAGACGCGATACGATGCCCCGGGCGCGGCGGCGAACGATCCGGCCGCGGTGGACGAGTTCGATCGGCTTCCATCGCGGCTGGGGAGCGATGGTGACGCTCACGCGGCCTCCCCCGGCCGGGTAAAATCCGTGACGATCCAGGTTGGCCTCGACCTGAGGGCCCATGCGGCCCAAGAGCGGCACCAGCGCCATCTGGAGAAAGTCGAACGGCGGGGCGTAGATGTTGTGCGTCCCCCCTTCCAACACGACGTGCGAAGGACCCGGGGCCATGGCCAGCGCCGGAAGGACCGTCTGGAGCACGAGCGTCGCGCTCCCCGCCGTGCCCACGCGGAATTGATATTCCCCCGGACTGACCGGCTGAGGCACAAACGTGAGCTGCTGCGAGCTCAGCGCAGCTCCTTCGACCTGGGCCCGTCCCACTTCGGCCGCCGCGAGGACCGCCGTGAGGTGCTGCCGCTGAAGTCCCGGCTTGGATCGCTTGGCGCGGATCCGCCTCATCTGGAAGGGCTTGCCCGTGACGAGGGCGAGCGCAAGCGAGGTGCGCAGAATCTGCCCGCCCCCTTCGCCCGACGATCCGTCGATGGTGATCATGCTCAGGCCGCAACGGGATGCGGCCTGAGTCGCTTCAACAAATTGACGGTTCGCAGCATCGTGCCCTCGGCGTCATAGAACTGGACGACCCCGGCCCGCAGGAGCCACATCGCCATCAGCCCTTCCGCACGATAGGTGCGAGCTACGTACCGCCCGCCTTTGATCAGCAGCGTCTCGTTCAAGCTCAAGATATTGCAGACCGGAACCCCGAATTCTCCAAACACCCGAGCCACCAACTGCCGGACTTGCTCGGGTTGAGGCGCGACGGTCATGGACTTTCTCTCCCAAATCCTGCCACGGTACGGTGGAGGCCCGTGCAGGCGCACTCCGCTTGTATCTTCATCGGCCGCGCCGGTCGCATGGATGTTCCGAATTCTTCCGGTTGGCAAAGGCCCCATTTTTACCATGCTATCTATATTATCGCAGATGCCTCTTTCGGAGGTTCCGGTTGCGTCCCTGGTTCGTTCCACTAAAATGGATAAGAGAAACCTTGCAGCTCTTGCTGCCTCATGCGAATTGGCCCACCTACAGCGCCCCACCGGCTGCGGGCACCGCCCTTACGGTCGCCCGTGTCTCGTTCCTGATAACTTGGTTGATGCCGGCCGCCCGTGTCGGGCTGTCGGGAGGGCTCGCCGGAGCAAGATTCCGGCGGGTCTGACGAATGACAGTCCGGGCAGGCAACCAGCCCGGCCAGGAGGGTAGCCCGATGCTTGTTTTCACCCGAGCCAAAGACCAACAAATCGTCATTCACGACAACATCGTGGTGACCGTGGTGGCCGTGCGCGGCGACCGGATCCGACTTGGCATTGAGGCCCCCAAAGAGGTGTCGGTGTACCGCAGCGAACTGTCCCTGAAGAGTCGGCGGATGACCGACACGCCCGATCCGCGCACCCCGTGAGCGTTGCGCCGCTGGTCGACGCCGCTTGCCGTAGGACGGGTTGCCAACCCGTCCTACCCTCCTTCCAGGAGAACTGCAAAGTGGTTTTTGGCAAACCGGGGAGGGGGATTGGTTCGTAGAAACTTGAGCAGACTATTGAACCTGTAGGGAACGCCCTCCGTGGCGTTCCGGGGCGACCGGATGCCCCCGCTTTCGAGGCCGAGAAACGCCACGCAGCGCGTTCCCTACAGCCAGCGCTGCTGCCAAAGCTCCAGAACCAGCAGGGCCCACAGCCGATAGGCGTGGTCGAATCGCCCCGCCAAATGGTCCTCGATCAATGCCGAAACCACTGCTGGGCGAAAAAAACCACGATCGAGGGACCTGGGGTCAAGCAGGACCTCCCGGGCAAGACCGGCCAACGGCCCCCGGAACCAATGGTCGAGCGGTACTCCGAACCCCATTTTAGGCCGGTCGCGAATCGCCGGAGGAATGAGATCGGCGAACGTTTCCCGTAAGATTCGTTTGCCGCGGCCCCCGCGGAATTTCCGCTCCAGGGGCATCCGGGCCGCCAATTCCACCACCCGATGGTCAAGAAACGGGGGCCGGCACTCCAGGCCGTGGGCCATGGAGGCAATATCGACCTTCGTCATCAGATCGCACGGCAGATAGGTCGTCAGGTCGACCAGGCTGGTCATCGTCACCGGATCCCGTGAGGAACAGAGCGCGGCGCGGGCTTCGAGGAATTCCAGCGGATCGCTGTCGGGAAGGCTGGCCAGGAATTCCGGGCTGTAGAGTTGGGCCCGGCGCGCTTCGCCGAAGATGGCGATCCACTCCAAGTAACGCCGCAGAGGGGGCTTCCCGAGCATTTCGGTGAACCGCCGCAACCGGCGGCGGAGTGATTTCTGTCGCGGACTGGCGGGAAGCCTCTGCCAGTACTGGCCGGCAAGCAACCGGCGGAGCCATCGCGGCAGCCGGTCGAACCAACTTCCCAGCCAGACGGCCTGATAGCGGGGATAGCCGGCGAAGAGCTCGTCGCCCCCGTCGCCGGTCAGCGCCACCGTCACGTGCTCCCGCGTGACTTGAGAGAGATACCACGTGGGGATCGCCGAGCTATCGGCCATCGGCTCGTCGTAGTGCCACACCAGCTTGGGCAAGATCTCGACGGCATTGGGTTCCACCCGAAATTCCTGGTGCAGCGTGCCGAACTGCCGGGCCGCGATGCCGGCGTAGTGCGTCTCGTCGTACTCCGCCACCGGAAACCCGATCGAGAACGTCCGCACCGGCTGCCGGCTGAGCTTCTGCATCAAACCGACGATGATCGTCGAATCGATGCCGCCGGAAAGAAAAGCCCCCAAGGGGACGTCGCTCTCCAATCGCATCTCGACCGAGGATGTCAACAGCTCGCGAAGCTCGCGGGCGTCTTCCTCCGCCGGTCGGCGATCCTCGGCCTGGAAATCGGGCTGCCAGTAGGGCCTTACGTCCAGCCGGCCGTCGCGATAGACGGCCACGTGGGCGGGCGGCAACTTGGCGATCCCGCGGAGGATCGTCTGCGGATGGGGGACGTACTGGTAAGTGAGATAGGCGTCCACGGCCTGCGGATCCAGCTCACGCGGCACGCCGGGCACCTCCAGCAGGCTCTTCAACTCGCTGGCAAACAGCAGCCGCCCCGGCTCCAGGCGATACACGAGAGGCTTTTCGCCCAGCCGGTCACGGGCCAGGACGAGCTGCCGCCGGCGCGCATCCCAAATCGCCAGGGCGAACATCCCGTTGAGCTGCGTGAGGAAGTCGATCCCTTCCTCTTCGTACAAGTGGACGATAGTTTCCGTGTCGCTGCGGGTCTGAAAGCGGTGCCCCTGGCCTTCGAGCCGGCTCCGCAGGTCGCGGAAGTTGTAGATCTCGCCGTTGAAGACGATCCAAACCGACTGGTCCTCGTTGGCCATCGGCTGGTGCCCGCCCGCAACGTCGATGATGGCCAACCGCCGGTGCCCGAGGGCCACGCCGGGCGCGGCTTCTTGCCCCGGCTCCACGCGCAGGTCGGCCGTGTACGTGCCCTCGCCGTCCGGCCCCCGATGCGCGAGCACCTCGACCATCCGACGCAGGGTGGCCTGCTCGATTCGCTTGTCAGGTTGGGACCAGACTGCTCCGGTGATGCCGCACATGTGCAATTCTCAGGCGTCGTGGAACCACTGCTTCACCACGCGCACGGGCGTGGGGTCGTAGCGGCCGAGGTTCCGTTCCCGTTCACGATCAGCGCCTATTTGCCCTTCACCCCACTCTTGGCCGCCTGCTCGCCCTTGCTCGTTATCCTCCATCTGAGCAGGTTTTCCCCCGTCACGAAACCCTCGGCGATCATGTGTTTCCGTGCGCGCCCAACCATCAGTTTCCACCGAGGCACGCCTTGTGCGTTGGTGACGAGATCACCTTCTTTGAGATTGCTCGCCAGCGTCTCTTCGAGTTTCTCCTCGATGTCCTTCCTGGTCGCTTCGCCGCCGAGGGACAACAGCGCCTGCAAGATCGGGCGGTAGAACTCCCAGAGCGGCGTTTGGCTTTCCTTTCCCTTCTTCGGTCCCTTGCCGGCCGAACGGACTTCCCTCCACCGGCCATTCAGCCCCAAGACTTCGTTGCCAAACGCTGAAATCGCTTGGGCCACCGTGATAAGCGACTGTGCTCCAGCGTAGTCGCCACGGGCCAAGCGCTTCGCCGCCAACTGGTTTGCTTCTTTCGTGGCAAGTTGTGTCTGTCGGGCCAGTGACCGAATCGCCCGTATTACTTCCTGGTTTCTCGGTACTTGAGCCATAATGCCCTCCGGTTTGCATCGGTCAATCCTGTATCATCGTCTGCAAGTTGAGCGGCTGCGCAAGCACTCGCACCCCTGTGGGCGCGACGCCCGTCTCAAAGACCTTTTTCCAGAAGTCGAAATTCTGCTTGGCCCCGAACACAGTGATACTCAGATTCCTGTCAATCCAGCAAGGCAGCGCCGCCAGCTTGGTCAAGAAGTTCTTGATTCGCGTCCAAAGGTCTTCGGGCAGAGCATAGTGAAGCAACTTGTTCCTGTCGATCTTCCGCCCTGTCCAGGCGTTGTAGTTCTCGATTACGAGCCTAATCCACTCCAAGACGTTTCCAAGGATCTCTTCGCGTGCGATTCGCCACGCGCGCAGATGCTCTTCACGAATTGGGTCCCCCTTCTGGAGCCGATACTCTAACTTCCGACCGCCGACCTCGGGGTCCCACCTGCCAACGAAGAAAACCTCTGCAAACAGACTCATTAGTCTGACCATTTGTTCCTGCTCCAGATTGCGCGGGTTTTCGCCGCGTTCCAAGCCCTCGTCAATCGGCGTCTCCAGAGCCTTCTTGTAGATTAACTCGCGTAAGAACGTCCGTGCGATGGCTGAGTACGATAGCGGGCGGTTTGCACCTTTGCCAGCCCACTCGACGAACTCCATCAAGCCGTTGTCCTTGTTATAGGTGATGGAATCACACCTAGCGTCGATGATGTACCGCAACATCTCTCGACTTTCACCTCGGAAGAACGCGACCAAATCCTTTTCACTGAAGCTGAAGTTGTTCTCGGGAAGGTGTTTCATTTCTTGATACTGGCGAACACGTTCATTATAAAGGCTGCTTCCCAAGTGCCCTATCACGGCCGCGTCGAAGGCAACTTGCCGTAGCGTGGAACCAGCGTTTGTGTTAGCGCGAAGCAACACATCCTGGTCGGGCTCCACGAATATGCGTACCGGCAGTTCCCTCACGCCCAACATGATCTGAGCCGCCGCCTTGTGCTGTCCGTCAAACACCTTGACCTTTCCGCAGCCATCCATTTCCGGCGACCACCATGCCAGGGCCACGTGCAATTGGGGCCTTTTCTTCAAGAACTCCTCAATCAGCCCGCGAATGTTGGCCCCGATGCTGCGCGCACCGATGCGGTCGTCACGGTGCAGATACTCCAGCGGCAAGACGGTGAAGAAGTATTCCATGTCGCTCAGCGGGTCTTTGTAGAGCGGCACATGGCGTATCTCATTCTTGCCTACCTCGGAAAGCGCGAACTCGATGGCATCGCCGCACCGTCTCAGCTTTAGATGCGCCTTAGCGCCGTTGTACCGTCCCAGAATGTGGCCTAAGTTCGCCCCTCGTTCACCCTGTTCAATAGCCGTCTTCTGAAGCTCCTCGAACTCAGCGATGCGACGCGCGACGCGCAGGTCAGAAGCGCCCTTCTGCCGGTTACACCTGGCGAATGTGAGGGCGAAGTTGTTCTCTTCATCCGGGCCATTGTCGGCTCGCGGAATAATGTGGTCGATCTCAAGGTCGCCAGCGTGCAACACGAGGTCGATCAACTCGTTGCTGATAAAGCAGCGACCCGATTGACGCTCCCATAAACGCTGGCGAAGTGCCTTGCGCCCGGCCTCGTCAAGTGATGCGAGGTACGTGGAATGTGCCGCCATGTTGAATCTCCAAGAGTTTGTTGCTCTTGCCTCACAATCCGCTTGCCTCCCCACCAACGCGCCGGACCGTTACCGCAGCAATACACTGAATCCAGCCTGCTCGAAGTGATGGTCCGTGGTCAGTGCGTCGGTCAACCCTTCCTCCCGCATCACGACGAACGACGTGCAATCCGTCAGGGACCACTCTTTGTCCGCACGACGCGAGAAAAGCTCGAACCCGCGATCCAGCAATCGGCGAACACCGCGTTCATTGCCGTTTGGGCAGCCCGTAAAGGTAGTGATCGAGGTTGATGGATGCATCCGGGGGCAACCCCTCCGCCTTGCCCACAAAGTCCTTCAGCGCCTCACAAACGCTGGGAATCTCCTCTTCTCCCTCCTGGGAAGAGTTGTCCCCGAGCAATCGCACCTCGACCTCGGCGCCTTCCGGCAGTGTCGGCGCACCCTCCAGCCGGATCGCGCCATTCTCCACGTAGCCTCGATAAACCATGATCGTTGCCTCCACGGAACCCCCGAACCCTTTCCGGTATTCTACCGCGCCACGGGCACTTCTCACAGACGCCGTAGCCCTACGCTTTGCCACGCCTTGGCGGCCCACGCAATCGTCCGTCATCGCAGCAGCGCCTTGAATCCCGCCTGCTCAAAGTGATGGTCCGTTGTCAGGGCGTCTGTGATCTTTCGTGCCTTCATCAAGCGGAAGGAAGCGCAATCGGTGAATGACCAAGACTGGTCCGGCCGCCGCACGTACAAATTCAACGCATCCAAGAACGACGTGTCCGCCAGAAGCGTGCTCATCGTTTGGCGTGCCCGTAAAGATAGTGGTCCACGTTTCGCGCCGCGTCCGGCGGGAGGCCCTTGGCCTTGCCAGCCAGTCGCTTTAGCGCCCCACTTACGGTCGGTCCCTTGGCGGGTTTGACCTTCTTGCCGCGACGGGCAAGCGGTTGGACGGTGACTTCCGTCCCTTCACGCAAGGCCCCCGGGACTTCCAACACCACCACGCCGTTCTCCACGCGGCCTCGATAAACCACGATCGTCGCCTCCATTGAATGCCTGAATCCCCTCTCTGGCATTTTATCGCGCCGCGAGCGCTTCTTACACCCCAGGTAGCCCACCGCCTAGCCACGCCTTGGCGGGCAACGGCGACTTCCAGCCCACGGCGCAACAAAAAGGCCGGCCCCTACGGACCGGCCCATTGCGTTTATCCCTAATCCCTCATCCTTCATCTCTCATCCTTCATCCTCCCCCTAATCCCACCACCACTGCCCCGGCGCGAGCTTCAGGCCGGTGTCCTGATGGAGCTTGGCCACGCTGCCCTTGTCGTCGGCCAGGACGTTCTCCGGCTTGACGGCCATGAGGGCCTCGATCCGCACGCCGCCGGCAATGGGAGTCATCAGCCGGCTCCCGCGCCACACCGTGGCCACGGTCGATTCCACTTGTTTGGGCGAATTGTAGATCTCGGTGGGCATGGATTGCTCATTGCCGAACAACTCCATCTTCCATCCGGCCTTGCCGTAGTAGTCCTGCTTCTGGATGAAGGCCGCGGCCACGGACAGGTCGATCAGGTTGCGCAGCTCGGCGTAGACCGGCGAGCGCTCGGCCAAGGTCGGATACTTTTGCGTAAAGCTGGTGACGAACGCCTGGCTTGCCATGTTGGAACGGCCCGAGACGACCCGTTTGCCCCCTTCGGCCACCATTTCATCTTCGCCCAC
>CAYTJV010000302.1:0-9217 GCA_964438165.1 uncultured Planctomycetaceae bacterium | reverse complement strand
ATAACGGCGTCGCGCTGTTCACGGCGGCATCGGTGCTCCGCGGCATCCTGGGCATCGACCCCGGCGATTCCATCCTCGGGATCGACCCGCTGATGTTCTTCATCATCGTCGTCGGCGTGCTCACCGGCGTGTACACGATGATCGGCGGACTGCTGGCGGTGGTGTGGACCGAGAGCGTCCAAACCGTGCTCCTGTTGATCGGCGCCGTGTGCATCACGCTGGTGGGCTACTACCACGTCGGCGGATGGTCGGAACTGTCGCAGACCCTCGCCACGTATCCCCATCCGCTGGCAGCCGTTCCGGCAGCGAACGTCACCTGGGGCACGTCGAACTTCCTCAGCATGGCCCGCGACGCGAGCGATCCCTCCGGGCTTTCTTGGTACTGCGTGCTGCTCGGATACCCGGTGATCGGCATCTGGTACTGGTGCTGCGACCAGACGATCGTGCAGCGCGTGCTGGCGGCCCGGGACGAGAAGCAGGCCCGGCTGGGGCCGCTGTTCTGCGCGTTCCTCAAGATCCTGCCGGTGTTCTTCTTCGTGCTGCCCGGCGTGATCTGCGTGGCTCTGGTGCAGCGCGGGTTCTTCCAAGGCGAAGCTCCCGAGAGTGCCCGGGATACGTATACCTTCATGATTACCCACATGCTGCCGATCGGGCTCAAGGGATTGGTCACCGCCGCCATGCTGGCCGCGGCCATGCAGACCTGCTCGGCGGCGCTGAATTCCACCGCCACGCTGTTTGCCTACGACATCTTCAAACGCAACCGGCCGCAGACGAGCGATCATCAACTGGTCGTCATCGGCAAAGTGACCACGGTGGTGGCGACGGTTTTGTCGGTCGTCTGCTCGCCGCTGTTTGACCACTACAAGACGATCTTCGAGGGCCTCAACGTGCTCATCTGTTACATCGCCCCGCCGATCACCGCCGTCTTCCTGCTCGGCGTGTTTTGGCGCCGGGCCTCCGGCAAGGCGGCCTATCTGACGATGGTCGTCGGCGCGCTCGTGGGCGGGGTGATTTTCGTGCTCGACTGGTTCAAGGAATCCACGGGCTGGAGCCTGAACTACATGATGGCTGCGTTCTACCTGTGCGTCTTCTGCGGCTTGTTGATGGCGAGTGCCTCGTGGCTGTTCCCGGAACCGCTCAAGGAAGAGGCCCGGCCACTGGTGTGGGAGAAGTGGTACGACCCGCTGCGCGGCGAAACGCACGGCCGCGGCCTGGCCAACTACCGCGTCGCCTCCGCCGCGGTGTTCATCGCCTTCGTGGTGCTTTATATCGCCTTTCGATAGTACCAGCACCAAACGGTTATGGGGCGTGCGGCGTCAACTTTGGACAGGCCGGTTCTTGCCTTTCCCCACCGGCCCTGTGCCGGTGGAAACGGGTTTGGCGACTACAGCGGCCATACGGCGTCCACTTTCGGCACGGCCGGTTATCGCTCTGCCCCACCGGCCCCGTGCCGGTGGAAATGGGTTTGGCAACTACGGCGGCCACGGTAGTTGCCAAACCCATTTCCACCGACGCAGGGTCGGTGGGGATTTTGGTGAAGTCGTCTCCTCTCGCGTAGTCGCCAAACCCATTTCCACCGGCACGGGGGTCGGTGGGGACTTTGTTGAATGGGTCTCCTCTCGCGTAGTTGCCAAACCCGCTTCCACCGACGCGGGGTCGGTGGGGATTTCACGGATCGCGCCCTATGCCGCGCGGCGGACGGGATCGCCGCCGGATCGCATTCCCCTCGGGGCGCCATCCGCTCGCCGAGCAGCCGGTCGGGCGTGGTGAGCGGGGTGGGGTCGGGCGAGCATCTCGGCGGGCGCCGGCTCACCGTATTCCTCGAGAAGGTCCGATTCCTTCGACGGACGGCTCGACTGCCGATCTTGCTCCCGGTGCTGCGTCATCAGGGCGAGGATCGCCGGCAGGATGATCAGCGAAGAGAACAGACAGCAGGCCATGCCGATCGTCATCACCCGTCCCAGGCTTTGCAGGCCGCGGTGATCGGCCACCATCAGCACGGCGAAGCCGACCATGGTCGTCACCGAATCGAGCACCACGGCGATCGAGGTGGCGTGGCTCATGCGGTAGCGGCCGCGCTGGCCGTGGAAATCGTGCATGATGTGTACGCCGTTGTCGATCGCCATGCCCAGCATCAGGGGCAGGGCGATGATGTTGGCGGCATTCAACGGCACGTCCAAGAGCCCCATCAGGCCAAATAACTGGAACATCCCGAGGGCCAGCGGCAGCACGGCCAGGAACGTGTCGCGGGGCCTGCGGAAATCGAGGAACACCAGGGGAACGATGATCAGGATCGCGTACAAGGCCGCTTGCTCGTAGCTCCGCTTCATCTGCCGCGAGGCCTCGTAGACCTGCATCGGATTGCCGGTCGCCTTGGGATCCACGCGGCGCACGTCGCCGACGAACCGCTCCATGGCCTCCATGTCCCAGAGGCTGCCTTTCCCGTACACCCGCAGAAGGAGCTTGCCCGTGCGGCCTACGAACCGATCGACCAGCCCGCCAGGCAGGTCGGTCCATTGCGGCGGCTGCGGATTCGCCGCCGCACGGAGCGCGTGGAGGCGCTGGAGCAACTCATGGGCCGCGCGCTGCAAGTATCCGGAGAGTCTTGCGTAGTATTCGTTGGGGGGCATTTGGCCGATCGCCTCCTCCAGGGCGGCCAACTCCCGGGTCACGCCGGCGGCCTGGGGCGCGGCGCCCAGCACGGCCCGCAAGCGGTGGAGCACCGGCAGCAAATAGCCCTGCGGAGGAATTGAGATTTGCGGCGGCCGATCGGGCAACTCGGCCAGCCGATGCGCGATCCGCCGCACGATCGGTTGCGTCTGCTGCTGATCCGCGGGCAAGAGCGAAACGATCTCCTCCACCCGATCCACCGAGGGCAGTCGCAGGAAGCCGGCCTTGCGAGCGACCAGTTCCTCGGGCGTATCGGCCATGGAGACGGCGAACCACGCCCCTTGGCCCATTTCGGTCAGCAGGCGCTCTTCCCACTGCACGCTTTCCAGTCCGGCGGGTTGGAGGTGCAGCAGGTTGTGGTCGTACCAGAGGCGCGTCATGCCCAGGCACAGCAGTCCGGTGACCGTCAGCCCAATCGCAATCACACGGCGCGGGCGCGACACGAGCGGATGGAGCCAGAGGTGGAAATCGAGAGGCACGGGAAGAGGGCGGCGGGACGCTTTGCGATCGACCAGGTGGACGAGTGCCGGCAGCACGGTCACGGCCGCCAGCCAGCAGAGGATGATGCCTCCCCCGGCGACCAGTCCGAGCTCCGCCACGCCGGGGAAATCGGTGAATCCGGCCACGAAAAACGCGATCGCCGTGGTCGCCGCGCCGACCGTGATCCCGGGCGCCACGGTCCCGGCCGTATCGACGAGGGCCTCGTCGGCGCGCAAGCGATTCGAGCGCAAATGGAGGTAGCGAGCGATCGAATAGATGCCGTAGTTCGTTCCCAGCCCGATCAGGATGGCGGCGAACGCGCTGCTGAGGATGTTCAAGTGTCCGATGGTTAGGGCTACGTAGCCGAACGACCAGATCATCCCAAACGCCAGCGACGACATCGCCAGCAGCGAGTGCCGCAGACCCCCGTATCCGGCGACCAGGACTAATATCAGGCCGCCAAACTCCAGCACGCTGGCGAAGATGGTGGAACTCTGGCTGGATTGCATCTCGTCGTGTTCCATGACCGGCAGCCCGGTCAGACCGATCCGCAGCTCGGGATGCCGCGTCCGCGCCTCGGCGACGATCGCGTTGAGGTTCCCGATCGCCTCGGCGTTTTGCGTGAAGCTCGCCGACTTGTCTTCGTGCAGCTTGAGGACCACGAAGCCGAATCGGTCGCTGCTCGGGCGCAGGCTCTGGTTGGTCCAAGGTTCCGCAGCGGCGATGTCTGCCGACAGCTCCGGCCAAGGCGAATGGTACTTGCCGCTGGGATCGAAGGCGGCGGCCAGCAGGTCGCACAGGGGGCCGAGGCCCCGCTGAAGGGCGGCCAGCGTCTCGGCTGTCGGCGCGGCCGGCATGTCGCCCGGTTCCGCCGACATTCGCGTTAGCCCGGACGTGATCGCGCCGGCCATTGCCCCTGGATTGAGGATCGGCCAATCCCCTTGAAGGACGGGCGAAATCTCGTCCAGCATCCGGTCGATTGCCTGGACCGACCGAAGCGGCAGATAATGAAGCCCTTTGGCGCGAAGCTTGGTCAGGTCCAGGTCGTCGTGGAAGACCGAATAGAACAGTCGCTCCTCGCGGCTGACGCGCCCGGCGAGCTCCTTCAAAACGGGCACGATCGCCTCGCGATTCTTTCCCTCGACGACGATCGCCACATCCTCGGCCTCGCCGAACTCCTTGTTGTATTCGAGCCACCGCTGATGGAATTCGCTGCGACTGCTGATCAGAGCAGCGCGGCTGGTGTGGTAGCGCATCCGGGTGGCGGCGAGGCCGATGGAGACGATTGCCAGAAGGACGCCGAGCGCCAACGTCAACCGCGGAAAACGAATCGCCCAGCGAGCGATTCCGACGAGCATTCTGGCCAGAATGGAGCGTTCGATCTGCGGAGTCCCTTCCGCGGACATATCGGCAAATCCCAGGGTGAGCGACCCGCGGGCCGAAGGACCCGATCCGATGTCGACACTCGCCTCCCAAGGCGGAGCGAAGATTGTAGCTGCCCGGGGCAATCCCGACAATACGAATCCTATACCCTATCCCCATGCCCAACCCCTTGTCCCATCCGGAGTTGGGCCTGCTCACCGGTTGCTGAATTCCACCAGGCGGGCAAGCAGCAGGGCGGCGGCGCCGCTGTCTATCGCCTCGACCGCTGGGCCGACGCACGCCGATAGCGACGGTGCTCGGCCGGCGATCCACAGGGCGGCAGCGGCGTTGGCGACGACCACGTCTCGGGCCGGGCCGCTTTGCCCCCCGAGAACTGCGCGAATCATGGCGGCACTTTGTTCCGGTCCATCGACCGTCAGCTCCTCACGGCTCCAGCGGGGGAGCCCGAATTCCTCCGGCGACCAACACAACTCCGCAAGGCCGCCTTCCGAAACCAGGGTGACGTAGGTGGCCCCGCCGAGGCTCACCTCATCCATGCCGTCCTCGCCATGGACGACCGCCGCCCGTTGGATGCCCAGCCTTGCCAGGGCCTCCGCCAGGAGGGGACGCAGCGAGGGTCGACCGACGCCAATCAGTTGGTAGCTCGCCCGGGCCGGATTGGCCAGCGGGCCGAGGATGTTGAAGATGGTAGGCACTCCCAGTTTCCGCCGCACGGCCGCCACCCGCTTCATCGCCCCGTGGAGCAACGGGGCATAGCAAAAGCAGATGCCGAGCTCATCCAAGCAGGTTTCGACGCAGGCCACGCCGGCCTCGATATTGACACCTAGGGCGGCCAGCACGTCGGCCGAGCCGCTGCGGCTGGTAACGCCGCGATTGCCGTGCTTGGCGACCGGCACTCCAGCCGCGGCAACCACCAGGGCGGCGGCCGTGCTGATATTCAACGTTTTCGTGCCATCGCCGCCTGTGCCGCAGGTGTCGATCAGGCCCGTACGTCGCGAGCGAATCGGGGTCACGTGCTTGCGCATCGCCGCGGCCGCCCCGGCAACCTCGGCAACTGTTTCCCCCTTGCGGCGTAAGGCCAGCAGCAGGCGTTCGATCTGGTCGTCGCGGAAGTGACCCTCCATGACGCCGTCGATCGTGGCGCACATCTGTTCCATCGAAAGATCGTGGCCGTCCTCAACGCGCTTCAAAATGGATTCGAGCAAGGGCGTATCCATGAGTCTCGTTCCCCCCGTACAGACTTCTAGGTCGTAGGGCAAACTGGCAGCTTACCTACGAAGTCTTGGAGACTCCGGAAGTCTGCATTGTTCAGTCGATTCTCACTTTTCCGTCAGCGGCGTTGTTTCGTCAAGGGGCGGCATCTTGCAAGGTGGGCCTGATTCCCCTAAGATAGCGTGGTTCTCGGCGCCAAGCGAGCTTCGATCGTAGGGCAAGCTGCCAGCTTGCCCGAGTGATATAGAGACGCCGGGCAAGCTGGCAGCTTGCCCTACGCCCCAGCGGGTGATGGCATGCTCAAGAAGGTAATCCTCGACGTCGACCCGGGCATCGACGATGCTCTCGCCTTGTGTATGGCGATGTTCGATCCCCGATTGGAAGTGGTTGCCGTGACGGCCGTGGGCGGAAATGTCGCGCCGCAACTGGCGACGCGCAACGTGCAGGCGATCATCGAGCAACTCGATCCCCCGCGCTTGCCGCGATTGGGGGCCGCCTCGGCGCCGGACCATGGACTGCCGGTCGACAGCCGCCATTTGTTCGGGGTGGATGGCTTGGGCGACGCGGGGCTCGAAGTCGCCGAGCTGCTCACCCCGCACCCGTCGGAGAAGATCATCTGCGATGAGGTCCGTGCGGCGCCCGAGGAGGTGACCATCGTGGCCCTCGGACCGTTGACCAACATCGCTCGGGCATTCCAGCGGGATCCGGAGTTGCCGTCGCTGGTGGGGCGGATCGTGATGATGGGGGGAGCGGTCGCCGGACCGGGCAACATCACGCCTGCCGCGGAGTTTAACGTGTATTGCGATCCGGAATCGGCCCGGGCCGTGTTCCGCTCCCGCACGACCAAGACCTTGATTCCCTTGGACGTGACCAATCGGCTGGTTCTGGGCTTTGACTTGCTCGGCCAGTTGCCCGAGGAGTCGACGCGCGTGGGGAGACTGGTGCGGAGAATCCTTCCCCCCGCGTTCCGGGCCTTTCGCCAGGAGTCGGGCCTGGAGGGGATTCACGTCCACGACTCGATTGCCCTGGTCGCGGTGGCCAATCCCGAGCTGTTTGTCACGCAGGAGATGGCGGGCGACGTGGAGGTGCGCGGGGAACTCACCACAGGCGCAACGGTCTTCGACCGGCGGCGAGTTCCGGCTTGGCGCCACAACATGGAGGTCGCCGTGGAAATGGACGTCCACAAGGTCGCCCAGCAAATCCTCCGCAATCTGGCCCACGCGGGCAAGAGCACCGAGTAGGGCCGTAGCCGAATTCGCCAGAATTCGGGATCGCCAGAATTCGGGCGGCGGCAAGCACGTACCCCGAATTCTGGCGAATTCGGCTACGCACACTCTAATACTTGCTTCGATCGCCCACCACGGCCTTGAGGGTGATCGTTTGACGCTCGCGGTACACGTGGAGCGTGACTTGCTTGCCGACCTCGGTGAAATTGACGAGATTCACCAGGTGGGAATCGTTCTCGATGGGGCTGGCGTTGAGCTGAAGGATCACGTCGTCTTTGAGCAAGCTCGCTGCCGCGGCGGGTGAGTTTTCCACGACCTTAGTCACCCGAGCGCCGATGGGCCGAGGCAGGCCCAACTCGGCGGCCTTGGCCGCATCGAACGCGCCATCCAACTCCACACCCAAGTAGGCCCGCGATGCCTTCCCGTGCTCGATGAGTTGCCGGGCGACGAGCATGAACATGTTGATCGGAACCGCGAACCCGATCCCCTCGTTCCCGCCCGAACTGCTCGCAATGCAGGTGTTGATCCCGATCACTTCGCCGCGGAGACTCACCAGGGGACCGCCGCTGTTGCCGGGATTGATGGCCGCGTCGGTCTGGAGGAAATCCTGGAGCTTGATTCCGGGATCGTCCAGTTCGAGGTTCCGGCGACCCTTGGCGCTGATGATCCCGTAGGTCACGGTGTGCGCCAGTCCGAACGGCGCCCCCACGGCAACCACGAAGTCGCCGATTTCCATGTCGTCGCTATTGCCGAGGCGGGCGAAGACCAAGCCCGGGCTGGTGACGGACATGACCGCCACGTCGGTCTCGCGATCCTCCCAGACCCGCTCCGGATAAATCCGCCGGGCGTCGGCCAGATTGATCTTGATCCCCGAAGGGATCGCGCCGGCGACCACGTGCCGGCTGGTCAGCACGTAGGACTTCCCGCCCAGCTCGATGACCACGCCAGAGCCGCTTTCCTCGACCTGGCGTGCGGGTCCCATCTGGAGCTGGAGCGCATGGCGGTGGGATACGTCGGCTTCGACGTGAACCACGGCGGGGCCGATGAGCTTGACCACCGTCTTCAGCACGGCGGCCTGCTTCTCCAAGACCTCCGCTTGGGCGTGCAACTGCCGATAGAGCTCGGCCCGTTGCTCCGGGGCCATCGGAGAGCCGCGCTGGATCGCGGCGGGCAGGGCGGTTTGGCTTTCGGCCGCTTGGGGCGCGGCCAGCAAGCAGCACCAGGCGGCAGCCAGAGGCAGCGTCCAACGGACGCATGAGACAACCGGAGCCCCAGGCTGCCACACCCGTGCCATGAAAGAACCCTAGTGAATGCTCGAAGAAGGCCCTGCTGCCGGTCTTGTAGGGCGGATTTCAATCCGCCCCGTACTTCATGGGCGGTCTAAAGTCCGCCCTACGAGAGAAGTCTACCCGCTGCCGCCGTCCGCATCAAGAAACATCCAACTCGATGTCGCCGATCGACACTTCGTTATCGCCGCCGCGGACGTCCAGCAGCCGGCTCCAGTCCACATCGGCCGAGCCCCCGCTGCCCTCGCGTTCCGCCTCGCGCTGGCACTTGATGCACAAGGTCGCGTAGGGCAAGGCGTTGAGCCGGGCCATGGGGATAATCGTGCTGCAACCGTCGCAAATCCCATATTGGCCTTCGCGCATCCGCTCCAGAGCGATTTCAATGCGCGCGAGCTCGCGGCTCTCGACTTCTGCAAGCTGCGAGCTGATTTCGTCTTGCACCGAATCGAGTGCTGCGTCGACAACGTCCCCCGACGCCTGGGCCCTGAGCTCCTTCAGCAAGCTCAAGTCCCCGGCCAGCGCCTTGCGCAGCGCGTCGCGGCGCTTGATCAGGACCTGGTGCATGTTCCGAATTGCTTCTTTGCGCGTCATAGCATCCCACCTCGGCGTCCGCTCTCGGCCTGCCTGAAGGATTGCCCCTTCAGACGAGACCCCGTCGGACCCCCCCTTCTCTTCTCTGCCTCGGTCCACAACCTGCTAGCCCGTGCTTCTTTCGCAGACGCTTTTTTCGCCTGCCAAGAACGCACCCAAACTATACTACGCAACCGAACCGTTGGGGATCAAAATCTCGCGATTTTTCCCATGGAAACGGCCCATTCTTGTCAGCGGTTCAATTCTAGGTCAAAACCTCGGAGTTCAGTGCCCAGGATGAAATTCCCTCAATAGAGGGGATTGAATCCAATCCGAGCCGGACACTTCGGGAAGACGTTTCGCCACCGTGCCTTTCGCATCCTCTGCGTC
>CAYTJV010000301.1:6787-9227 GCA_964438165.1 uncultured Planctomycetaceae bacterium | reverse complement strand
GCCGCCGCGGCCCGCGGCATGTGCGAGCGCCCCGACGCCACTGAACTGCTCTCCGAAATCCGCTGCCCCTGCCTGATTCTGGTCGGGAAGTTCGACGCGATCTCCACGCTGGAGGAGATGCGGAGCATTGCGGCGAAGATACCGGGCGCGAAGCTGGTGACGATCGCCGGGGCAGGCCATCTGACGCCGGTGGAGCAGCCCGCCCAAACCACGGCCGCCATCGAAGCCTTCCTGGCGAGCCTTTAACCTCGGCGACAGAGCAGATGATTTAGGACGGCGCTATGCAATCTGGAACACCGACCGGCTCTTGACGACGGCGTAATCGTCGGGGAAGGTATGGAAGGCCCGCACCACGAGGCTGCGGCTCCGCGCCTCCATGTGGATGTAACTGACGGCGCCCAAGGCGATCCGGCCGCTGGAATCGAACCGCTGCAAGAGGCCCTGGTGCTCGCCGTTGCGCAGGAGCTCTTCCTGGAGCGTCCAGAACAGATCCGGGTCGACCGGCTCGAGCTGGAAATCGACCGCGTAGCTCACTCCGCCGCGGCACTCCACGCGGTCGTTGCGTTGCCCCTTGAGGCGGTAGTTCATCAACCGGCGCCGCTCGGGAAGCGGGTGGTGGGCGCTGGTGGCGACTTCGGTGAGCGTCAGCCCGGCATGACGCCAGGTGACGACGTGCCCCGTGCCGGTAATGTCGATCTTGGCCTGGTACTTCTCCCGCTCCACGGCGGTCGACGAACATACCTCAAACAACTCGGGGTGCAAAGCTCGTCCGTATAGCTGGAAAACCAACTCCGCAATCTTGGGTCGAACGGTGAGCACGAGTACAATCCCTTCCCGGCTGAATGAAACTGGCACTGGAATAATGTCGGCTCCGTCATCGCCTTCGCGCATTATAAACATTTCTCGCGGGGACTACAAAGACCGTTTTGCCGTCCGCGCGAAAAGACCAAAAGACTTCCGAAGAGACTTGGCAAATGGCACGCGATGTGCTCAGGGCGGCCCGCCGGGGATGCTAGCATCGAACGGGTGATCGTAGGGCAAGCTGCTAGCTTGCCCGTGCGCAGTGCCGGGGCAAGCTGGCAGCTTGCCCCTACGATCTTCATGGATCGCTCGCAGCACGGCGAAACTCCGTCTCGAGTTCGTTCCACTTGGCCTCCATCCGTCGCACCCTATCGGGATGCTGCGCCGCCAAGTCGAGCCGCTCGCAGCGGTCTTTGGCCAGGTCGAACAGTTCCCACACGTTCTGATCTTCTCGTGCCGACACCAGCTTCCAGTTGCCCATGCGCAGTGCGCGGTTGCCCTCGTGATGGAAGAACAGCCACTCGCGACGGACTGTGCTGTCGTTGGCCAGGGCGGGCACCAGGCTCCGGCCGGGCAAGAGAGGCGCCGCAGCGCCGCTTGACTCCCTCGCGGGCTTCGCTCCCGCCAACTCCAACAGCGTGGGAACAAAGTCGATGACGTGTCCCGGATCGTGGCGCAATTCCCCGCGCGCCGCAATGCCTTTCGGCCAGTGAGCGATCAGCGGCGTGGCGATGCCTCCCTCGTGGACCCAGATCTTGTGCCGGCGAAACGGCGCGTTGCTCGCGCTGGCCCACCCGGGACCGAGGCACAAGAACGATTTTGCCGAGCCGGGCGGCGCGGCACGGTCGTGGCCTTCGCCGCGCACCAGGAGCGTCGCGTCCGCGCCGTTGTCGGAGAGAAAGAAGATCAGTGTGTTGTCGAAGGCCCCCATGGCGCGGAGCTGATCGAGCACGCGGCCGATCTCGCGATCCATCCGGTCGACCATCGCCGCATGGATCGCCATCTTGGTGGCCTGGAATCGCTTCTGCTGGTCCGTCAGCGTGTTCCATGCCACGGCGTGCTCGACCTCGCCCGGCCCGACTTGTTGGAGCAACTCGGGCTTGAAGTAGCGCGGCGTGAGCTTGGCGTCCAGCGGCGCCAGGTCGCCGTCGACGACCCCCATTTCCCGCAGCCGCTGCCACCGGCGCTGGCGCACGGCGTCCCAGCCCTCCAGGTAACGGTCGCGGTAGCGCGCGATGTCCTCGGGCAGGGCGTGCAGCGGGAAATGGGGCGAAATGAACGCCAGATAGCAGAAGAAGGGCCGCCCAGGGTGGTTCACCGCGTGGTCCTTCAGGCACTTGATCGTGTGATCGGCGAACGCCTTGGTCGCGTAATAGCCGCTCTCGGGCTGGACCGGCGGCAGCAGACGGTCGTCCTCGAAATGCCTCGCCGGCGAGAAGTAGCGGTCCCAGTCCTCGAACCAGTACGAGCGGTCGAACCCGCCGTCGGCCACCGGCTTCGGCGCGCCGAGCAAATGCCACTTGCCGGAATGATAGCAGCGATAGCCGAGCGGCTTCAGATAGTGCGGCAGTACCCGCGTCCAGGCCGGCAGCCGCCCCTTGGGCGGGTCCATGCGGATCTGCTGGGCGTAGTAGCCGGG
>CAYTJV010000301.1:0-6777 GCA_964438165.1 uncultured Planctomycetaceae bacterium | reverse complement strand
CAGCGCCCCCGCCGCCCGCCCGTCCGGGTTCGGGGTCGCGATCTCCCCGCCGTAGCAGCCGGCGTCGGAGAAACCCATGTCGTCGGCGAGGATGAGGACGATATTCGGAAGCCGCGACGGCTCGCCGAAGGCATTGCCGGTGAACAAGGCCAGCAACGCTATTGCAGCGA
The DNA here is from genome assembly GCA_964438165.1 of uncultured Planctomycetaceae bacterium. GTDB lineage: Bacteria > Planctomycetota > Planctomycetia > Pirellulales > Thermoguttaceae > CALFBP01. The sequence goes on along the minus strand of CAYTJV010000301.1, from coordinate 6,607 downwards.
GCCTTGCGGATCCCCGCAACACGGACCGAACAGGCCATCGATGGATTGGCTTTGCTTGCACGTGCTGGTTTCCTGCGGATGGAAGGGCGGCGTCTCCTTAACCCCGCCCCTCTCCCGAAAGGCGGGAGAGGGGAGTTTGTTGTTGGGCGGCTGGTAGCCGGCATTGTGCGGCGCGGCGATTGCCGGGTCAACGCCATCGGAGAAAGGGCATCCCCAACGCACGGGGCATCTCCCGATCTCGTCCGCCAGAGGGGGTATGTAGCCAGTACGGCAGAATCGGAGGCTTTGCAGGACGCTGACCTTGCCACGGCGGCGAGTGGTCGGTAAACTCCCCCGCTTTTGGAGGAAGTCGGACGACTCCGATTTCCCCCCACGTGGGTGCATTTTCCTTGCAACGGCGATTTGGGCTCTTACAATAGACTGTAGGGTCCGGATTGCCGCAGTTCTCGTTTTCCAGAGGTGTCTTATGAGAACCGGGATCCTGGGCCTGGTAGTGATTGCAGGTCTGGTGATTGGGGCCGCCACGGCAGCACCCGAGCGTCACGAAGGCGGACGAGAGCGCGGAGCAGCGCTCCAGTTGCAGTCCACCTTGGCGAACGCCGATATGCTGGCCGTTTCGGCCAACGTGGGCGACAAGTATCAGCAGCTCACGATCATCGATCCGAAGCTGCGCGTGATGAGCGTGTATCACATCGAGTTTGCGACGGGCCGGATTGCCCTGCGCAGCGTGCGCACGTTTAACTTCGACCTGCAGATGAAGCAGTTCAACGGCAAGGAGCCGCTGCCTGAGGAAATCGAATCGCTCCTGGCACCGAAGTGAAAGACGGGCGGTATGGCTGAAAAGAAATACTACACGATCGAAGAGGCGGCCGCGCACCTGGGCATCACGCCCGCGGAAATCAACTTGCGGCGCGAGCGCAACGAGTTGCGCGGATTGCGCGACGGTCCCAACTGGAAGTTCAAGGCGGAAGACGTGGAGTCGCTGGCGCGGCGAATCCGCTCCCAGGAGATCTCGGCCGCTGCCGACGACGACACCGGCGAGGTGCTCCTGAGCGAAGTGGCGCTGGGTGGGTCCGACGCCGGCACGTCGGGCACCGTCATCGGCGGCAAGAGCAGGCCGGCCGCCGACAGCGACCTCCGCCTGGCCGAGAGCGAAATCAAGCTCGGCGGCAGCGACGTCAAGAAGCCGGGCTCGGGCGCCAAGAGACCGGGAGGGAGCGGCTCGGGCGGAAAGAAGCCGGTTGCCGCCCAAGACCTCGATATCACGATCGACGAAGAGCTCCTCCTCGATGAGGATATGCCGCTGGAGGTGAAGAAGCCAAGCTCCGGGGCCGGCAAGAAACCCGGCTCTTCGGCCGGCAAGAAACCCGGCTCCGGGGTCGGAAGGAAGCCCGGCGATTCCGGCATCGGCGGGCGCACCCTGCAACAAGACGACGATTTGGTGATCGGCGCCACCGGCGGCGGCAGTGGCAGCGACGTCACCATCGGCAGCGACAGCGGGATCTCGCTGGTCGATCCTACCGACAGCGGCCTGTCGCTCGAAGAGCCCCTCGAACTGGATCGCGAAGACGACGACGACTCGCTCGAGCTCGGCGAAGACGACATGCTCACTTTTTCCGAGGATGCCGATGCCGCCACGGCCATGAAGACCGAGGAGGGCTTCCAGCTCACGCCGCTGGAAGAGTCGGGCGAGGAGGATTCGGAGAGCGGTTCCCAGGTCATCGCGCTGGAGGGCGCGGCGGTGAGCGACGTCGCCCCCACGATGATCGCCAGCGGCGCCACCCCCATGGCGGCCGCCATGCTCGACGAGGACTTTGCCGGCATCGGCGCGCCGGCGGGCTTGGGGGCGGCCGTGCCGGCGGTGGGCAGTCCGCTGGGGATGGCCCCGGTGTTTAGCGATCACGGGGCCGTCGCCGTGGGGGCGGCCTCGATGGTGTTGCCGGAGACGCCGTACTCCGGGTTGCAGGTCACGTCGCTGGTCTTCTGCACGATCTTGCTGATTCTCTGCGGCTGGATGGGCTACGACCTGTTGCGCAACATGTGGAGCTGGAACGGCGCCTACACGGTCAGCAGCTCCCTGATGGACTTCCTCGCCGGGCTGTTCGGTTGATCGATGGCCTCACCGAAACGGACTTCCCCGGGCAGGCAGGCGCCAGTTCGGGTGCTCTGGCGGGTGTATCGCGCGTCGGCTTCGTTGAAGCTGGCGGTGATTCTCATCGCCGCCTCGGCCGCAGTGTTGGCTTGGGCCACGTTCATCGAGCGCGAGTACGGGACCAAGGCGGTCCACTTCGGCGTCTACGGCACGTGGTGGTTCGCCGCCCTGGTCTCCCTGCTGGGGCTCAACGTGCTCTGCGCGGCCCTGATCCGCTTTCCCTGGAAGAAGCATCAAACCGGATTCGTCATTACCCACGCCGGCATTCTGGTGCTGCTGGTGGGCTGCAGCCTGAGTTGGCTGGGCGGGATCGACGCGCAGATGCCCATCTTCGAGGACACCGCGGCGCATCGGGCGTTCGTCGACACGCAGCATTTCGAGCTGGCGGTCCACCGCGCGGCGAGCGCAGCGGCGACCGGTGCGGCGCCATCCGGTCAAGAGCCGTCGGCGGCGCCGTCGGCCAGCCCCGCAAATCCCGAGATCGTCAGCATCCCCTTCACTGCCGGGCCATTCAACTGGGACGACTACAAACAGAAGGGCAAGCTCAAGCGACTGCCCTGGTTCCCGTGGCGGCTCGCCCGGCGCGATGAAGGAGTCCTCTACGATCGGGGCGGAATCCGCCTCGAAGTGCTCGATTACCTGAGCGATTCCAAGTCGGTGGCCGCGCCGCCGCTGAAGCTACAAGCTCGCAGCCCAGCAGGCAAAAGCCCCGACGCTGGGCAGTCGATTGAGTTGAGTGTCCAAAATGCCTCGGATCCCCGCGCGCCGCACCGCCGCGCGAGCCTTGGAGGGCGTCAGGCGCTGGCCGGCGGACAGCAGTTCGTCTTCTGGGTCGCCGGGAGTCAGGCCGAGACCGAGGCCTTCCTCAACAGCCAGCCCGACGGCCCGCTGGGCTCCAAGGGGCAGGCCGTCTTATACGCCCGCGGGAAGAAGTACGCCTTTCCCCTCGATTCGTGGGCGCCCCGCGCCCGGACGCCGTTGGGCGATACCGGCCTGCAACTGGAGCTGGCCGATTTGGACGAGCGGCTTTGGGGCGTGTCGCTGCGGGTCATTGCTCCCGGCGAAAAACCGCAGCGATTGATGCTCCTGGCCGACTACCCCGAATTCAACCAGCACGACAGGGAGCACGGCGTCTATGGCGCCTATTGGCACGAGGCCGTGCACGGTGGTCCAGCCGATGGGGCGCGGCCCGGCGAGCAGGGTGCGCTTCGCGAGATCGGGCGTCCGCGGATCGACATCCTCCAGGGGGCCGACCGGCAGCTCTACTACCGATCCTGGAGATCGCCGCGGCTGGAAGCCCTCGGCGCATTGCCGATCGACCGAACGCATCGCGTCAGCTTCCCGGGAAGCGAGGACCAGGTCACCTGGCACGTCGACGAGTACACTCCCCACGACCGGCCCGGCGAGCGCATCCAGCCCGTGCCGTTCTCGGCCAAGAAGGAGAGCAACCGGAAAGTTCGGCGGGTGCTGGTGCGGCTTACCGTCGACGACGCCAGCGAGCAGTTCTGGCTCGACGGCCTGGAGCCGATCCAATTCGAGCAACCACCGCGCGACACTCAGCGCAAGGTCGTCGGCGGCCATGGGCAGCGGGCCGCACTCACACTCGCCTACGACGAGATCCGCGTCGGCTTCCGCGTGCGACTCTTGAGCTTCAACCGCAAGCTCGACCCGGGCACCAGCATGGCCTCGCACTACTCCAGCCTCGTCGACTTTCTCGCCTACGATGAGAAGCGGGCGGAGCCTGTAGGGCTCGGCAGCGACGACGACGCCCAGGTGCTGCGCAAGGATGTGCTCATTACGCTCAACGAACCGGTGAACTTCTCCGATCCTCGCACGGGCCGCTCGTACCGGTTGTTCCAGGAGAGTTTCGCCGGACCGTGGAAGCCGGGCGACGAGGAGTTCGACCAGATGGTTCCGTCGGGCAGCACGAAAGACCAGCTTTTCGCGTCGTTCTTGACGGTGAACTACGATCCCGGCCGGGGGCTGAAGTACACCGGCAGCCTGCTGATCGTGGCCGGCGTGGGGGTGATGTATTACATGCGGGCATATTTCTTCCGCCGGCGGCGGAGGGCGGACTAAATGAAATTGCTCGATCTTGGGAGTGTGCCACTGCTTGACCGCTGCCGGTCAAAGCGTCATCCGACAGGGAAAACCGTATTCCGGCAGCGGTCAAGCAGTGCCACACGGCGAGAGGTCGGTCCCAGAATCATGCAACCTCACTTCAATCCGCCCTACGAGGAAGAGGGGCGCTAGATGTTCATGCTTCGATATGCGGTTGTCGGCTCCATCGTTCTGATGATGGCCCTGCTCGGCGCGTCGGCGGCCGAGGAACCCGACCACGCCGCGCTTTCTCCGTGGGAGCGCCTGCCCGTGCTCCACGAGGGGCGGATCAAACCGGCCGATACCTTCGCCCGGCAGGTGGTGGAAGAAATCTGCGGACGAAGAAGCCCGGAACTGAGCCCTGCCGGTGCGGAAGACCCGTCCCTCGGCGATCCCGATTTAGCCGAGGCCCGGAAGCTCTTTCCGGACGGCAAATCGCGCACGTTCTCCCCTGCGGAGCTGCTCTTGAGCTGGATCGCGGAGCCCCAGCGCTGGGAGCGCGTGCCCTTTCTGAATGCTCCCAACGAACAGTTGCGGGAGCTGTTGGACCTGCCGATCGAGGGACCCGGTGGCATGCGCCTGAAGTACGCCTCGCCGTGGCAGGTCGAGCGGGCCGAGAAATTCCATGCCCGCTGGAACGAGATTCTCGACCAGAAGCGCCAGTCCCAGTCGGCGGAAAAGCCGCCGGCCCTGACCCGGCTCGACAAAGCCGTGGGCGAGCTGGCCGAGGCGTACGTGACCTACCGTTTCGTGTCGTTCCGGCCCGAGGCCCCCAACGGCGTGCGCCGCCGGTTCATGGACCGTTTGGCCGAAGTGGTCCACACGTGGCGCGACCTGGGAAAAGACTTGGAGCAATTGCCGCGTCCCGACGGATCGAGCGGGCCCGACGAAGTCGCCGCCACGTCCGACGCGATCAAGCAACTCTGGGAACTGGCGATGAAGGGCCAGGCCTCGCCGTGGATCCCCTTGAAGGAAGCCGACTCGCTGGTCGTCAAACTCCGCCGGGCGAGTGCCGGACTTCCCGGACGGATCGAGGCAGTCGTGAAGCGATTCGCCGAGTCGCCTCCGGAGGCCGCTCGCGCCGAGTTGGAACAGGTTCGCGTGCGGCTGCGGGCCATGGGCGCGGCGGCGGCCAATCTGGTCCGGCTTTCCAGTGAATTGCACCTGGCGCTTTACGACAACGGGCACACCATGGCGATCGTGCCGGCGCTCAATGCGGCGGCCTTGGAAAAGGACCGGGACGCCAAAGACGAGGCCCACCCTTGGCTGAGCATCCAGGCAATGCTCTTCGGCTCCGACGCATTGTTGGGCGACTATCCGCAATCGGAGCTGGCCATGGTCCGCCGCGCGTTCCAGGAGCTGACGGCGACGTACACGAACCGGGAAGACCCTACGCGCGCCGAGCGCCTCGGTCCGGCCATCGAGCGCTTCGCCGACGCGGTGCGGGCCTTGGGCGAAAACCTGGAGCCGCTCCGCCATGCCCTCCCAATCCGGCACAAGGACGAGGCCCTGCTGGCCGCCACCAGCTATCCACCGCCGGGGTCCACGGATCTCGAAGTCCACTACAACCGCCTGGAACCGTTCATGTGGACCTGGATCTTGTCGCTGGCCGGCGTGGTTGCGTTCGCGCTGGCCCTGGGCAAGTATCGCACCCCCATGTTCTGGCTGGCGATGTTCTTGATGACCGGAGGACAAGGGTTCGCGATCTACGGGCTGGCCCTGCGCACGGCGATTACCGGCCGCGCGCCGGTGACCAACATGTTCGAGACGGTGGTCTTCGTGGCCCTCGTGGTGGCCCTGCTGGGACTGTGGTTTACGCTCCTGCCGCTCACCGGGCGCGGGTTCCGCGCAGCGTGGCAATGGGCAGCCGTCCCCGCCACCTGGGAAGTGCCCGTCCTGAGCAAGGAAGATCTCGTACTGTGGGGCGAGCGGGCGTGGCGGGTCGGTCACTGGGTGCTCTTGGCGCCACGGGCCGTGCTGACGTATTTCGTCTTCGCCGCGTGCGCCTTGGCGCCGTACGGGGAAGGGCAAGGCTCGACAGCGATCGGCCTCTGGCCGCGGACCGACGTGGGAGCGTCGATGCCCACGGTGAGCGACCTGATCGTGTGGATCGTGGGGCTCGCCGTGCTGGGGATTTGCGTTTGGTACATCCCCCGGGCGATTGTGGCGCTGGCCGCGTCGTTTTTCACCGTGCCCTATGCGCTGGCCAGACAAGGGATCAGGCGGCCGCTGGCCCAAGTCGTCAGCCGCAAGCCCTTCGCCATGGCCGGGGCCGCCGTGGCTTTCCTAAGCGCTTACCTGGCCCGCCATCCGCCGATCCTCGACTCCCTCCGATCGCCTCTCGCCGAGGATCGA
>CAYTJV010000300.1:0-9301 GCA_964438165.1 uncultured Planctomycetaceae bacterium | reverse complement strand
CCCCCGTTAGTAGGGAATTGTGCGCGCCTCGCGGGCGTTGTCAATAACCTGTGCAGAAGGGCAAGGGGTGTATGGGGCGTATGCGCAAAATCGGACGCCTGGCGCTTAAGACCCGCTTGGAAGTGAGTTGTGCAATTGACCCTGTAGCCAATCCGGCACATCGGGTCTACACTACTGTGTCAGTCTGCCGGCCCCCAACGCCCTTGAGAGGTAGTAGCGATGCGACGCATTTGGCTCGCTATTCGAGTCTTCTTTGCCGTGTTGTTCCGCGCCGAGGTTGCCGCGCGCGTGGAACAGGCTCTGCAGGCGGTCGGGGAAAAGGCCGCGCCGGTCGCGCAACTGCCGAAGCCCGAAGCTCGGCCGGAGCCGAAGAAAGCTCCTCCTGCCAAAGCGCCGGTCCGAAGCGAGGCGATTACCCTGCTGGCTGCTTTGCAGCGCGAGGCCCGTTTCGTAGACTTCATCAAGGAGCCGCTTGGGGGGTTCTCCGACGCCCAGATCGGCGCGGTGGCCCGCGATGTCCACCGCGACTGCGCGACGGTGGTCGAGCGGATGTTCGGGCTCGTGTCGGTGGTGGACCAACCGGAGGGCTCCGAGGTCGAGGTCCTCGCTGGATTCGACTCCGGCCGGTTCCAACTCACCGGCAATATCGTCGGCGAGCCCCCATTCCATGGGCGACTGGCGCACCACGGCTGGGAAGCCGCCAAGTGTGAAGTGCCGGCCTGGTCGGGCAAGGAGACCGCGGCCCGGGTCGTCGCCCCGGCGGAAGTGGAACTGCAATGAGGGGGTTCAGGGTTCAGGATTCAGGATTTCGGGATCGGCGTCTTCCAGAGTTCCAAACCCGGCCCGGGAACCCCGACCCTGGACCTCAAACATTGACAGAAAGATGGTTGACAAAAAGATGATGGGGTCATTTTTCTGTCAACCATCTTTCTGTCAATTCCTGAACCCCGAACCCTGAACCCTCGAACATGGCGAAATACGTTGTCGGCATCGATCTGGGCACGACCAATAGCGTCGTGGCCTACGCGCCGTTGGACGAGAACCATCCCCGCGTCGAGCTGCTCGCCGTGCCGCAACTGGTGGCCGCCGGCACCATCGAGTCGCGGACCATGCTCCCCTCGTTCCTCTACCTCGCCAATCCGCACGAGGCCAAGGGGGGCAGCTTCGACGTGCCGTGGGAATCGGGCCGCCAGTTCGCCGTGGGCGAGTTGGCCCGGCGTCAGGCAGCCGAGGTGCCGGATCGCACCGTCAGCGCGGCCAAGTCGTGGCTGGCCCATAGCCGCATCGACCGCCGGCAGCCGATCCTTCCCTGGAACGCCCCGGCCGAAGTGCCGAAGGTGTCGCCGGTGACCGCCTCGCAGCGTTACTTGGAACACCTGGTCGGCGCATGGAATGCGGCCTTTCCCGATGCCCCGCTGGCCCGGCAGGTGGTCGTGCTCACCGTGCCGGCCTCGTTCGACGCCAGTGCCCGCGAGCTGACCCACGAGGCCGCCTTGGCCGCCGGGCTGCCCGAGGACATGGTGCTCCTGGAAGAGCCCCAGGCGGCGGTTTACGCCTGGCTCGCCGACGTGGGCGACCGCTGGCGACGGCAGCTCAAGCTCGGCGACAAGCTGCTTGTGTGCGACGTCGGCGGCGGAACCACCGACTTGACCCTCGTCGGCGTGACCGAAGAAGCCGGCAACCTCGTGCTGGAGCGGCTGGCCGTCGGCAACCACCTGCTGGTCGGCGGCGACAACATGGACCTCGCCCTGGCCCACCACATGGCCGGCCAATTCGCCGAGAAAGGCGTGAAGCTCGACCCCTGGCAGTCGGTCGCCTTGTGGCACTCGTGCCGCAACGCGAAGGAAATGGTGCTGACGCCGGGCGGACCGGAGAAGCACTCCATCTCCGTGCTCGGACGCGGCACGCGGCTGATCGGCGGCACAGTGTCGCTGGAGGTCGAGCGCGAGAACGTCGCCGAGCTCTTGGTGGAAGGCTTCTTTCCCAGGGTCGCGGTGACCGAGCGGCCGACGCGGCGGCGGATCTCCGGTTTTCAGGAGATCGGGCTCCCGTTCGAGTCGGATACGGCGGTCACGCGGCACCTGGCGGCCTTCCTGCGGGCCCAGGGGAGCGATACTGCCAACCCTGCCCGGCCGACCCACGTGCTCTTTAACGGCGGCGTGTTCAAGGCCGAGATGCTCCGCCAACGGCTCTTGGAAGTCATGGCCGGCTGGTTTCCGAAAGACCCGCCGCCTCGCCCGTTGGTCGGTGCGCCCGACTTGGACCACGCCGTGGCCAAGGGGGCAGCCTATTACGGCTGGGCCAAGCAGCGCGGCGGGATGCGGATCCGCGGCGGCACGGCCCGGGCGTACTACGTGGGCATCGAGACCGCCGGCCTGGCCGTGCCCGGGGCCGTTCGTCCGCTTCGGGCCCTGTGCGTGGTGCCGATTGGCATGGAGGAGGGGACCGAGACCGACGTGCCTTCCGACGAGATCGGCCTGGTGGTCGGCGAGCCGGCCCAATTCCGTTTCTTCAGCTCCCCGGTCCGCAAGCAGGACCGGCCCGGCGACGTCCTGCCGCGCTGGAGCGAAGACGAGCTTTCCGAGACCGACTCGCTGGAAACCACGCTCCCGGCCGACGAGGCCGTCGAAGAGGACTACGTCCCGGTCCGCTTCCACGCCCGGGTCACCGAACTCGGCATGTTGGAACTCTGGTGCGTGAGCCCTCAAACGAATCGCCGCTGGAAACTGGAGTTCAGCGTCCGCGAAGACGCGGGAGAATGAACCACGGAGGACACGGAGGAACACGGAGAAGATTGAGGTGGACTATGTGGAACTTGAATTACGTTACGTCGATCGCGTACAAGCACGACTACGTCTACCACGTCGCTTTCAACGACGGCCTTGAGGGCGACGTGGACTTCACCGAATACGTCGGCAGCGGCCCCGTGTTCGAGGCCCTCAGAGACTTGGCCTTCTTCCGGGCCAGAATCGAGGGCGATACGATCGCTTGGCCCAATGGCGCGGACATCGCTCCTGAGACCCTCTATGAGAGAATCGAGAGCGACGGCACGATGCGGCAACAGGCGAGGGTTGGCGACGAGTCGTTCTGAATGTCGAATGAGAGACTGAGACGCGAGTTATCCGGAGTGAGCCCATGACCACACTTCCTGTTGCTCCGGCATATCGCGATGCCATCAAAGCCGCGATTCTGCTCCAGCTTCTGTTGACGCTCTTCATGTTGTTGCTCTTGGATGGCGGGTACACGGCGGGGATCGGCGCCTGTGTGATGGGAGGCTTCTGGATCGGTGTGGCGGCGATCATATTTCGCCGACCGCGGAACCCTACGCCGCTGGATCTGTTCTACGTACGGTGGGGTTACGTGCCGCTCCTCGTCTTGACTGTCATCATTGCCCCCGTGATTCCGCGCCTCCACGGTTGACCTCGCATCATCAGGTGCTCTTCTGCCGCTCTGCGACTTCCTCTTGGATCTGTCTCTCGATCTCCTCCAGCGGTACTCTTCGTGAACATGCCGATCTCTGGTCGAGGAACTTCTGGAATGCTGGGCTTTCCCGTAGCGATTTCACCTCGTTCTCGAAATCGTCGGCCTCGGCGATGCAGAACTCCTCCCCGTCGGAGGTCACGAGCAAGACCGGCTCCTGGCGGGCGAGATTGATGATGGCCTCCAGGTCAACTTCCTCTTTCCCCAAATCGACCGTTCTCACAACTGCACCTCTTTTCCGCGGATCATGAGGTTGTTGTGATCTTTGTGCCCGACAGAAATAATGACAACCGTTTGAAGGAACAATGAACAACGTTAGAATAGCACACGGCATTTTGCATTGTTCATTGCCCGTTATTGATTGTTCATTTCTCTTTGATCGCGCCCGAGGCCCGAGGGATTGTATGAAGACTCCTCAGCGTTTTGCGGCTCTGTGGATCGTGGCGGCTCTGCTAGTGACGATCGCCGGCTTTCGCTCCGCCCGGGGCGCCGACCCTTCGGCGGAGGCACGGGCCAGGAACATCGTCTTCTTCGGCGGTGTCAAGACGCACGGTCCCGGGGCCCACGAACACCTCAAAGGCGCGCAGCTCTTGAAACAATGGATCGACACATCGCCGGGCCTCCCGCCCACGCGGACGCAAATCTATCTCGATGCCTGGCCCAAAGACCCCAGCGAGCTGGACGATGCCGCCACGATCGTCCTGATGTGGGAAGGATGGGACTTGCACCTGGTCAGCTCCCGCAACAAGGACAAAGTGGAAAAGCTCGATCAACTGATGCGGCGCGGCGTCGGGCTGGTCTGTTTCCACGCGGCCACCGCCGTGGACAACGATGTGGAGGAGCGCTTCCTCGACTGGGTCGGCGGCAACAAGAAGCGCGACTACTCGCTGCACCCCATGGCCCGCAACATCGAGGTCGCGTTGGCTGCCCCGGAGCATCCGATCTGCCGCGGCGTCCGGCCGATGAAATTCCCCGAGGAGGAGTTCTACTGCAAGATATTCTTCCGGCCGGGCGACCGGCGCGTTACGCCGATTCTGACGGCGATGCTCCCGCCCGAGCGGCCCGAGAAACAGGTGATCGGCTGGTGCTGCGAGCGTGTCGATGGCGGCCGGGCCTTCGCCTGCACCGGGCCGCATTACCTTGCCAGCTTCCACAACGCCGATTTCCGCAAGCTCGTGCTCAACGCCATCCTCTGGACGGCGAAGATTACTGCGACGCGAACGCCCGCCATTCGTTCTCGATGACGTCTTTCGCCCCCCGGCCGGGATGGACGAGGATCCGGTAGCGGAGCGTGAACCGCTGGCCTGCGGGCAGCTTGTACGGCTCGCTCCACAACATGGCCGGACTGAAGTAGCCGAAGCGGCCGGCGGCGGCCATCACGTTGTGCCACTGCGAGGGATGGCGCGGGTTGGAGGGATGATCGAGGATCGCGATCCCGCAGGGCTGGCCCGTGGCTGCGTCGACCAAAGAGAAGTCCATCCAGCGGGCCCGTTTTCCGTGGGTGTTGGCGGCGATGCCCATCGGGTTTGCGGGACCGGTGTCAACGTCCCGCCGGCCTTCGCTGTCGATAAGAACCCAGTCGCGGGAGGCTTGAGAAATGCGGACGGAGAGTCCGGCGTATCCGCCCCCGGCCGATCCGCCTTGCAGCAGGACATCCTTCTCGCCCGCCGTGAACGCGCTGTGCCAGTCGATGCGGTAGGCGCCTGTGTTGTCGGGAGCGCTTACCTCGATCAGGCGGTCTTCCGTCAATACGGCAGGCGCGCCGGGCGGGTGATAGTCGATCGCCAGCTCGATCCGCGCTGAGCCGTCCGCGCTGGGCGAAACCTTGGCGGCTCGCACGTCGGTTATTCCCTGGGACTTGCCCATCGCGGGGTTTTCCTCCCAGTAGTTCACTCCGTTCACCATTTTCCAGGAGAACCAGAGCGCACGGTGCCACGGATGGTCCGCCGGACTCGGCGCCGTCAGCACGGTTCCGTCGGTCAAGGCGACGGGATGGAAAAACGGCTTGGCCAGATTCTTGCCGTAGTTGAACTGCCAGACGACCCGATCATGGTTGATCAAGGCCAACACGCCGTCGGTCTGCTTCCATCCGTACTTGGGCGGCTTCGACGGCTGGACAGCGCCGCTTCCGGCGGTCGAAGGCGAAAAAGGGCCGAATATCTGCAATTCGTGGATGCAAGGACTGACCAGGCCGTTCTTGCCGGGGATGACCAGCTCCACCGACGTGCATCGCAGGGGCGCAAACGCCACGAACATCTCGTTCTCGAAGCATTTCGCATTGCGGACATCCTTGGCGAGTTTGCCGTCGCAGAGGACGTCGAAATTCTTTGCCTGGTGCTGCTCGTACGGGTGCCAGAAGATATGGATCGACGACACGTCGGTCGGCTGCTGGAAAGTCACCTTGAGCCGGTACTGATCGGCCCCGTCGACTTCATCCCAATACGTGTCCGGGTTCCCGTCGATCGCCGCCTGGTCTCCGCCAGAGGTGCCGTCGGACTCCAAACCATCGGGGCTGCTGGCCGTGGCGCCCAGCGCGAGGTTGGCCGGCTTGAGAATGTCTTTGAGCACCTTGAGGGCCCTGCCGACGACGACCGGATCCCGCTGGCCGGTCAACAACGGGCGCAGGGCCGCCAGCACCGCGTCCCGATGCGTCTCCCGAATGGCGGAGGCGATCTGCGTAACCGCGACGCCGGCCTCGGTGGCAAGCTCCGGATCGGCGAGGTATTTTTGGGCCAGGTGGAGTGCCTCGAGTGTCGGGCACCGCCCCAACTCCGCAAGCACCCCCTTGCGCTCGGAGGTCTGGCCGGCAAGCTGGATCAACTCCGCGATGAAACCGGTCATCTTCTCAGGCGTGCGCCCTTCGACCTTGCTCGACAGCCGAATCGCGGCGCGAAGGGCCAGCACGCGGTGAACCGACTCCTTGGAATGGCGTGCGAGATTCACCAGGTCTTCAAACGCCGCGGACGTCGGCCACGCAGCCAGCCCGCGGACCGCGGCATCGCGCACCACGGCGTCGGCGGACTGGACGGCCTTGCGCAGCATAACCAGCGCGCGGTCGTCGCCCACCATGCTCACGATCCGGACCAGCGCTGCCCGGGCTGCCGGCGCCTGGGCGGCCTCGAGTCTTTCCAACACCGCGCGCACGTCGGGCCGGTCGGGTCTCTTGAGAACGGCCGTCACGGCCTTTTCCGCATCGTCGCGATCGTCCTCTCGGGCGCGAATGAGCAAATCGACGAGCGATGCCGCCTCCTGTGCCCTCGCCAAACTGCCCAGCGCCTTCCACGCCTCCTTGCGGACCGCGGCGTCCGCGTCTTCCGCCGCTTTCTTGAGATCGGCGGTCGCGCCCACGGCGTTCCGCGCGGCGAGAATGCGGATCAACTCCGCCTTGGCGCGGGCGCCCTGCTGAGCGATCGCGCCGGCGAGGATCTCGTTGACGCCTGTTCCCCGCAACCGCATGAGGCTATTGCGCGCCGCCTCGCCTTCGGCCGTTGCGGCGCCGGCGATCGTCCGATCCAGCAGGATTCTTGCCGTGGAATCATTCCCACACGTCCCAAGGGCGCTGAGCGCGGCGAGGCGGACCGCTTGGTCTTTGCTCGATGCCGCCGCTTCCACGGCGCTCCGCGCCGCCGCGTCGCGCCGAACGGCCAGGGCGCCGAGAAGCAACGCCTGAACCGGCGGGGATGCCTTGCCGAGGCACTTGGCGAGCTGCTCCGTCGCGGCAGACCCTGGAACCTCCGGCACAAGTTGAACGGCCATATTCTCCAGTGCGGGATCTCCGCTGACGAGGGCTTCGCACACGGCGCTCGCGGCCTTCCCGGGGTTCGACAGCACCGCCCCGCGGAGCGCCGCCATGCGCACCTCTTGCCGTTCGCCTGGTCCGGAGAGTTGCGCGTAGACTGCCGCCGCTAATTCGCCCTTTTTCTCGGCGAGCAACTGGTCCGCGCACGTCAAACAGGCATGGGCGACCTCCGTTCTCAATCGCCCCTTGGTCTTTGCCAAGGCTTTCTGCAACTCCGCGAGGGCCGCATCGGAGCCGATCTTGCCCAAGGCGCTGGCAGCCGCGCAGGCCAATGCTTCGTCGGCGCCTGCGAGCATGGCAGCCAGGCACTGCGTGGCCGCGCGGTCGCGGCGCTGGCCAATCGCATTCACGGCGCCGATCTTCAGATCGCCTTTCAAGCTCCCCAAAGCGTCGCGCAGGATCTGATCGACGGCGGGACCAGGAATCTGGACAAGCGCGCTGAGAGCCGCTTGCGCCAATTCCTTGTCCGCCAACAGGGAAGCCAGCGCTGGGGCCTGTTGTTCCGTCCCGATCGCCGCGAGCTGCCCGCAGAGGAACGCCTTGGCTGCGGGCGTCGCTTCCTTCGAGGTCAAGAGCGACGCCATGCGGTCGGCCAAATTGCGGCGAAACCCACGGGCGTCGTCGCCGCCCAGGCTGTTGGCGTGCCGGACCAGTTGTTCCAGAGCGTGCAGCGGCTTGCGCTCATCGCCGTGACGGTAGCGCGTGACGGCGTTGAGCGTCGCGTCCGGGTCGATCTCGGCGGCGGCCACGGCGACTTGCGTTGCCGGCCAAATCGCCGTCACGACGATGGCCAGCCCGAGCGCGAGTACTCCAGGGAAACGGAGAATCGTCGGGTATTGCCGTGCCTTGGCCATTTCGCGTCCCTCCTCGTACGCGCTCCCGGTCGGCGTCTGGGGGAGACCGACGGGCATGTCAGAACTTCTCGACCAGCGTGAAGCCTATCGCGGAGGCAGGACGGCGTCAATAATGGGGCAAGCCCGTGGCATTCCACACGTTAGTTTGCCGTTTGATTCCCTGCAATTCGATGCGTCCGACCAATCAGCCAACGTCGCCCACCGCTCCGAACTTTCCGCCGCCCCGCCCCACGCACGTGCGCCATGCCGTCGTGGCGATGGCCGTGCTGCTGGCGATGGTCACGTACCTGGACCGCGCCTGCATCGCCACGCTCGCGCCCGACATCATGCGCGACCTCGGCCTGAGCAAGGACCAGATGAGCTGGGTCTATAGCGCATTCGCGCTGGCCTACGCGGCGTTCGAGATTCCGACCGCGCGGTGGGCCGATCGCCGCGGCACGCGCCGGGTGCTGACGCGGATCGTGCTCTGGTGGTCTGCCTTCACCGCGCTCACGGCCGCGGCGTTCAACTTCACTTCACTTGTAGTGACGCGATTCCTGTTCGGCGCAGGCGAGGCAGGCGCGTGGCCGAGCGCGGCGCGGACTTTCTCGCGATGGGTGCCGCGCTCGGAACGCGGCACGGTGCAGGGCATCTTCTTCAGCGGCGCGCACCTGGCAGGCGGCGTGACGCCGGTGATCGTCATGGCGCTGACGCAGGTAGTCCACTGGCGTACGGTGTTCGTCCTGTTCGGGCTGATCGGCGTCGCGTGGGCGGCCGTCTGGTACCGCTGGTTCCGCGACGAGCCGGCGGAGCACACGGCCGTCAACACAGCGGAGCTGGAGCGGATCGTCGGCGGGCGCGAGCCGGACGGCGGTCATGCCGAGGGCTGGGAGTATTGGCGCCGGCTGCTGAGGCATCGCAACACGTGGGCGCTGTGCCTGATGTATTTTCCGAACAGCTACGGGTTCTATTTCTGCATCACGTGGCTGCCCACGTATCCCAAGGAGAAGCACGGCCTGGAAAGTACGTCGCCGGGCTTTTTCCCCGGGCTGCCGCCGGGGTTGGGCAGGGCATCGATGACGGGACCGTCGGTGTTGGCGTTGAAGAAGGTCATCTCGGTTTCGAACGCGGCGGGCGCGGCGGTGGCGGAGATGGACGGAGAAAAGGTGGCGATGCGGATGAAGCCGAT
>CAYTJV010000299.1:0-9314 GCA_964438165.1 uncultured Planctomycetaceae bacterium | reverse complement strand
CAAGGATCGTATCGGCTTGCCGTGCGTAAGCTCGGTCAAATGGCGCAGATCCACGAGGACCTGGCTGGGCAACTGCTTCACGACCGGGAACCCAACGGCTGGGCCGACATGTACGCCGCTGTCACCGCTTGGGGCGAGGCCGGGCGCAAGCACGACGCATACCGCCTGATCGTCGAGGGCAAGCGTCTGGCCTCCTTGTTCCCGAACGGTGGCGAAAACATCGAGCGGCAGTTGAAGGAACTGGAGGACTGGCTTGAGTCACTTGACGTAGTGCCTTCGTTGAGCGATTTCGCACGTCCGTTGCCGGCTATCCCGGTGGAAGCAGCATGACTATCCAAGCTCGTCCAAAGGTGATCGGCTTCTACGCGTACAAGGGAGGGACCGGGCGGAGCTTCTGCCTGGCTCATACCGCTTGGGCATTGGCGCGCGACGGCCGTCGCATCGTCGTGGTCGATCTGGATCTGTCGGCACCGAGCCTTTGGGCCCTGTTCGGAAGAGAGCCTGCCCCCGGTCTCGTCGAATACCTCGGGCAGTGGAGCCGCCGCAGTTCGCTCAAGGTCCAGGACCTGGTCGAGGAGATTCCCCCGGGCCCAAAGGCGTCGGGCGCGTTGTACCTTTTGCAGGCCGGCAGCATGGACAAGTCCTATCTGGAAACACTCCAGACCCTGGACTGGCGAGAACTTGTGAACCTTCCGCCCATTTACAGTCAGCCGGGGAAGAACCGCCGATTCCAATTCTCGTCGCCGTTCGAGGACCTTTTTGACGAGTTGACCGAGTCCCTCCGGCCGGACGCGATCCTCATCGATGCCCCCACGGGCTTTAACGACACATCGAATCTATGCCTGCGGTCGCTGACCGATCTGGTCATCGCCATCTTTGGTCCGTTCAAGGTCCAACTCGACGGCATCGGGAGAGTGGTTTCGTTGCTGACGGAGGAGCAGGGGGACCGTATCCGGCGAGGGCAAGAGCCGAAGCCCGACGTTTTCTGCGTGGCTTCGACGATTCTCGCGTCGCGTTTCTCGGGTTCGCACCTGCAGCGCATTCAAGACGCTTTTGAGTATCTGAATCGGGTGCGGCTGGAGGTGCTCCAGCGCATGGAACGCAGTGAGGAGGACACTGCCGACATCGCTGAGATCGCCCGCCAAGAACCGGCACTCATCCCATACGATGAACGTCTTGCGGATCTGGAGCGACTGCCGACGGAGACCGAGCCCCGCGAGAATCACTTTGCAGCCTTCCAGGAGGTAATCTCTTATGTGACCGGGGCACTTCCGCCGCCGCGGCCGGCAGTTCTTCTCGACGTGTCCAAGAAGCCGAGACTGCTCGAAGATACCGAGCCGTGTTACGAGCTGTTTGCGGAACAAGACCTGAGGCTCGTGGAGTCGCTCTTCCTTCGCACTCAGCACATCGAGGAACTTGAGTCCCCTCGTGTGGCCGTAATCCTGGGAGGAAAAGGGTCGGGGAAAACGGCGCTCTTCTCCTATGTCACCAAGAAGAAAGAGGGCGTGTTTGCAGTGCACGGGCCCCAAATAGGTCTCGGGCCCGTCCTGTTGTGCACCATCCAGGACGCCGTGCCATCGATGGACGTTTTCTGGTGCCTGTACATGCTCTCCGTGCTACCCGACCTGAGCGCGATTGCCAACTCCGAGATCCGAGACTTGGCGGCAGCCCTCTCTCAATTGCCGGGCCAACCAATCATGGTTGAGCAGTTGATCGAGAGACTGCACGCAGAAGGCATTGCCGTGCGCGTCCTTGATGCTTGGCGGCAGTTGGATGCCTCCTTGGCCGGACAGCACAAACAGGTCGCCTTGTGCCTAGATGGGTTGGATGCGGCCTTCAAGGCGGATACAGACCGGCGCAGGCGAGGCTTGGTTGATTTGTTC
This sequence comes from uncultured Planctomycetaceae bacterium, assembly GCA_964438165.1. GTDB lineage: Bacteria > Planctomycetota > Planctomycetia > Pirellulales > Thermoguttaceae > CALFBP01. Next base: position 7,431 of record CAYTJV010000299.1, on the reverse strand, counting down.
ATGGCGTGGCAGGCTTCGTTCTCAAGTCTGAAGTGCGTAGCCGTTAAGGTCTTCCTTCGGACGGACTTGTGGCAGGACCTGTCTTTTCCCGAAAAGTCCCATATGCGTGGCAGGGAAATGAAGCTCGTGTGGGACGACCGGAACCTCTGGCGTCTCGTCGTCAAGAGAGCACTCCACTCGGGGGAGTTCCGAGGCTGGTGCGAGCGATCGTTACCTACGCCTGTGATAGACCAGGGGGCTGTTGAGGCAGCCGCAGAAACGGACCTATACCCGTATCTGGACCGGCTTTTCGAGCACCACATCTGGACCGGCAAGCACTCGCTCTCCAGGAGCTGGGTTCTTCGACGGCTTCGGGACGCAAAAGGCGCGGTCTATCCTCGTGACTTGATCTGTCTTCTCCGTGAGGCGATCGGCGTTGAGCGCGAACGTCTGCGGGAACGTCAGCGCACCTCGGAGGAATCGGTGATTTCGCGGCAATCGCTGTCCGACGCCCTGGAACCCACGTCCCGTCAGCGAGTCGACGCAGTTCGTGAGGAATATCCCGAACTTCTGTCCGCACTCGAAACGCTCCGCGGCCTCAATGCCGGGGGAAAAATCGAGCACCTGAGACAGCGACTCCACGACCGGCAAATCAATGACCTCAGCGAGGCTGGAGTAATCGGCCTGACGGAAGGCGAGTACGTCGTGCCGGATCTGTACCGGCACGGCTTGGACATGCCTCGGATGGGACCGCGCTGATCCGAGGGTCGCGCGTATGGGCATCCGCCCGGACGGCGTTTCGACGGCAGTCTCCGTGTCGTGGAACGGACATCGGTCGATGATGACGGTCATTTGTCGGGCGTGAAACCGGTGAACTCGAAGTACGACGGGTCGGTTCCTTCCGCCTGCTCCAAGATCGCCGAACCTTCCGCGTCAGAAGCTGGCCAGCGCGGCCTTCTCGTCGTCGTAGATGTCGAAGAGTTGATCGAGCCGGGCCAACTTGAAGACGTCGAGCATCGGCGAGCGCAGGCAGCAGATCTTCAGCTTGCCGCGCGCTTCGGTGAGCTTCTTGTACAACAGGATGAAGCCGGCCAGCGTCGTGTCGCTGAAGTATTGGCAGTCGTTGAGATTGAGCACCACGTGCGGGCTGGGACTGCGGGAGAAGAGGAGCTCGCGGAGCGTTTGAAATTCGGCCTCCTTGAGAATCCGGCCCGGCAAGAACCGAATGACCGCCACGTGGTTGATCTCGCTGTGGACGAACCACAGAGGCTTGCCGCACTGGAGGCACGGGGTTTCGGCGGCGGGAAGCGAAGTTCCTAAGTTGAGCTCGTTGTCGCACGCTGGACAGCGGCCGGGGGGGTCTGAAGAGGCGCCAAGCGATTCATTCATCACGGTAATCCGTTACGATGCCGATTCAGTTGCCGAATCTTCGCTAGTCTACCGATCTCCCAGCCCATCGGCTACCCAGGGGCCTGCCCCGAATTTCGCGCGACTAATCGTAAAACCCGAACTCATAGGCGGCGTCGAACAGGGCGACGATGTTCTCCGCGGGCACCAGGGCCTGGACGTTGTGGACGTTGTTGAACACGTACCCCCCGCCCGGCTTCCAGATCGCCAAATTGCGGTGCACGTGCTCGCGGATCGTCTCCGGCGGGGCGACGGGCAGGACGTGCTGGGTGTCGATGGCCCCGCCCCAGAACGCCAGCCGATCGCCGAAGCGGGCCTTGAGATCGGCCGGCTCCATGCAGGCGGCGCTGATTTGCACCGGGTTGAGGATGTCGATCCCGTTGTCCAGCAGGTCGGGGATGTACTCCGTACACGCGCCGCAGGTGTGGTACCAGATCTTCGCCTTGGTCCGGGAGCGGATGTACTGGACGAGCTGCTTCTGCCGCGGCTTGACGATGCGGCGGTAGAAATCGGGCCGGAAGAGCGGCCCCTTCTGCCCGGCCAGATCGTCGCCGATCATGATCACGTCGAGCAGGTCGCCCACCTCGTCGAGAAACCCACGGGCGAAATCGAGCCAGAACTTGAGCGTGCGGTCCAGCATCGCTTCGCAGAACTCGGGCTGCTGGAGCATGTCCATGAACCACTGCTCCAGCCCGCGCATGTACCAGCAAATCTCGTACACCACTCCGCAAATGCCGCTCACCACGGCATAGGGCGTTTCTCTCTTGAGCGTCAAAGCGCGCTCGCGCAGCCCGGCGAAGCGACCGGGATCGTCGCCCTTAGGGAACGGGTACGTGCGGACGTCGTCGATCGTGGCGTTGGCCAGCGGGTGGTGGGTGATGTCCATAAAGAATGGCTGGTCGTCGGGCATCGACCAGCGCACGCCGAACTCATCCACCAGGTCGTGCCACAGCCGGCCGTCGCGCCGCTCAGTCACGATCCCCCCCTTGAAATCCGATGCCGCCCCCGCCCTCACGTACCGCGTGTCCACGTGGAACCGCTGGAGCACCGCCTCGCACGGCTGCGCGAGCTGCTGCACGGCGTCCATGATCGTCACCGGATCGTCGATCCCCAGGGGTTTGGTGAGGGCCTGGTAGGCGAACTTGTGGATCCCCGTTTGGTTGCCCCCAAGGTCGATCGGCACCCGGTCCGGCTCCCGGTGGTTCAGGGCCGCGAGCATCCGCTGGCGGGAAGTCATGGTTTCCTTAGGCATGGTAGGTTCCCCAAAACTGTCTCGTGTCAACGTAGATTGAGCCCGAAGCAGGAAGCGCTAACGATCCCATGCTCCGCGCTCCTGTTTGAGGTAAGTATCCACGTCTTCAACGGTCTGGAAGAGCCGGTGTCCCTGGAGGGCCTCGATGATGTCCAAGGCGGAGCGATGCCGAGGAGGGCCGGACTCGGCCGGAAAGACCAAGACGTCCACCGATTCGCCTTCCCTCAAACCGGGCGCGGAAATCTCAATCTTGTTGCCGCGGAGCACTGTGGTAGAGACGTGCAAAGCGGACTGCATGATAACGCACCTCCTTTATGCCCATTATAACCCGGCCCGCCATGGGGAGCTAGAACTCCACTTCCATGCGATCTTCCCCGAGCACGGTCTGGGGGAAGATGGCTCGGGCGGCGTCCAATCCCACGGGGTCGTCCGAGTTGTCCAGGGGATTCAGGTGCACGAGCACCAAGCGCCCCACGCCGGCACGACGCGCCAGCTCGGCAACCGGCGTGGTGTGGCTGTGCCCGGTCTTGCGGGCGAAATCGGCATGGGTATCGGGAAGATAACATTCGTGGAGCAGCAAGCCGACGCCGCGGATGTGCTCCACGTACGGCGCGTCCGGCGCGGCGGTGGTGTCGGTCACGTAGGCCATCGAGTGACCGGGCCACTCGAGCCGGTAGCCGATCGATCCGCCTGGGTGCTCCAAGGGGAAGTGCGTCAGCACGCCCGATCCCGGCAGGTCGACCTTGGCGGCCAGGGGGTGCATTTCAAAAGGCGGTTTGACGGGAAAGACCGCGGGGGCGAAAAGGTGCTCGGCCAAGGCCCGCAGGACGTCGGGCAGGGCATGGACACATACCTTTTCGAGCGGACGGAGGTGAAGCACGCTCAGCAGGTACGTGAGCCCAATGATGTGATCCAGGTGCGCGTGCGTGAGGAAAATGTCCAGCCGGGGCGGCTGGAGATAGGGCGCGGCGCGAAACAAGGCCGTGCCCGCGTCGAGCATTACGCCGTACTGCGGGATCAACATGCAGGGCGTGTGCCGACGCTCGCTGGGATGGTAGCCCGCGGTGCCCAAGAGGACGATCTTCATGGCACCGCTTAGCCTACCCCATCGGCTACCGCTTCGGAAGCGGTCCCATCAACTTGTCGAGTTGTCCGCCGATGCGGTTCTTGATTACGGTCTGGGTGGCGTTCTGAAGGAACTGCCGAGCGATCTGATCGAAGGCCGTCCGATCGATCTTGGGCTGCCGCAAATTGCCGCCGATAGGCAACTTGATGACCTGGTCCTTGAGCGCCGGCCCGAGGATCTTCCCGGTTTGCCACTTGGGAGGGATGGGCATTTCGACCATCAGCGCGAGCGATTGATCCAACCCCACCGATCCGTAGGTGCGGAGCTTCATTTCATTGAACACCAGGTCCATCTGCTGGTGATAGATCCGGCCCTTGGTCATCCGGAAGGGGATGGTCGACTCTTGGATGAGGTAGGCCGGGGTCGCGCGGCCGAACAACTGGGCGAGTTCCTGGATGAGGAAGCCTGGGCCGATTTGCGCCGAGTGGATCACCAGTTTGCCGGCGATCTCCGCCTCGGACCACTTCACCGGCGAGTACGCAGAATTCGCGAGTGTCCCCTGACTGGCCAGGGGGAGCCGGAAGCCCTCCAGATCGATCGAGAAACGACCCTCTGCCGAAGTGGTCCCCGCCAACAGCGGGGCAATGTACTGGAGCAGCGTGCCGCACATAGCCGGAGTCAACCGGACTTGGTCCACCACGCGCCCGGCGGCACATGAAATCTCCTTCGGCTCCTGGGCAAACCTGAACTGCGGGGCCATTCGCAGACGTCCCTCGTTGCACTCCAGGTCAAGGGGCCGGACCTCGAAAACCCCCTTGGAGAGCGATGCCTGCAGTTCGCCGGCTCCGAGCTGGAATCCGTAGAGCTGGGCCCAAGTCCAACCCAGCTTGCCCGCAGCCACCGCAGTGTCAGACCCCCACACGCCTTGGTACGCGATCGGGCTGGAGCCGCGTCCCCCCAGGCGGACCCCCTCGCCGACCATCGAACGAATGAACTGAGAGAGGCGATCCATGTCGTAGTCGATCCGGCCGGCCAATTGGAGATCGGGCTGCGCGCCGACGTTGACGATCTTGCCCGATAGCGCGCATCGAATCGTGGCGGACGTGAATTCGGCCTGTTCGATGTGGACCAGTCGGCTCACATCGTTGTAATTGCCTTGGCCGACAAAACGGACCTCGCGCTCCTGATAGCGCTGGCCGGAACTATGGACGATGTCCAGATCGGTGACCTGACCGTCGACGCGGCCCGTAATCAGCCCGACCGACTGCTGAAATTCCGCCTTGCCGCCTAGTCGGCCTGCCAAACGCCATGAGGGCGGAGTCTTCGGGTCCACGGCGGTCCATCCCCGAATGCGGTCCAGCGCCGCCTGGTAGGTGACCGTCCCGCTTAGCTCCACGGGCTCGCGGGGCGGAACCGCGCACACGAACCGGTTGGCCTGGGCGGCAATCGTCGCGCACGACACGCTGGCACTGTCCAACTCCAGCCGACGCGTTTTTCCATCCCACCGCCCGGCCAGCGTCAACTCTGCCTTCGGCTCGCGCACGGCGAGCTTCGGGCCGGCAATCTCGAGATTGTCCGCGGTGAAGCGGGCCTGGCGCACTGCGATCCCGGTCTCGGAGATGGTCGCTCCGGTCACCAGATCGTACGAGCCGCCGGCGGTCCAATTCTTCGAGGGGAGCCACAGGGCGAGTCGACCCGGCCATCGAGCGAGTTGTCCTTGGGAGTGGACTTCCAGCGACCAAGGACCGCTGCCACGGAAATCGGCCACCGGTTCCACCAGCCGCACCTCCACGAGGTCCCTGCCCGACTCCAACTTCACCACGGCCGTATCGAGCCGGTTCCGCGCGGTAGAATCGGTCCGCCCCGTCGCGGAGACGGTCAGCGTAAGCGCGTCTTCGGTCCACGCCGGGCGCTCGGGCACGGCCCATTGGAATCCATTGAGGCGGAACTGGGCGCCGGCGTCGAACGTGCCGTCGGCGGTCCGCTTCCAGTTCAACTGGGCCCAGCCGTCCCCCGCCAAGCGAGTTCCCGCCAGGTCCACGAAGCCCCGCAATTGCTCGGCGAGTTTGCCCGCGTCGAAAGTGGCCGTGCCGGTCAGTTGGCTTGGCGTGCCCGAGGCTTGCACTTTGAGGAAGCTCGACTCGCACTTGAGGTTCTCGATGACCGGACCTTGGGCCGTCTCCTTCGCCGCCAGGGTGACCAGGACGGGCTGCTTCCACACCACGGGCCGGCCGCCGTTGTTGGCCGTTAAGTTGGAGACCTCCAGCCGCCCCTTCCAGCCCATTCCCTCCTGGCCCGGACGGCCAGAGAACGCCAACTGCACCTGGCCCGACGTGATTTTCGTGTTTTTTTGGATTCTCAGCGTATCGGGCAGGATGGCGGCCAACCTGGCCAGGTCGAGCTGCCCACTCAGTTCATAGCTCTGCCGTATCGCCGCGCGGGCGTGGCCGCTGAGGTCCACCGTGCCGGAGAGCGACAACGAACCGAGCTCCGACTCCGTCGTCACCCGATCGAACTGCACCACGCCGTTCTGCCAGGCCACGGCGCCGTCCACGCGAAGCCGTGCCAGAGAGGGCTGATCGCTGCCGAACATCGGCCCGGAGAGTCTCAACTCCTCGGTGACGACGCTTGTCTGAAGGGTCGCCCGACTGTCAGGCCGCCTGCTGTCCCAGCGGCACTCGACGCCGGCGGAAAGCCGGCCGGCCAAGCGCAGGCCCGGCATGGCTCGCCGGATGAGGGGATCGAACATTGCCAGGGAGAGCCCCTCGGTTTTCAGGCTGATGGAATCGGGTCCGGAGGACTCGGCATCGCCCTCCGCGGATTCCGTGGGAGGCGGTCCACCGGCAGCCCCATCTCGGTCCACCTGCTGAATTCGCATCGCCAGATCGAAGCTGCCGCCGCGCTGGGAACCCGCAATTAGCCCCGAGGTCTTCAACTCCCAGGGACGCGAGCGGTCGGCAGGCATGGCGAAGTCGAGAGCTAACTTGTCGATTTGCCACGTCCGCTGGGAGCGGGCATCCTCGATCGACACGCTCCCGTCGACAATCTCCACGGCCAGATCGATCTTCTTCTTCTCGCGAGGCGCCAGGTACTTGGCGAATACCTCCTCCACATTGCTGCCGTTGTCGCGCAGGACCACGGTGAACTTAGGGCCCTCCAGTCGGAATCGGCCCATGTCCGCGGCACTCCAGAGCATGGCCGTCAGAGCCCGGTCGCCGCGAATCTCGGGCACTTCGACCACCGGATGATTCTCCTGATCGACGATCTTCAGCCCGTACAGCCTGACGGGCGAGAACCAGCCCAAGGAAGCCGACTGCACTTCGATCCGGCCATTCACGTCGGCCGCCGCCCGGCTGGCAATCCAGGACACCAGCGGCGTATGCCCGAGGAGCGTGGGGAGGAGCCAAATGACGAAGACGACCGCCAGCACGGACACGAAGACCTTGGGTCGTGCCCAATATGGGGGAATAGCCAGCCTCAGCCGGCTCCGTAGCAGAACATTGAGCTTCCGTCGGCGTTTTTTTGGACCCACCGGACTCGCGGTAGCCATCATGTACCTCCGTGCAATTGGGGGGCTGGCATTCTAGTGCGAAAACTCGCTTAGGGCCATAGCGAACCGCAACTAGTGAATGCCGTCCGGAAGAGGGGAATGGAGCCAACGGGGTTTGTCGATTGCCATTGCCGACCCCCGCCGGGACACGCGTAGAAGAACCGTTCCTGCTGATTT
>CAYTJV010000298.1:0-9331 GCA_964438165.1 uncultured Planctomycetaceae bacterium | reverse complement strand
GTGGCCGGGGGTACGGGAAGACCTCGCGTCTGATCGTCAGGTACCCGAGGTAAGAGCCGGATGAAGTAATCCTTCACGTACGGATCTGTGCGGGGGGCGCCGGGCAACCGGCGTCCCTACCGCGACGCTTGAACAGTGAATAGTAAAGACCGGGCACCATTAGGAGTGTCGTACAGGACTTTCAAGCCAGGAGAATCGTGTTTCCCCCGTGTTTTATGTTTTATGAGATTTCCGGTACGAGGATACAGCTCGGAGTTGCTGGAAGACCAAGAACACCCAAGAAAACCCGGGAGAATATGATGTTTCCCTGACTTGAAAGACCTGGAGTGTCGTACTATTCATTCAAGCTCTGACCCCAAAGGGAAGGGAATGCTGACCCCAAAGGGAATGACAACCGCACGTCCTTCCTCACGGGCTTTGGCCCAGGAGTTCAGCCTTCCTCGACGACGTTCAGGTTCATCAGCCGCGCAAGGTGGCGGATGCTGTCCATATGGTCGCCGTAAAACACCACCCGGTGCAGCAGCGTCATGGCGTCCTCGGTATCGAGGACGCTGCTCCAGTTGGCGGCCATCTTCGCCGCGTCGCGCACTTCGGTGACGATCTGGGTGCGGCAGGCCCGGACCGATTTCTCCGGCACCTCGATGATTTTGCCCGTGGAGGCGAGGATCGTATCCAGGTTGACCAGCTTGGTGCGCGTGATGGTTTCGCCAAGGCGGTACTGTACCTCGGGCACACAGCCGCTGCCGCCCACTTCGGAATGCCCACGCAACAGGTAGGGCGCCGGCTTGAGGTCCCGGCCGTCCATCTGCAGCGGCGCCGTGCAATGGGCGGTCCACAGAGCGTTGCGCGAGGTGTCGAAAGTCGCGTTGCCCTGGAATCCGGGACGATCGATGGCGTATTGGAGCAGGAGCATGGTCAACAACGAGTCCATGTCACCCTCGCAGGCGGCCGGGATACCGCAGTCGCGGAGCCGCGTGAAGCCCAGGCAGGGGAACCCTTTCGGCAACCAACCCATGCAGGTGCCGATGGCCAGCCCCTGCGCCTGTTCCTGTTTCATCAGATTCTGCAGCGCCACACTGATGCGGGCCGCCTTCGTGATATCCTCCTGGTTGGGTTCGATGATCGCTTTCGCTCCTTCGGTCCAGCGTGCGGCCTCGGCTCGAACCGCCTTGTCGTCGGCGGCAGAAATCAGGTCGTCGAAGGCTTTCTCGGCGACGGCCACGACATCGGCCCCCAGACGCTTCTTGACTTCTTCCGGCGACTGCGCGGGCGCCGTGCCGCGAGCGGGTGGGAAAAGCAGGATCCGGGTCTGCCGCATCATGGGGATCACCCGGAGCAGACGAATCGCTCGTTCGAGTTCGTTATAGTCGCTGCTGGGCAGGAGCGTGACCGGATGACCCTGACGCTGCCAACGGTGAGGATACATCCAATCATGACCGCTGGCCGGCAAAGAGAAGACGAGCAGCGGATGCTTCCCGTCGAGAATCGGCTGCACCACCCGCGTCAAGGCAAAGCAATGCAGGTTGATGGCGAGCACCGGCGCGGTCGGCCCCGCTGCCTTCAACAAAGCCGCGGTCTGTTCGACACTGTTCGATTTGCCGATCAGCAGTTCGATGTTTCCCAACTCCTTCTCGGCCTTGGCCAGACGGGTTCTCATGGCTTCCATCTGCTTGGGATCGGCGTTCCACCCGCGGTCCTCCGGTCCGGGGGCGCCCGTGAACATGACGCAGATCCGCGATTTCGTCGGGGGTTTGGGGGGCGATTCGGAAGCCCAAGCGTGCGTCCAGGCTGCGCCGGCGAGCATCAAACCACTCGCCGCCACTCCGGTTCCCAGGAACTCTCGTCTTGTGCAATGTTCACACATCGGAATCCTCTCCTTTGACTTGCATCACGCCTTAACGGATAAGAAATCGGTATGCGTTCACGGGGTTCTTGCCCTTGTGGTGCCTGTCGGAACCCCTCGGCGGCAGGCCGACAACTGTGATGTTGATCGGCGAAATCCAGCTTGTCAATCGCCCCCCACCCCCCCAAGAATTTGCCAGGCGACGAAAAGGGGGCAGAACTATTTGTTCGGTACGCCCACCTTGGACGTAACCTTTTCCCGCTCTCGGCTGTTCTTCAAGCGGACCCAGCAACTGTCGCACGCGCAGCGGGCGTCGCGGCCGCAGGTGCCCGCGACGTCGTGGTGCGTTTGCGGGGCGATCGAGCCTTCCACGAGGTGCCGCATGCGGAGGCAGTCCGGGTCCGCGGGGTCGCGCCACTCCTTTTCCGGGAACAAGCCCCAACCGCCGGCCTTCGTCGACAGGGGCGCCTTGAGGATCCGGCTTTCCTCGGGCAGGGCAACGTTCACCAGCGCGGCGAAGGGTTGCTCGGCCACGGCGGGCCCGAACCTGCCGCGGACGTGCTCGCGCAGTGTACGCTCGCCCTCGGGCAAGGGTTCTCGCCATTCCAGTTTGTTCCAGGAGTAGTCGCCGTAGCAGACCGCGTTGACGTCCAGCCAGTCGACGATCCGCGCGAAGCTCTCCCGGTCGAGATTCACCCGGGCCTTGCCCTTCTCGTCCGGGTGCCTTGAAAGCAGCATGTTCGCCAGCCGGCCGGCGTGGGCAAAGTAGTCCTTGGGGGTGCTGTAGTCGGCTTCCATGTCGGCGTGGGCCACCTTGACCAGCCCGTCGCGGGTCACGAGGGAGTGATAGGCGCGGCTGACGATCATCTTGTTGGGGCCGGGCCATTGAGTGCGAGCGAAGGTAACATGCTCGAGCGTGCCCAGGAGGTCGACGTGGGGTTGGGTCTTGTCCAACCCGTGGCAAGCGATGCAGTAAGCGGCTTCGCGCTGCACGCTCCCCTCGCGCACAAGCGGGTCCGGCGTGTAGGCCGCCAGAAACAGGTCCTCGCTCAGCGGAAAGGGAGTGGCGTAGGCGCCCATGGGCCAGCCTTCCGTCTCGGGGAACGAGAGCGGCCGGATGTTCGCCCCGTCGCCGTCGGCGCGGTACAGCAGGAAGTTGGCGAAGTACCTGAAGCCGTACTGGCAGCGGATGTGGGTCTGCGATCGCGTGCTGACGAAGGCAATTCCACCGTCGGGCAGATAGCAGGGGTCGAAATCCTCCACCAGTGCGGTCTCGCGGCCTTCCTCCCCGGCGGTCCAGTCGGCAGGGGTTCCGGTGAGGCGGCGCAAGCGGCTGCCGTCGACGCCCACCTCCCAGAGGAAGAACTGCCGCCAGTTCGGATCCCGCGGCGCATGATCGCAAAACGCGAACACGACGCGGCCTGCATCGAACGACAGGTCGGGGTGCATGACCGTGCCCGAGGGCAGCTTGCCGTTGAGCAGCAGCGACTCCCGCGGCTTGTCTTTCCACGATTCAATCACCGCCAGCCCGAGACCGGGCCGGCTGTAGCGCCCCAGGTACTGCCGCGTTTGGTGCGAGTAGCTCGGGGGCGGGCACTTGTTGACCAGTTGCCGTTCGGCCATGGCGGGAAACCGGGAATCCGGTGCGATCATCCACATGCATCATGTCCAAGGAACTCGGTGAGTAGGAGCGAGGGGGACAGTCCCCGTTTATTTTTGGGGAGAATGCGGCAGGACTCAAGTTGGACGCGGCAAAATCGTGTCGCGGTAGGGACGCCGGTTGCCCGGCGCCCCCCGCACGGATCCGTACGTGAAGGATTACTTCATAGCTGTGGTCTCACTTCTTGTCCGCTTTGCGATCGTATCCAGGGGGGCCGATTCCGGCGTCGGTCTTCTTGTCGAGGATCCCGCCGTCGTCGATCCGATTGGGGCCCACGGAGTAGATGAGCCAGCCTTGCGGGAGCTTCTTGACGCGGAGCGGTTCGCCGTTGAAGGGATCGGCCGTCACCTCGGGCGGAAGGCCGAGGTCAGAGAGCTTCGGCGGCTGAGTCGCATCTGCCCCGGGTCGTGTCTGTAGGGCGTTGAGCACGCGCAATGCGCGGACAGTCGCGCGGTGGTTCTCCATCGCGATGCCGGCCGCATTCAGCGCCGGCCGCACCATATCGACCAAGACGTAGGGGCCAAGCCAAGGCTGCGTTGGGGCGCGCGGCTCGGCGGGTTTGACCTCGTAAAACGCTCGCGACGCGCTTTCCAGTTCTTCACGCATCATGTCGAGATAGTACGATTGCGCGGCGTAGCCGGAACCACGCATGAGCCAGATTTGGTTCCAGGGCAACTCACGGAACAGGTCCAAGCCGACGGCACGCTCGGTTTTCAACGCGTGGACGTACGCCTGCACGCCATCGTAGCGGTCGAGCTCGCGATCGAGCGCCTCGCGGGCCTGCTGGCCGACCGGGCCGGACTGCAAAACCACGTTGGCCCCGTCAACCGCAATAGCGCGGCAGGCGATGGCCACCAAGCCGCCGATCATCATGGGCTCGCGGTCAAAGTGACGGCAGAGCTTCCAGAGCAGAACCATGCCGGTGAGGGCATCATCCCCTCGGCCCTTTGCCAAAAGGAGGGCCGTCCGCGCCCGCAGCACCCGGGCGGCAAGGCGGTGCTTCTGCAAGTGCTCCAAGCCTCCAGCCATCCACACCTGCGCCGGCACGGTATAGTGGCGGCCGTGCCTTGCGGCAGGCCCGTCACGTGGCTAATTTCCTGGAAAGTCAGGCCCGCATAAATCTTCAACTCCACGATTTCCCGGAGCGCGGGTTCCAGGCGGGCGAGTGCTGCACCCACCCATTCGGGTAAAGGCAATCGGCACAGCGATCATACAGCTCGGCATAGGCGGCGGGGTCGCCGCGGGCCAACCTGGTGCCGAGGTCGTCCATGCCGTCCTTTCGGGCCTTGAGTGCGTTCAAAGCGTTTCAAGAAAAGACCCGTCGCAACGCCCCATTTATTGCGAAATCCGAGACTTTGGCGAGTTCCCGATCGCCTCGCGCACGGCCTCAAGGATGGTCGCCAGCTTCTCTTCGAGGACTTCCTGCACCCGCAGTTCAACGCTGTCCTCGAAGATCAGGTTGAACGCCTTCACCGGGAGTTTCTGACCGATACGATCCACGCGCCCGATGCGCTGCTCGATCCGCATCGGATTCCAGGGCAGATCGTAACCGAGGTACTGGCGGTTCTCCCGCATCGCCTGGTTGTAGCCCAGGCGAACGTACTCCGTGACCGACTCGTACAGGTGCTTCTGGAGCTTGTCGCCGTCGAGTAGCTCCAGCCCGTCGAGAACGGCGGTTGCCAGATTGTTCTTCACGCCCCCGGCCAGCCAGCGAAGCACATCCTCGGTCGGCTGCTTGAGGTTGCTTGCATAGAGATTGACCGTCTTCATAATCTCCTTGAGGCAGGCTTCCACCGTCGTCCGCAGGAAGTCGCTGGTCTTCTCCGGGATCGGGGCAATCAGGCACAGGTCGTTCTGAAGTTCCTCGGCAGTCGGCCCGATCTTGGCCCGGATGTCGTCGGTCGTCAGCCGGTGGATCGACAGGCCGTGAATGATGCGCTCGGCCATCGGCTGTAGCGCCTTGCGGGTGAAGGCTTGCTGAATGCGATTCTCGACCACCTTGCTCACGTCAATCACGTCCCGGATTTCCGGCACCGAGCGCAGCACTGCGTTGCCCTGAAGGAACTCCCAGTACGAGTCGTAACTGATGAGGCCAGGCTGGTCCTGCGGCACGTCGTTGTTGAGGCAGCGCTTGATCTCGGCGCTCAGGGTCTTCAGCACTTCACGCTTCTCGACGATGGAGGTCGAACAGACTCTCCTGCAAGCCCGCAATGATGCCGCAGATGATGTTACGGAGACTCTTCTTCGTGGCCGGGATTTCGAGCCGCACGACCTTGAACTTCCCGGAGATCGCCTTCGCCGCCTTCGCCACGTCCTTTGGCTCAAACTTGACCAGATCGCTGTATTTCATGGCGACGGTAACTCCCTCAATTGTTGGCGTTTGTGCCGACCGTGATGACAACCGCCTCGGTTTGCTTGAACTGGATGAACTCAGGATGGCCGGGTTCGGCGTAGGTCAGCGTTCCGTTGTGAAACGGACCACTAAGACAGCATAGATGGTCTGCGGTTGACCGAAGTCTAATCGCTTGGTATCCTTAAACCTATTAGTCGCCGCCGGGGGTGGTCTCGGTGGCGTCTTAGTTCCAGATCAGCGTCGAAGTTCCGTCGAAGTTTGTCTAATTCTGACCGTGAATCCGGGTGCAAATGAGTGAACTTGGGTGAAATAGAGAGGCTGGTCTGAGAGACATTTTGAGGCAATAAAGGCTTACAGAATAAGACGTTACGACGAACGGGGCGTAGCTCAGCCTGGCTAGAGCGCTTGGTTCGGGACCAAGAGGTCGCTGGTTCAAATCCAGTCGCCCCGACTTCCTTGCAGCATAATGACTTACGGAAATACGTAAGTTCAGGTTATTGGGTGTAGAATTGGGTTTATGTAACACAAGCATGGCACAAACGTGCCTGAAGCTTAGTGTCAATACGCAACCGGGCGATTCAACTCGCCAGACTTCCTTGGCCCGCCTGCCACCCTCCTGAAGGGATTTCTTTCCCCTTTCCTCCATTCCGTCTTGAGACGGCTCCCGGAGGCGTATCATCGGCTCGCCCCCGAGTCGGAATCCACGAACCAGGGAACTTGCGGCAGAGGACCGGGCGGGACTCGACGCGGAGCCCGCCGCCCCCCCGGCGATTCGGGTCGAGGTCCTGGTCCAAGAGGAAGCGTCGGCCGATTCGCCGGATTCCATCGCGCCTCAGGCCGAAAACGAACCGGCGACGGCGCCGCGGTGATGGCGATCCAGAGGCGATGCAGCAAGAGGCGCTGACGGTGGCGTTGGCGGCGTGGACAACTGACAGCGTGTCAGTTGTTCCAGTCTGCTCGATCAGCCCGGCCGACTTCATCACCGCGTCGATGCTGATGTTGGGAACCTCTGAGTTGTTGCCGACGTAATCCGCGAGGTAGTTCTCCGAAGGGTTGACGATCCCGAGCCTGCCACAGACGAGATAGGCCACGGACTCAGCCTCGAATTCCCGTGTACTCAAGTCCAGGCCGCGCCGGTCGGGCCACCATTTCTGGTTCGGCGTGCCCAGGTGGCCGCAGTAAAGGCGTGCCAGTTCACGTGCGACCGTCGCGTACCGTGCTTCCTTGCCGGTGGTCTCGTTGAGTAGGATGTCGTAGCGGAGGGGGACTTCGACGAGCTTGGGCTTGCCGTCCTTGTCCGTCCCCGCGTCGAACACCAGCGTCGTAGTAGTCCAGCCGTCCACTCTGCGGATCGACCCTCCCGACTGGGAGCCTTCCTTCCTCGACTGAATCCTGATCCCGTCGCGCTTGGCGTTTTCGACCGTCGTGTCCAACTGGTCTCCAAGGCATCCCCGGTGTACCTCGAATGGTTTGTCAACCTCCGGCGGAAGCGGCCGGGCGTGGGGGCCGGGTTCCGTTGTTGCTCAGAACCATTCATGTTGTTTCCTCGCTTCGTTTTGCGCCGGAGATTCAGGACTACGAGCGTTCCAAGTTCAACGCGAGCAGCCGTTGCAGGAGTTCTCCGTCGGATATCGCCGGGCCCCAGCCGAAGTCCCTGCCTCTTCCGCTGGCCGGCTGCCGAAGCCCATGTCGGCTTTTTAATGGCGCCAAGCCGACCGAGCCAGGGCGAAAGAAGTCGCCAGCTTGCTGGTGCCCCCGCAGAAGGTAAAATGACGGTCTATGTTGAAGTGGTACGGAAAGATGAGACGGGACATGCGGTCACGCCGCCCCGATCGAAGCGATGGCTGGGTGTCGCGCGGTAGTCAGGGCCGCGACCGGCTGCGACAGCGACGAGTTAGAGGCTGGGTGTCGGGGACCAGAGGTTGGAGCTGAAGTGTGGCGCCGAGGACGGCCGGGGCCAGTCGGTCGGCCAGCGGCTATTCGCTATCCACGGAAGGATGAGGGATGAGAGAGCAGGGATAAGGGATGAGCGATCCAAGATGGGAGGCGACTCATCATCTCTCATCTCTCATCCTTCATCCTTCATCCCTCATCTTTCACAAGAGCCAGCCCTATGCCCTCCTGGACCTCAAGACGCCCGAGGGCG
Source organism: uncultured Planctomycetaceae bacterium (assembly GCA_964438165.1). Classification (GTDB taxonomy): domain Bacteria; phylum Planctomycetota; class Planctomycetia; order Pirellulales; family Thermoguttaceae; genus CALFBP01. Next base: position 1,329 of record CAYTJV010000298.1, on the reverse strand, counting down.
GGCCGGAAGTCGCCGCGCCGGTTCGCCAGGCGGCCACCGACCAGGATCGGGTCATCGACTGGTCGCTGGACGAGGTAACGCCCGAATACTTCGGCGAGATCAAGGAGCGACGGACCAGGGAGTTGGGCATCAAGGAGAAGTACGTCCGCAAGTCGCTCCAATTCCTCATCAGTCAGTCGAACAAGAAGATTGCCAAATACGACGGTCAGTTGCGGCAAATGCGGTTCGACGACGACCCGGCGCGGCTGAACATCCAGGGCAACCGCGCCAAGGAAGAAGCTCGGAAGGCCGAGCTTTCCCAGCGGCTCAAGGACCGGCTGGCCGAGATCGAGCAGGAAAAGCACCTGTCGGAAAAGCCGCCGGACATCTTGGGTGTGGCGGTCATTTTGCCGTCCCCTCGGGAAGTCGTGGCCTCGGTCGAGGGCATGGAAAGCGATCCCGATGTCGAAGCCATCGCCGTGGAGGAGACCAAGCGCTACGAGGCCAGCCAGGGCCGCAAGCCGGTGTCCGTCGAGGAGGAGAACTGCGGCTGGGACATCACGTCGCTGTGCAATGGGCAGGTTGCCCGATACATTGAGGTCAAGGGCCGGGCCGGCGTCGGCGGCGTGGCCCTCACGCCCAACGAGTGGATCAAGGCCCAGCGCTTCGGCAAGGACTACTGGCTCTACGTCGTGGTCAACTGCAAGACCAAGCCGGAACTCCACCTGATCCAAGACCCGGCCTCCAAGCTGAACCCCAAGGAAGAGGTTAGTGTCGTTAGGTATATGGTGGGGCAGGCGGATTGGAAGAAGGCTTCGGAGACGCAAAGGACGGGGGAGACGTGAACCACAAAGGGCACGAGGAACACCAAGGAAGGGATAGATGAAATACGAACCAATTCCCCAGCAAGACGAGGAAATCGCCAAAGCGGTCATCGGGGCAGCCATCGAAGTCCATCGAGAACTTGGGCCGGGGTTCCTGGAGAGCATCTATCGGAAGGCGATGGACTTTCTTCGTGCCCTTCGTGTCCTTTGTGGTTGATCCAGTATGCCAAGCTGGCAGGAAGATTTCTTCGAGAAGCTGGTGGAGGCGTCACGGCAGACGGGCGATGCCCGGCTGGCAACGGCCACGCTCCGGCCGCGGAAGAAGATTGCCAGTTACGAGCACCCCCAGTGCAAGTGGGTCGAGTGCGTCTTCGGCGGCAACCGGATCAGCGGGAACGAGGATTCGCGCGTGCTCGTGGTCGAGTGCGAACCCAAACGGGGCACCGAGATCGACGAATCGTGCCTGTGCAAGGAACTGGCCGAGGCCGGTGCTGGCGGCGAGGTGCGTGTAAACGGCGCGGTGGTC
>CAYTJV010000297.1:0-9432 GCA_964438165.1 uncultured Planctomycetaceae bacterium | reverse complement strand
CAAATTTAGGCGAGTTTCCAGAAAATGCCGTGACTGGCCAGGAGGTCTTCCGACAACGCGGCGCAGTTCAAGCAGACGAACGGGTTCTTGCGGCGCGGGCTGGAAAAATGGACCCCGCGGGCGACCAGTTCTTTTCCCACCCCGCTCTCGCCGCGAATCAACACCGTGGCCTTGCTCGCTGCGGCCCGCGCGATCTCCTCGGTGATCGCGCGGATTACCGGGCTGCGTCCGACGATCTCGCTTTCCACGCCCAGCCGTTCGCGAAGCTCCACGTTCTCGTTGCGGACCTGCACCAGGTGTTCGGTCAACTCTTGCTGGCGATTGAGATTGTTCAGCGCCACCGCCACGGTATCGGCCACGGCAAGCGTGAACTCGAGGTCCTCCGGATCAGGCACGCGTTCGGAATCGGTGGAATAGAGGTGGATCATGCCCAGGACGTCCTGTCCACGCCGGACCGGGGCGCAGATCACGCTCGTGGCGGGGATTTCGCCCCTGCTGTCGCGGCTCCCCACCGAGCTGTCGCCCAGGACGTTGCGGGCCAAGACCGCCTCCCCCTCGCGCATCACGGTGTTGGCCAGGAAATTCGGCATCCGATGGTAACGCCGCTCCGAGCTGGTCCGGGAGGCGACCAGGATCAAATCGTTGCCGTCGGGCGTGCCATGATGATCGCGCGGCAGCAGGAGGACCGCCCCGGCGTCGACGTGGGCCGCCTCGAACAGACCGCCCAGGGCCACTTCGGCCATCCCCTTCACGTCCGGGGCCCGCGCCAAGTCGAACGCCAGCCGGCACAGTTTGGCGGCCGCCTCGCTCACCTTGGCGAGTCCACCGGCGCTTCCCTCGGCGGGCTCCAGAAACCGCGTCTGCCCGCGGCGGTGCATGATCGTCGTCGGATCGTATCCCGCCCCGGAGAGCACATCCGATTCATCGTCGGCGACGGGGAACACCGTGTCGTCGCTGACCTCGCGCTCCGGCCGGCGAACCACGGCCGTCGACTCGGAAAAAGCCTGGCTGAGCGTGTGTACGAAGACCAACTGCGAGCGTCCGATGCGGACCACGTCGCCGGGAACGAGGAGCCGGTCCCCTTTGATCAACTGATCGCCCACCACCGTGCCGTTGCGGCTGTCGAGGTCGCGGACCGTCCATTGGTCGTCGGCAAGAAACAACTCGGCGTGGTTGCGGCTGCAACGGTCGTCCTTCAGCACAATCTGGCTGGTGGGCGCCCGGCCAATGGTCACCGATTGTCCCGGCACCAGCCGGAACACGTCGGTCCATTTCGAGCCCTCGCGAATGACCAGATAGGCGATGTCGGGCACAACAAGTTCCCCACAGAACTACAAGCCCGCGGAATTGCGGTAAGAAGCCCCAGGGCCCACCACCCCATGGGGTGCGTCGAAATAGAACACTCTATATAGATTATCACCAAGGCACCGTAGTAGACAAGCATGGCTGCGGGTACGCAATGGGGCATTCCATCCGATAAGGGGGGTTAGCCATGTGGAATGGACCTTTGCGTCTGCGGCGGGCTCGGCAGGCGGGAGTGTGCCTTGACTGTGCGACCCAATATGCTACTATCGGGTGGGGCATAGGCGGTGGGTGAGCAGACCGTCCGGGGGTCTGTCAAAGGGGGACGGGAATGCAAGTGCACAGACCACAGCGCTGAGTGAACCTTCGCGGCGGGCCGGCGTAGAAGTATTTTGGCAAAATTTGCCCCGAGCGGTCCCGCAAGCCGGGCAATCCGGGGACTTTGACCCTATAGCGGACGCCTTGAACAAGGTTATAATAGTCGCTTGCACCATGCCGGGCTGGAGTCGTTCCGGTCCCACCGATCCTCGAAAGATTCCAAGAAATTCCACCTGTCGGAGCTAGTCACCATGAATCCACAGCAAGCTCCTGCCATGATCGAGGCTGAAGGGCTGTCGAAGTACTATGGCGGTTTTGCTGCGATCGAGAACGTCAGCTTCAAGGTCCACCAGGGCGAGGTGGTGGCCTTCCTGGGCCCGAACGGCGCGGGAAAGAGCACCACGATGAAGCTGTTGACCGGCTACCTGGCGCCGTCGGCGGGCGTGGCGCGGATTGCGGGCCACAACATGGCGACGGACCGGCTGGCTGCCGCGGCCCGACTCGGCTATCTGCCCGAAAATGGCCCCCTCTACCCCGACATGACCCCTCGCTCCCTGCTGGAGTTCTTCGCCGACGCCCGCGGCATGTCGGCCGCGCGCAAGCGCGAGCGGATCGAGGCGGTCGTCGAGCTCTGCGCTCTGGGGAGCGTGATCGGCAAGCCGATCGGGAAGCTTTCCCGCGGGTATCGGCAGCGGGCGGGGATGGCCCAAGTGCTCTTGCACGAGCCCGACGTGCTGGTCCTCGACGAGCCGACCGCCGGCCTCGACCCCAATCAGATCCACGACGTGCGCGAGACAATTCGCAAGCTGGGCGAGGATAAGACCATTTTGCTCTCCACGCACATCCTCCAGGAAGTGGAGGCCATGGCCCGCCGCGTGCTGTTCATCGACGAGGGCCGGTTGGTGTTCGACGGTCCGATCAGCGAGCTGACCCGCGGCGGCAAGCACCTCGACCAGAGCTTCCGCGAGCTGACCAGTGCGGGCACGTCGTAGGCGATAGCTTCAAACTTCCGAAGTCTTGGAGACTTCGGAAGTTTTTGATGGGTGAGGGCGGAACGGATATTCCAGAATATCGATTTCACAAGACTTTTGGTGTGGCAGAAACCATGAATACACCGTTGCTCGCAGTCTTTCGGCGGAACTTCGTGAGCTATTTCGCCAGCCCCTTGGGCTACGTGTTCATCTGGCTGTTCGTGGGGCTTAGCGTGGTGGCGGCCTTCTGGACGAATGAGTTCTTCAACACGAACCTGGCCAACCTTGACCAGCTCAACCGGTGGTTTCCGTTCATCATGCTGGTGTTCATCCCGGCGATTACGATGGGCGTCTGGGCGGACGAGCGCCGGCAGGGGACCGACGAGCTGTTGCTCACGATCCCGGCAGGAGACCTGGATATCGTCGCCGGCAAGTATCTGGCTGCCGCGGCAATCTACACGGTCGCGCTTTTGTACTGTCTGGTTTGCAGTTTCCTGGTGCTAAAAACGCTGGGCAGGCCCGACGTGGGGCTCTTGCTAGGCACGTACGTCGGCTACTGGCTGATCGGGCTGGCGATGCTGGCCATCGGCATGGTGGCCTCGTTCCTGACCGCGAACCTCACCGTGGCGTTCATCCTGGGGGCGTTGTTCAATATCCCGCTGGTGTTCGCCGTCTACGCCGACGCCGTGACCGGCCGCGAGACCGCGTTGGCGATCAAGCAATGGAGCATCGGCGAGCAGTTCCGCGATTTCGGCCGCGGCATCCTTACGCTCTCCGGGCTGACTTACTTCCTGATGGCCGTCGTGGTCATGCTCTACCTGAGCATGGTGTTCATCGCGCGGCGGCACTGGGTGCGGGGGAAGGACTGGTATGTGATGGCCGGGCACTTCGCCGTTCGCGTCCTGGCCCTGGTCGTCATCGTGGCGGGCCTCACCGTGTTCTTCAATCACCACGACTTGCGCAAGGACGTGACCAGCGAGAAGCTCAGCTCGCTCTCGCCGGCGACCGTGGAGCTGTTCGACGACCTGCAAACGCCCCGCGTGGTGCAGATCGAAGCCTTCGTCAGCCCGAGCGTCCCCGAGTCGTACGTGCAGACCCGGCTGAACCTCGTTTCCATCCTCCAGGAAGTCGAGGCCCTCGGCGAGGACGCGGTGAGCGTGCGCATCAACCCCACGGAGCGGTTCACCGACGACGCCGCGAGGGCCGAAAAACGCTTCGGGATCACTCCCCGCCAGGTGACTACCTTCACCCGCGGCACGCTCACGGAGGACCACATCTTCATGGGCGTGGCCTTGAGTTGCGGCCTTCAGAAAGTCACGCTGCCGTTTATCGACCGCGGCACCCCGGTGGAGTACGAGCTGGTCCGCGCGATCATGACCGTCACCCAGCAGAAGCGAAAACGGATCGGCGTGCTCCAGACCGACGCGAAGCTCTACGGCGGCTTCAACATGCAGACCATGGCGTCGAGCAACAATTGGCCGATCATCGACGAGCTGCAACGGGCCTACGAGGTGGTCCAGGTGGACGCCAACAGCCCGATCACGGAGAAGTACGACGCCCTCTTGGCCGTGCAGCCCTCGTCGCTCGCGCCGGAGCAGATGAACCACTTTATCGCGGCGGTCAAGAGCGGGCAGCCGACGGCGATCTTCGAGGATCCCTTCCCCGTGTTCGCCGGCAACGTGCCCGCCACCAGCGCCCCGAAGCGCCCGCCGGGCAATCCCATGATGATGATGGGCCAGCAGCCGCAGCCCAAGGGCGACATCCGCCCGCTTTGGGGCCTGCTGGGCATCGGCTTCACGGCCGACGACATCATCTGGCAGGACTACAATCCGTATCCCAAGTTGAGCCGGCTTCCCGAGGAGTTCGTGTTCGTCGACCGCGCCTGCGGCGCCAAGGAGCCGTTCAACGAGCAGGACGCGATCAGCTCCGGCCTCCAGCACCTGCTGTTCCCCTTCCCCGGCGCGGTGTCGCGACTGAACTCCTCCACGATGGAGTTCACTCCGCTGGTGAAAACGGGCGAGAAGACGGGCGTCGTCCACTACCGCGACATGGTGGAGCTCAGTCCCTTCGGGCCCGGCGGCCTCAACCCCGATCGCCGCAAGATCCCCCAGGGCGCTTCCTACGTGATGGCGGCCCAGATCCGCGGCAAGGCGCCGGTGGATCCGCCGCCGGCCGACGACGCGAAAGCCAAGTCCGAGCCGCCCAAGACCGAGACCGCCTCGATCAACGTCGTGGTGGTCCCCGACATCGACATGCTCCACCAGGAGTTCTTCCGGCTGCGCGAGCAAGGCGATATTCCCGAAGCGGGCATCCGCTTCGACTTCGACAACGTGACCTTCGTGATGAACGTGCTTGACTACCTGGCCGGCGACCCGCGGTTCATCGACATCCGCAAGCGCCGCCCGCAGCACCGCACCCTGGAAAGAATCGACCAGGTGACCGAAGGCGCGCGCAAGGCCGCCGCCAATGAGCGCAAGCAGGAAGAGGACAACTTCGACAAGGTCCTCGACGAGGAGCAGAAGAACCTCGACAAGCGGATCAAGGACCTCGAAGAAAAGCTGAAGACGGAGCAAATCAACACCCTCGACGTGGCCCAGCGCGTGGCGATCGAGCTCAAGGCCGGGCAGCAGCGGATCGAGGCCGGCAAGGAACGCTCGAAGCGGGAGCGCGACCAGAAGGTCAACGAGATCGAAACGAGCCTGGCCGTGCAAATCCGCAAAGTGCAAGACCGGTACAAGATGTGGGCCGTGATCCTGCCGCCGATCCTGCCGCTCTTGGTGGCGATCGGGGTCTTTATCACCCGCCGCGCCCGGGAGCGCGAAGGCGTAGCCCGCAGCCGGTTGCGCTCGTAGTATCAAACGGTTTTCCATGGGCGTGCGATTTACATTGAATGGAAACAGATTCAGCAGACGTCCCCACCGACCCCGCGTCGGTGGAGAGCCGGTTTGGCGACTACATGAGAGGAGCCTAATTCAACGGAATCCCCACCGACCCCGTGTCGGTGGGAGCGGGTTTGACGACTACCCTGGCCGCCGTAGTTGCCAAACCCGTTTCCACCGGCACGGGGCCGGTGGGGATGAGGGTCAACCGCCCATGGCGAAAGTTGACGCCGTTTGGCCGCCGTAGTTGCCAAACCCGTTTCCACCGGCACGGGGCCGGTGGGGAAAAACAATGAACAATGCAGAATGACGAAGGCGGAGACTATAGACCATGAGTGAAAACAACAAGACGATCCTCTTCGTGTTCGTCGCCGTGCTGGTGGGCGTGGTGGCCTGGGCCGCGCGACCCCGACTGCCCGGTTTCGACGAGCCCCTCGACGTGGTCAACCAGCCGCTCTTCCCCGAGGCCAAAGATCCGCTGGCCGCGGCCAGCCTGGAGATCTTGCAGTTCGACGAGCAATCGGGCCGCGCGAAACAGTTCCAGGTGGCTCAGATCAAGGATGAGAAGGGAAAACTGGGCCGCTGGTCGATCCCATCCCACGAGAACTACCCGGCCGACGCCAAGGACCACCTGGCCGAAGCGGCCGCCAGCCTCATGGACCTCACCGTGCTGGGTTTGGCGAGTCAGAATCAGGGCGACTTTGAAACCTACGGCGTCATCGATCCGACGTCCAAGGACGTCAAGCCCGGCGCCACCGGCGTGGGGATGCGGGTCACCATGCGAGACAAAGACGACAAGCCCCTGCTGGCCCTGATCGTTGGCAAGGAGGTCCCCGACCGGAAGGACATCCGATACGTCCGCAAGGTCGACCAGGATCCGGTCTACGAAGTCGCCCTCAAGACCGAGAAGCTCTCGGCTAACTTCGGCGACTGGATCGAAAAAGACCTCCTCAAGATGAACGCCTTCGACATCAAGGGAGTGCAAATCTTCGACTACTCGGTCGACGCGGTCCAGGGCAGGTTGCTCCAGCGCGGCCAGTTGGCCCTGGAGTACAGCGACAGCGGCGATCCCCGCTGGAAGCTCGTCGAAGACAAGATTTTCCAGGAGCGGGACGGTAAATGGATCGCACAGTCCATGGCCGCCGACGAAGAGCTCAACACCCAGAAGCTCGACGACGCGAAATCCGCCCTCGGCGACCTGAAGATCGTCGACGTGAACCGCAAGCCGGCCGGCCTCAGCGGGAATCTCCGCGACGCGGGCAACGTGCGCAAAGACCAAAAGTCGGTCAACTCGCTGGCGCAGCGCGGCTTTTACCTGGCACGCCTCGAGGGCCGCGAGGAGCTGCTTTCCAGCGAGGGCGAGATCCGCGCGGTGATGAAGGACGGCGTGGCCTACGTCCTGCGCTTCGGCCAGATTGCCGGCACCAGCAGCCCCTCGCCGAAGAAAGACGATGCCAAGGGCAAGGACGATCATGAGAAGTCGGCCGGCGTGAACCGCTACTTGTTCGTGATGGCGGAATTCAATCCCGACGTGATCGAGAAGCCCAAGCTCGAGCCGCTGCCCCCCGAGCCGAAGCCCGGCGACGCCAAGGCGGATCCGAAGAAGGACGACGGAAAGAAAAATGAGGGCAAGAAGGACGAGAAGCCCGATCCCAAGGCGGAGCGCGAGCGGATCCAGAAGGAGAACAAGACGAAGGACGACGAGTACAAGGAGAAGCTCAAGAAGGGCGAGGAGCACGTCAAGGAGCTCAACGGCCGTTTCGCCGAGTGGTACTACGTGATCGCCGACGACGTCTACCAGAAGATCCACCTGGGGCGCAAGGACCTGGTTAAGAAGAAGGAAAAGAAGGAAGAGGAGAAGAAGGAGGGCGAGAAGAAGGAGGAAGCACCAGCGGTCCCGGCCAACAGCCCTGCGGAGCTCGAGCAGCTCAAGAAGGACATGCCGGCGCCGAAGACGACCGAGGCCCCGAAGGCCGAAGCCCCGAAGGCGGAAACGCCGAAAACGGGAGCTCCCAAGGCCGAAACCAAGGCGGCGGCCCCGAAGACGCCGGCCCCCGCCCCTGCCAACTCGCCGGCAACGCCCCCGGCGAAGGCCGAGAACAAGACCGCAGTGCCGCCCCCGGCGACCCCGCCGCCCGCCCCGACGAAGCAGGCGGACCCGGCCCCAGCGCCCGCCACGCCGCCTCCAGCGAAGAAGTGATCGTGTGGCTCCCGCGCTCGGCGCAGGTCTCCCGCGCTGTCGGAGACCTTCGGTCGCGGCAGGTGCGGGTTCAGGAGACCCACGCACAGCGCGATGCGGACTGTAGGGAACGCCCTCCGTGGCGTTCCGTCAAGCCGCCGCTTCGAGGGACGCCGCGGAAGGCGTCCTCTATAGGTCTTCTCGCCCCATCGGAAATGGGGTAAGATGATTCTTGGTCATACGTTGCGGCCGCTCTCCGGCCGCCGTGGTTCCGATCGGATGTGAGAGGGAACATGGAAGGTCGATCCCATGGACGTGTCCGACAAAGTTGAGGCCCGACAGCGCTTCCGGCGACTTGCCAATGAGTGGAAGGAAAACTCGCGGTACCTCTCCAACACGGCCCAAATGGCGATGTTGCGACCGTATCAGCAGATCATTGGGATGGGCTTTCCAGTGGTGCCGTTGATTCTCGAGGAGTTGCAGCGCGATCCGGACCAATGGTTCTGGGCTTTGGAAGCGATCACTGCGGAGAACCCGGTTCCACCCGAAGCCGCCGGCAAAGTCCGCCTCATGGCCCATGCATGGATTGAATGGGGCAAGCAGCAGGGGCTCATCGCGGCATGATTTCGCCCAAGGATTTTCCTGCTCTGACGGAGCGAAATCACCGCGTTACCAGCCCCGCCACGCCCGAATACAACTGCGTCGCTTGGTCCGCGCATGACACGGAGCACTGGTGGCAACCGGCGGTTTACTGGCCCGTTGCTACGCCGCCCGACGACTACGGTCTAGGCATTTTGGAACAGGTGTTTGTAGCGTTAGGTTACGAACCTTGTGCGGACGGCAGCTTGGAAGAGGGCTTTGAAAAAGTCGCTCTCTACGGCGGTGTCTTTCTCTATACTCACGTGGCGCGCCAATTGCCCAGCGGAAGATGGACGAGCAAACTCGGCCGAGGCGAAGACATCGAACATGACACTCCCGACGATGTATCGGGTGGACTATACGGCGAGATTCAAGAGTTCATGAAAAGACGCGTCTCCCCCGCCACGCCGCCTCCGGCGAAAAAGTAATCGCGCGACTCAATCCGCGTCAATACACAAAAAGCCCACCGTGAACTCACGGCGGGCTCTTTTCATCCCTCTGGAGTGCGGCGACTTGTCGCCGCTTTCTTTGTCTCTTTAGGTTCTTGTCGCCGGACGACTCCTGGGGACTTCCCTGAGAATGGCGTCCTCAGTCCTTTGGGCCGGTCCCAAGAAAAGAAAGCGGTGATGAATCACCGCACTCCAAAGGGTCGCATCCCTCATCCCTCATCCCTCATCCCTCATCCCTCATCCCTCATCCCTCATCCTTCATCCTTCATCCTTTTATCGCGGCATCTGGAGGGTCCTGCTTTGCAGGCCGAGCTTGGCCAGGAGGTAGTAGAGGACGAAGCCAACCACGAAGGCCGCGACCGGCGGGCAGGGGACAACGTCCTTGTAGAACTCGATGTTCGGAAGAAGGCGGGCAATCTGCGGGACCAAGTCGACGAGCTTCTGGAACAAAGGAGCGATGAACTGGAACGCCCCCACGACAAATCCGACCACCCAGGAGATCCATCCCGCCGGATTGAACCCGGCCCGCGGACCAGCCCACTTCCCTTTCGAAAGCAGGTAGTCGGCCATCATGGCCCCGCACACGGGTCCGAACGACGCGCCGATCACCACGAACACCTCCCCGACCTTGCCGGTCAGGCCCGGAATGGCCAGGGCCATCCACACCAACGTTGCAATCCCCCCCGAGAACCAAA
>CAYTJV010000296.1:0-9569 GCA_964438165.1 uncultured Planctomycetaceae bacterium | reverse complement strand
GCACAAACGGCTCGCCACAAAACTCTTGCTGTAGAGATATTCAAAGTCTGACCCTAACCGCTGTTCTTCGGCCAAGGCACCGCCTATAGTTTCCTGCCGGAATGACCGGGTCGCGTGGCGAGGCTTTGCGAGGACTGGGCAACCTCCAGGACGCGCAAGCCGGTCGACCGCGGACAATTCTGAACTTCCCTGTCACAACCCCTGGGGCGCGAGTGCCGATGGGATCGAGATAACGAGCCAGCGGGCGGGGTAATTGGTTCGCGGGTCTTCGTCGCGATGGATTGCTACCGTGCGCGACTCATGGGCCATGGCGGCCTCGATCGTCTCCGTCAACCGCTGCCAGGCGGGCGGGAGTTCGCGAAAGCAAGGCCGCCCGGTGGCTGATTCCAAGGCCCATGCCTCCGCCGCCAGTTGCCACGCTTCCTGCCATTGGCCGACATTCACCGCAGCCACCGCCAGCCCGGCGAGGAGCTCGGCCCTCTTCGCGCGCTGCTCGATGTGCGCCAGCCAATGCGCCGCCAGACGCCACTCGCGGCGTTGCTTCGGGAATCTCGCTGGCATACACTGCCAACTCGCTGTCCGTCGGATGGTTTTTCAGTCCGTGTTGTTGGATGGCGATCATAGACTGCCCCCAAAGAAGTACCCTCAAACGAGCTAGCTTGGATACCCGGGTCAAGGTGAGCAGCACACTCCCAAGATCGTGCAACTTCATTTAGAATGGGCCTCGTGGCGCTCATCACGCGGAGAAGACACATGCAGGGATACCCGAGATCCGACGGGCGCAAGGGGATTCGCAACGTGCTGGCGGTGGCCTACCTGGTGGAATGCGCCCACCATGTGGCCCGGGAAATCGCAGCGCCGTTTCACGAGCAAGGGGTACACCTGATCGGGTTTCCCGGCTGTTTCCCCAATGCCTATGCGGCCCGGATCACGAAGCAGCTCTGCACGCACCCCAACGTGGGCGGCGTGCTGTTGGTTTCGCTGGGCTGTGAGAGCTTTGATCGCCGGGGCTTGGAAGCGGCCATCCGCAGCACCGGCCGGCCAGTGCAAACGCTGGTGATCCAGGAGTCGGGTGGCACGCGGCGCACGATAGAGGCCGGCAGACAATGGGCCGGCCAGACGCTCGAACACTTAGCGTCCACCCCGCGCGCGCCGATGGAAATCCGCGAGCTGGTTGTCGGCACGATATGCGGCGGGTCGGACGCCACCAGCGGTTTGACCGCCAATCCCGCGGCCGGCCGCGCGTTCGATCTGTTGGTCGACGCCGGGGCTGCCGCCATCTTCGAGGAGACCGGCGAGCTGATCGGCTGCGAGCACTTTATGGCCGAACGCTGTATCAGCCGGCCGCTCGGGCGTGAAATCGTCGCCAGCGTGGAAAAGGCCGCCCGATACTATCGCACCCTCGGCCACAGCCGTTTCGCCCCCGGCAACGCCGACGGCGGACTGACGACGGTCGAAGAGAAATCCATGGGGGCCTACAGCAAGAGCGGGCGCTCGCCGATCTCCGGCCTCATCAAGCCGGGCGACGTGCCGCCCCGCGGCGGCCTCTACCTGCTCGACGTCGTGCCCGACGGCGAGGTCCGCTTCGGCTTCCCCAACATCTCCGACAACGCGGAGATTGTGGAGCTGATCGCGTGCGGGTCGCACATCACGCTTTTCACCACCGGCCGTGGCTCGGTGGTCGGATCGGCGATCTCGCCGGTGATCAAGATCTGCGCCAACCCGGACACGTTCCGCCGGATGCCGGAGGACATGGACGTCGACGCGGGCCGAATCCTTGAAGGCCGAGCCAGCCTGGATGAAGTCGGCCGCGAGATCTTCAACCTCGTATTGGAGGTGGCCGGCGGACGTCCGAGCGTCTCCGAGCAACTCGGCCACCAGGAGTTCATCTTAACCTACAAGGCATTCGAGCCTATCGGACCGGAGTGTTTGCCGATAGGATAGGGGTTCAGGGTTCAGGAGTTGCAAACGACGCCGATTTCAGAGTCCTGAACCCCGAACCCTGAACCCTTTGACGGCCGGTTCGCCGCGCAGCAGAGAGGTCCACTCTTGAAAAACGAGAATGTCCCCTTCTTCTTCGCCGCTGTTCTGGTGTTCGCACTGACTCCGCGGGCTGCAGGTTTGGATCTCTTGGTGGTCATGAACGGCTCCGGCCGGATCGAACGCTACGACGGCAAGAGCGGCAAGCACGCGGGAACGTTCATCTACGGCGTCAACCGGCCGGTCGGGATCGCCTGGGGACCGGACGGGAACCTTTACATCTCCACGGGCGCCGTGGGTGGGCCGGGCAAGGTCAAGCGATACCACGGCAAGACGGGGGCCTTTCTCGGCGACTTAGTGGCTTATCCGCGCGGGCAGAATGGCTTCCTTGCGAGGGGCAACGGCATCGTGTTCCACGACGGCGATCTCTACGTGGCCAGTTGCGACAACGGGAAGATCATTCGCTACGCCGGCAAGACAGGGCAATGGATCGCCGACTTCGTGGCGGGCAGCGTGGGCGGAATCACGCAGATCCGCTTTTACAGGGGGCATCTTCATTCGGCCGATTTCCACACTGCGGCGATCCGCAAGTACGATGGAAAAACCGGAGCCGCCACAGGAAACCTGACCACCCTGCCCGGCTTCAGTCCCTGGGGACTGGCCTTCGACGCCCGAGGCACGATGTTCTGGAGCGGCTCCAGCGGCACGATCCAGAAGTTCGATGGCCGCACCAACGCCGCCTGGGCAGGGAGCGACGGCAGCCTGAAGGTCCCGCTTTGGCTGGAGATCGGGCCTGACGGCAACCTTTATTGCTCCGATTGGGGCGGCAACAAGCTGATGGTCTATTGCGGCACCGACGCCGCGACCGGCAAACTGGTGCGACGAATCGACGGCCCCGAGGTGAAAGGGCCCGTCGGAGTGACGTTCACCGAGCATCCTATTCCCCAGCGCAACGTCCTCCGGCTGGGCGACTGGGAAGCGGCAATCGCGTCCCCTGCCAGTTCGTCTGTGCCCGGGACGGGCAGCTCCGGTCCGCGCGGCAATGTGCGTATTGAGGCATTGAGTGACACCGCGATGGTCCATCACCTCGGCTGGGATACGGAGGGCGGCGATCGCGCCCGGCACAACCTCCTCCGCAGTCCGCTGGGGCTGACGATCCAGATCGGCGGCCAGTGGCGGTCGGCGGCCGAACTGCCGGTACGCTGTGAGCCGTCCGGCAAACAGCAGCTCCACTATCGCCTCAGCGTGGCCCCGGGTTCGGAGCTCGCGTGGGAGCTCGCGGCCGAAAACGGCCAGATTCATATGAGGTTCTCCGCGTCGGGCCAAAGTCCCGGTGTGGTGCAAGGGCTCCGGCTTGCGTTCCCATTCGATCCGCGCCTGGCGGCCACCACCGTGATCAGCGGCGACTGGACGCCGGACGGCAAGTTGCGTCTGCCCGCGATTGTCAGCGCGCCCGATCTGGGCCAAATGCTCGTCTCGTGCGCGAAGCACCCGAAGATCGAAGGACGCCTGGAGGGCAGCCGCTCGGAGCAGTGGGTCGATTTCACGCTGGAGCTGCCACCCCCGGACACGGCCGGATATGCCCTTGAGCTCCGTCCGGTGGTGCTGCCGCTGCCCCGGGGATTCCGCGACGCGGCTCGCTGGGCCGCCGGGCGACGCGGTTGGTTCAACTTCCTCGAAGTGAACGCCCAGCGGGGCGCGGAGGGAGGCAATCCCGGCTCGCCGGCGGGCGTATGGGCCAACAACGTGATCAGCAATCCGGTGAGCTCGACCGTCTATTGGCTGGGCGACAACGCGCTCCTGGTGCCCGAGTTGGCCCCCGGCGTACACCTCGCTCCGCTGCTGCGGCGCAGCGTGGAATACTGGATGGACAAGAAGGTCAGCCCGGAAGGAGAGGTCTATTACACCGAACAGGGCGCGGGCCCAAGGATGATGGACGCGAACCCGTCGGTGCTCATCGGCGCCTGGTGCTACGTCGAGGCCAGCGGCGACCGTCAATGGCTCACCGGCCGCATCGACCGACTTGAGCTCATTTCCCGCTACACCGAAAAACGCGACGTGGACGGCGACGGCCTCGTGGAATCCCACCAGAGCGGAAACCGCGGCACGCACACCTTCGGCGATACGGCTTGGGACACCTACTCCAGCGGGCACAAGAACGCGTATGTCAACGCGCTGGCCTATCGGGCACTGCGCTGCACGGCCGACCTGGAGTCGCAGCTCGGGCGCAAACAGCAGCAGGCCCATTACACCCGGCTGGCCGACCGGCTGAAATCCGTTTATGAGAAGACCTTCTACAATCCGCAGACGGGCTGGCTCGGCTTCTGGCGAAGCCAGGACGGGATGCTGCACGACGTGGCGACCGACGTGGTCACCGACATGGCGATTATGTACGGGCTGGTCGATCGGGCGTCGGGCCGGCGCATGCTCGATGCCTACTGGGCCGGGCTCGAAAAGAGCGGCTTCAAACGCTTCGACCTCGGCGTGCCGCTCAATATCCGGCCCGTCCACCGCGACGACCAGGTCGCCCCCTGGGGCGGCAAGAAGGAGGACGGCTCCGACATGTTCGGCAAGTACCTCAACGGCGGCTGCTGCGTGAGCAACGCCTACTTCTTCATTCTCGGAAACTACCTCGTGGGCAACGACCGCCGGGCCGACATGGTGCTCGACGCCATGCTCAAGCGTCAGCGTGAGGGGGTGTTTCCCAACGGCGGTGGGTTCCAGAACGGCGTCATCGACCGCTACCCCGAAGGCGCCGAATTCTTCGATTGGCAAGGCGCCACCTGCGGCTACGAGGGGCACCTGGTCTACAGTTGGATGTTCCTCCAGGCCATGCTCCTGCGCGAGCCGGAGATCTTCCAACGCGTGTTCAGGCCATTGCAAACAAGTGCAAAGGGTTCAGGGTTCGGGGTTCAAGGTTCAGGACCCTGAGATCGGCGTCTTCCACGACTCCTGAACCCCGAACCCTGAACCCTCGACGAAAGGATAGGACAACCCATGTCGACGTCCGCATTCTACTTATTGCTCGGGGGACTGATCTCGTGCGCCGACGCGGCGCCCTGCTGGCGCGCCGAGCTGGTGTTTCCGCTCCATCCGCAGCACAACCACGCGCCGGGGATTGCGGAGTTGCCGAACGGGGACCTGCTCGTGTCGTGGTATCGCGGGTCGGGCGAGCGATCGGCCGACGACGTGGCGGTCTACGGCGTGCGGCTCAAACGCGGCGAGTCGCGCTGGAGCGAGGCGTTCCTCATGGCCGACACGCCCGGCTTCCCCGACTGCAACACCTGCATGATGGTCGACGCCCGCGGCCGGCTGTGGGTCTTCTGGCCGGTCATCCTGGCCAACAGTTGGGAGTCGTGTTTGACCCACTACCAGGTTGCCGAGGACCCGACCGGAGACGCGGCGCCCAAATGGAACCACCGGGGGCTGATCCTGCTCAAGCCGGCTGATTTCAAGGACGAATCGCTCAAGCTGCTCGACGTGGAACTGGCCAATCTTGGCCGCCCGCTGTCGCCACGCGAAGCCGCCCACGTGGACCTCTTCCGCACGCGGCTCGGCGAAAAGCTCTATCAGCGGCTCGGGTGGCAGCCGCGCTGCAAGCCGACGGTCCTGCCCAGCGGCCGGATCCTTCTGCCGCTCTACTCCGATACGTTCGACATGTCGATCATGGCCGTTAGCGACGACCAGGGGGCCACCTGGTACGCCAGCCGGCCGCTGATCGGCTTCGGCAGCATCCAGCCGACGGTATTGCGCCGCAACGACGGCACGCTGGTGGCGTACATGCGGGAGAACGGTCCGCGGCAGCGGATTCGCGTCTCCGAGTCGCGCGACGATGGCCTCACTTGGGGATCTGTCGGCGTGACCGAGCTGCCCAATCCCGGCTCGGGCATCGACGGCGTGAGGCTGTCCAACGGACTCTGGCTTTTGGTCTACAACGACACGACCCAGGGCCGCAACAGCCTCGCGGTTTCGCTGTCGGAAGATGAGGGCCGCACTTGGAAGTGGACCCGGCACCTGGAGCGCAGCCCGCACGGCTCGTATCACTATCCGGCCGTCATTCAGACCCGCGACAGTCTGGTACACGTCGTGTACAGCTACTTCGTCGACGGCGGCAAGAGCATGAAACACGCGGTTTTCAACGAGTCTTGGATCCGTGAAGGCGACCGCGGCGGCCAGAAGCAGTGAGGTCAGTTGATGTCCACTGAAGCACTCACTTCACCTCGCGTCCCGGCCTCCGCTCGGATGGCCTCGCTCGATCAGTTCCGCGGTTACACCATGCTGGGGATGTTCGTGGTGAATTTCGTCGGCTGTTTCACGGTGATCCCGGCGATTCTCAAACATCACAACACCTATTGCAGTTGCGCCGACACGATCATGCCCCAGTTCTTCTTCGCGGTGGGGTTCGCGTATCGGCTGACCTTCTTGAGACGATCGGCGTCGGGCAGTCGCTTGGCGGTGTGCGCCCATTTCGTGAAGCGAAGTCTGGGATTGATCGTCCTCGGGGCGATTCTGTACGTGGGCGGCGCGGCCCTGGACAACTGGCTGGAACCGCCGCCACCGCAGTCCGCCCCATTCCTCGTCCGCGCACTGCGCACCGAGCTGTTCCAGGCCCTGGTACACATCGGCGTGACGTGCCTGTGGATCATGCCCGTGATCGGGGCGACACCGGCGGTCCGCATTGCATTTGCACTGTTCTCTTCCTCGATCCACCTCGGCCTGTCGCATTGGTTCTACTACGATTGGGTGATGACCGCGCCGGGCATCGACGGCGGCCTCTTGGGTTTCCTTTCCTGGACCGTGCCCACGCTCGCTGGTTCGCTTGCGTATGACATCGTGATGGCCGGCGACCGGCGCGCCGCCGTCGGGCGACTCGCCCGCCGGGGTTTGACCTTGATGTTGCTAGGCTACGCATTTTCCTGTCTGAATCTGGTGACGCCGCCCAACAGTCCTTCAAGCGTGGGCGTGCATGGGCTCTTGATCGAGCCGCCGTTTGTGCCGCCCACGCGGCCGGTCAACCTCTGGACTATGAACCAGCGGGCCGGTAGTCTGCCGTATTTGACGTTCGGCGCCGGTCTTTCCATGGCGATCTACGCCCTGTTCGTCTGGGCGTGCGACGTGCATGGACTCCAGATCGGACCGCTGCGCACCTTCGGCACGAACGCCCTGGCTGGCTACGTGCTCCACGGGTTGGTCGACCAGTTCATCATCAAGCCGTTTACCGCTCGCGACATGTCGCTCGGCGCGGTCTTAGCGGCCCTTGCGGTGTTCTTGGCGATCTGCTACGGGTGTTTGCGCGTGCTGGAAAGGAGGGGCGTCCACTTGCGCTTGTAGCCCGCGTTTCTCTCCATTGTGGGGCAGATCGCCGATCTGCCGTTCGCCGCTGAAGAAAGGCAGGTTGGCAACCTGCCCCACGAAACATCCTCACGGCACCGGCTTGGCGTCCTTGAGCCAATCGCGGACGCTGGCGATTCCAACTCCGGGTCCCTGGGGGACGGACAACTTGCCTTCTCGGATTTTCAGCGGCGGATCGAACGGCTCATCACAAGTTGATGGAGCGGGTGCGCGAGCGTCAGAGGGCAACAGGCCGGAAGGTGATCGCGGCTCCTCCGCCGACGCAGCACAGATTCAAGGAATCCACCGGAGCCGCCGACGGTCCGGCACTCACAGGGCCGCGAGATGCGATCGGGAAGGGGACTTCTCAGTCACTGTAGATGCTACGGCCTGATTATGGATTCTTCGACCTTGACGTTGTTTTGCTTGGCATTCCGGCCGTGGTGCTGGAGCACTTCGTAGAGCAGGTCCGCCTTCTGGCCAGGCATTACGGCGGCCACATACTGGACGGTCTGGTAGTCGTGGCTCTTCGCTCCCAGGCTGCTACGGAACACGATATGCCCGGGGAAGGCCCGGCGGATCTCCACTTCGATCGGCTTCTTCGTGTAGTTCCGAATCCGCTGGTCGAAGAGGCTGTGCTCGTCCCAGCCCGCCACGCTGCTGTTGAGCTCGATCCGAATTCCGGGCTGATCCACACGGCGAAACACGTCGGTCCCGCCGACGCGCATCCAAAGGCTGTCCCGCCATGCCCTGAGCTTCACCAGGTCGAAGATCACCTCCGGGTCGGACCCCAGGTTCAACTCGATCTTGTCGCCGATCGGCACGTACTTGATCTGCTGGGCAACCTGGAACGAGAGGCCGTCTCGGCCGTTCTGACGAAAGACTCGGACCATGCCGTCCGGCAATGGGGAGGTTCCGAGCTTCGACTCCTTGTCGTTGGTGAGCAGATACATCCTTACCAGCCGGTCCCCATACTCGGCAGGCCGGTAGCGGTACTGAATGCGAAACGGCACGGTTTGCCCCTCGAAGCTCCGCATCCGCTTGGCCCAACCATTCGGGAGCGTCTCGGTTCCTTCGATCGTGTAGATGAAGTACTCGCTCAAGCCCTCCTTGATGATTTGTTTCTCGCTTTCGGCTGCTTCTTCTCTACCGCCTTTGTCTTCGCCGCGTCCATCCCGGGACCGGTCCATCGCGCGTCTTGCGGCCGTCTTCTTCAGAACATCCTTGCGGTCCTCATTCAACTCGACGACTTGTTCCACCGGGATCCGGGCCAACTGGGCGATCTTCTCGACGAGGTTGATTTTTCCCACGACCAGCCGCACCTGGGCGCTGTCGTACTGTTCTCCCGATCTGTTGGACACGCGGACGAACCCCTCGAAGCTCATCTCTGTTTCACCGGGATTGGCGATGCACACGTAGTCCGCCGACCAGCTTATTCCGCTGGTAAAATACGTGATCTCGACGGTCGCCTCCCCGTCCATCTCACTCTGGATGTTCCAGTAAAGCATTTGAGGCTTGGCATGTGGGAAGGTGGTGTCGAGCAGTTCCAGATTTTCGGGGTGGGTGACGAAGCGCAGCCGCACCGAGGTCGGGTCGATCAGCGTGTTGGCCCAACTGAACTGGAGCGGATTGACGCCCTTCTTGAAGCTCACCACGCGGGTCTCGCGGACCAGGGTAAGGTCTTCGGAGTTGTAGATGGTAAGCTGTACGGTGTCCCGCGAGGGGACCGTGGAGAGATCGACGTTGCTTTGCGTCGTGCTTTGAGCCCGGACGCTGGTCGCCAGAGCCAGTGCGACGATTATTGCCGTAAGATTGGTCTTCATGGACATTCCTCTTGAGCGTATGCAGAAGGGGCGGGGAATCCGCGATCGCTACCACTCGTTCTTGATGAGCACGTCCAGCTTGTGGACCGTCTTGACCGCTTTCTGATCGGCCCCTCGGGCCGGCAGATCGACGTGGAACACGACCTGCTCGAAAGTGCCCTTTTCCTTGTCGGGCTGGCCGGGCAGCGTCGTTCCTTCGCCCAACTCCCATTGCACGTCGCGGCCCGTGTCTCCGGCCACCTCGTTGCGCAACGCCCGGATGTTCTCCGAAATGTCGAGCGTGACGGCCTTGTCCTTGAAATTCTCGATCTCGTATTTCACTATGATCCGGCGATTGTAGAGGTTTCCCGCCACCCGCTTCTGCTCGTTCTTGTCGAAAGGCCAAAGCCTAGCAACACTACGGCCACGGCACGTCGCATGGAGATGCTCCTTGAT
>CAYTJV010000295.1:979-9577 GCA_964438165.1 uncultured Planctomycetaceae bacterium | reverse complement strand
CCCTACGACGGGCTATACCCAGACCTTAGAGCAAACCTCGAGCCGAACACTATTGCAGTGTTTGTGGTTATCTACCCCCCCATGTTAATAAGATTACCTCGTTCCGAAGCTCCGCTTCGGAACGCACTTTCTGGAAGCTCTGTTTCCCGACGCGCGAAGCAGAGCTTCGCGGAGGTGGGTTCCCAAGCGGAGCTTGGGAACCAGGCCCCCGCGTGCCACCCGACCCGTTTATCCTAATCCTTGGAGCCGGCCCGTGCTGTCGCCGAAGGACTTCACCGCGGCACCGGCCCGGTCGAGCATCGCGAGGTAGAGATTAGCCAGCGGCGTGTTCTTGGGGTAGCGGATGTGCTGGCCGGGCTTGAGCGTGCCGCCGGCTTGGCCGGCCAGGAGGATCGGCAGGTCGTCGTGGTTGTGGCGATCGCCGTCACCGATGCCGCTGCCATAGACGATCATCGCGTGGTCCAAGAGCGTGCCGCCCGCCTCCTGGATCGAAGCCAGCCGATCGAGCAGGTGGCCGAACAGCATCACGTGGTGGCGGTTGATCTTGCTGATCCCGGCCTGTTTCTCCATTCATTGTACGGGTCCCCCTCTGCATCGGTCCAATCAGCCTTTCCGCGCTCGGCGTGCTGGAAGGGAAACGATTCTTGATGCGATGGAAAGCGCGGCTACAATGAAGGGTGTGGAGGAATGCGATGGAGTTGACTCGCCGGAAATTCCTTGCCGCCGCCGGTGGTAGCGCGAGCGCGGGGGGCGTTGTCGGGGTTCTCGGGCTGGGCACGAGCCCGACCGCGGCCAGCGAGAAAACTGCGGCAATCCAGCGCAGCCGGATCACCACCACGGTTTGCCCTTATTGTGCGGTCGGCTGCGGGATGCTCGTGATGTCGGAGGAGAAGGAAGACGACGAGTACGGCCGGCGCCGCGTGGTGGTCCACGTCGAGGGGGACCCCGATCATCCCATCAACGAGGGCACGCTCTGCCCAAAGGGCGCATCGCTCTTGCAGTTGGCCGACAACGACAAGCGGCTCCGCAAGGTGTTGTACCGAAAACCCGGGGCGACCGACTTCGAGGAGAAGGACTGGGAATGGGCCGCCAGCGCGATCGCCAAGCGGATCAAACAGACCCGCGACGCCACGTTTGTCGAGAAGAACGCCAAAGGAGAAGTTGTCAACCGTACCACGACAATCGCCTCGGTCGGCAGTGCGGCGCTGGACAACGAGGAGTGTTGGCTGTACCAGAAGCTGCTCCGCGGGCTGGGGTTGGTGTTCATCGAGCACCAGGCGCGGATCTGCCATTCCTCGACGGTGGCCAGCTTGGCGGCCACCTTCGGCCGGGGCGCGATGACCAATCACTGGATCGACCTTCAGCACAGCGACTGCATCCTGATGATGGGAGGCAACCCCGCCGAGTGCCATCCGATTTCCATGCGGTGGGTGCTGAAGGCCAAGGAGCGCGGCGCTACGGTGATTAGCGTCGATCCGCGATTCACGCGGAGCTCGGCCGTGGCCGACATCTACGCCCCCTTGCGCGCCGGCACCGACATCGCTTTTCTGGGCGGCATGATCAAGTACATCCTCGACCACGATCTCGACCACAGGGACTACGTAGTTCACTACACCAACGCCTCGTTCCTGATTAACGCCGACTTCAACTTTGATGAAGCGGCGGGCGTGTTCAGCGGATACGATCCCCACAATCGCAAGTACGACAAGTCGAGCTGGCAGTACCAGGTCACTCCGAGCGGCCCCAACGGCGGGATCCTTGAGCCGGTGACGGATCCGACGCTTGAGCACCCGCGGTGCGTTTACCAGTTGCTGAAGGAGCACTACGCCCGCTACGATCTGGCGACGGTCTCCAGCGTGACCGGCACGCCGGTGGATGCCCTGAAGCGGGTTTACGCGGCCTTCACGCGCACGCGCGCCCCCGATAAGGCCGGCACGATCATGTATGCGATGGGATGGACGCAGCACACGGTCGGCACGCAGTGTATCCGTGCGATGGCCATCATCCAGCTTCTTCTGGGCAACATCGGCCGTGCGGGCGGGGGCGTCAATGCCCTGCGCGGCGAGTCGAACGTGCAGGGCTCCAGCGATCACGGCCTCTTGTTCGACATCTTGCCCGGCTATCTGAAGACCCCCAGGGCCTCGCAAACCACGCTTGCCGCCTACCATCAAGCCTGCACGCCCAAGCAACTCGGCCAGCGCAGCGCCAACTGGTGGACCAACTATCCGAAGTACTTCGTCAGCTACCTCAAGTCGATGTTCGGCAAGGCAGCCACGCCGGCCAAC
Organism: uncultured Planctomycetaceae bacterium; assembly: GCA_964438165.1. Taxonomy (GTDB): domain Bacteria; phylum Planctomycetota; class Planctomycetia; order Pirellulales; family Thermoguttaceae; genus CALFBP01. The sequence goes on along the minus strand of CAYTJV010000295.1, from coordinate 7,292 downwards.
GAGTTCGGTTTCGCCTGGATGCCCAAACTGGATGATGACGCTGACTACTCCTGGATGTCGATCTTCGACGCGATGCACCAAGGGACCATCCGGGGGTTCTTGTGTTGGGGGCAAAACCCGGCCTGCAGCGGCACCAACGCCAACAAAGTGCGAGCGGCCCTCACGAAGCTCGATTGGCTGGTCAATGTGAACATCTTCCCCAGCGAAAGCGGGTGGTTTTTCCAGGACCAGGGCCTGGGCATCCGGCCGGAAGACATCCAGACGGAGGTCTTTGTCCTTCCGGCGGCCGCCTCGTTGGAGAAGGAAGGGAGCATCACCAACTCGGGCCGATGGGTGCAGTGGCGTTACAAGGCGGCGGACCCGCCCGGCATGGCTCGGCCCGACGCCGAAATCATGAACATGATCTACCGCGAGCTGAAGAAGCTCTACGCGGCGGACCAGGAGGCCAAATTCCCCGACCCGATCCTCAACCTCAAGTGGGACTACTTCGACGAAAACGGGAGTTTCGACCCCCACGCTGTGGCCAAGGAGATCAACGGTTCCTTCGCCGAGGGGGACAAGAAAGGCGAATTGGCGCCCAGCTTCGCGGCGCTTAGGGAAGACGGCTCGACCTCTTGCGGCAACTGGCTCTATTGTGGCTCGCACACAAAGCAGGGCAACCTGAGCGCCCGGCGCACGAGGGAAACGGAAGGCATCGGCCTCCATCCGGAGTGGTCGTGGTGTTGGCCGTTGAATCGCCGCATCCTCTACAACCGCGCTTCCGTCGACCTCGACGGGCGACCGTACGACCGTCGGATTCCGGTCATCCGCTGGGTACACGATCCGGCCGATCCGAAGAAAGGCCATTGGGCAGGCGACGTGCCCGACGGCGCCTGGCCGCCGCTGAACGTCGACCCACAGAACTCCAAGGCCCCGTTCCTTATGAACCGCGAGGGGTGCGCGCGGCTGTTCGCCATGGAACTGGCCGACGGCCCGTTGCCCGAACACTACGAGCCGCTCGAGTCGCCGATCACCGAGAATCCCTTCAGCGGGAAAATGCTCAACCCGGCCTCCAAGAAATGGACCGGACCGGCCGACGATTCCTCTGCTTGCGGCAGTGAGGAGTTTCCCTACGTCTGCACGACCTGTCGGGTGACAGAGCATTGGCAGAGCGGGGTGATGACGCGCCATGCCCCCTGGCTGCTCGAGTTGCAGCCGCAACTGTTTGTCGAAATGAGTCGGGAGCTGGCCGACGAGAAGGGATTCCAGGCCGGCGACCTGGTCGAGGTGCGGAGCAAGCGCGGGGCTGTCGCGGCCATCGCCCTGCCCACGGCGCGACTGAAGCCGCTGACCGTTTGCGGCAAGACGGTCCATCACGTCGCCTTGCCCTGGTGCTTCGGCTGGAAAACGCCCGACGACGGCTCCGGCGGCGATAGCGCCAACCTGCTGACTCCCAATATCGGGGATGCCAATACGATGATTCCGGATGGGGATGAACCCCACCGGCCCAATGCCTGGAACTCAGCCAGAGAGCTATTTTCCAAGCTTGATCGAAATCATCCTCTCGATTTCCCTGATCGTGGCCACGTTCTTCGCGTTTTCGCTTGTCGTGAAACTACTGCCGATCCTCCCATGCATCGGCGCATGCCGCCAAACTTTGGAGCGCGGAGACTTGTCGCCGCTTTCTTTTTCCCCGGCCGGTGCGATGAGGGAGGCGGCACAAGAATTGGAACCATCTTTGAACCAAAAAAGAAAGCGATGACAAGTCATCGCACTCCAAGTTGGCCCGGCTCGTCGAGTCCTGGGCGGACGAAGGCCCGGGCCGCGGGGAATGCCGATCAGAGCGCGAGTCAATACAGCTCGATCACCTGTTCACCGCCGTGGGCCGGGTTGCCGATGACACGTTGGCCGACCGGATCGACCACGAAATCCATCAGCTCCAGCGGCACCTGTCCGACCAGCACCGGGCAATCGTCGGAAACCTCGACGACGTCGCTGGGGCAGTCCCGGCCTTGAATCGTAAGCCGCACGGTGCCGTACACCTGAGCCATCCTCAGCCCAGCGCTCGTGCGGACCGGGCGCGTGCGCAACGGGCGCAGCCCGAGCTGCTCGATGAGTCGCCTCGGCATCGACAACATCGAGGCGCCGGTATCGACCAAGGCGTCGGCTATCTCGACGCGACGGACCTGATCTGAGGCCAAGATGCCTGCCCACACGTTCTCCAGATCTCGCAGATTCTCGACCGTCGCCACGACCGTCACTCTTCCCATCGTTTGGCTCTCCATGGCTTCCTCTCCTTCCAGAACGCGGATCGCTCACCTTCTTATTGTAGCAGCGCCGTAAGCAAACGCACAGGAGCACGAGGAGGCCGACGTGGCTGTCCTGGCCCCTGTGCGCCAGGTCTCATTCCCGCGCACGGGAAAGGGGAATCGTGCCTGTGCGGACTTAGCAGGTGACGTGGATCACCGCCGCTTTGCGCCTATTGGACTTGTTGTAGGCTTCGGGCATCTCGGGCGTGGGCAGGGCCTTGCAGTCGATCGACCGCTGGCTCAAGTAGCGGAGGGCCCCGTCGCTCAGCTTCAACGAGCCCGACTCCCCCGTGCCCACAAAAAGGACCTCCGGCCCGCCGCGGCAGGCTTTTTCGACCTCTTTGGGATGGAGCGTGTGGCTCGCTTCGTGCTCCTGGCGGGCCGGGTGCTTCTTGCGTTTCTTGACTTCACCGTCGACGGTGATGAAGACGTCGCGGGTATACAGCTTCCCGCCGATAGTGACTTCGCCGAAGCGGGCCCGGACCACGCTCGGATAACGGGGGGCCACGGCGAATCGCTTCTTGAAGGGGCTGCGGCGCGCCAGACTCCGAGCCAGGGCTACCGCCCCGAGCACCACCGCGTCGTCGCCCAGGGCCGACAGCAGCACCCGGCCGCCGTCGCGGGCCCCCGGCAGGCCGTCCGATCCGACGATGTTCTCCACGATCGGCAGGATGAAGTCGCTGCAGGCCTCGATCACGCCGCCCCCGAGCACGATCACCTCCGGATCGATCAGGTGGCGCACGTTGATGCACGCATAGCCGAGCGTCTCCGCGGCACGACGCACGACTTCGGTCACCAGGGGATCTTCCGCCTCCAGGGCCTGCCGAAGAGCGCGGGAGCGAATCACCTCAAGATTCCCTTGGAGCAGGTCGGTCAGAACCGTCTTCCGTCCCTCGGCCACGGCGGCGCGGAGCTGGTTTTCGATCGCGGTCCGGCTGGCCAGCGATTCCAGACAGCCGCGGTTGCCGCAGCCGCACACGGGCCCGTCGATTTGGATGACGGTGTGGCCGATTTCCAGGGCCGATTCCCGCGCCCCACGCCAGAGCTTTCCCTTGCGGACAAATCCGCCGCCGATCCCCGTGCCGACGAGAATGGCAACCGCGCTATTGGCCCGGCGTGCCGAGCCGAGCCACGCCTCGCCCAGGGCGCCCAGGTTGCAGTCGTTGCCGAGCGCCACGGGGATGCGGAATCGGGCCTCCAGGTGGGCGCCGATTTCCACGCCGGTCAACGCCATATTGGCGGTGAAGACGATCCGCCCCTCGTCGGGATCGACCACGCCGGGAATGGCAATCCCCATGGCGGTCAGCTCACTAGGCGACAGTCCTCTTTCCTTGAACAGCTTCTCGACGATTCGCTCGATCGCGGCGACCGCTTGTTCCGGCCCGCCGCCGCGGGGCGTGGAATCGCGTTGGCGGCCGAGGATGGCTCCGGTTTCCTCGACCAACGAGGCCTGGATTTTCGTGCCGCCGACGTCGACCGACAGATAGAGCCGCGATCGCTTGGTTCGCTCGTTTGCCGACATACCGTATCTCCTTCTGTCCTTCGCCACTTTTCTATTCTAAGGGAGACGGCGTGTAAAGCACCCGAAATCTCGACGGACAAAACCCGGAGGAGGGGGATGGATTGCCGCCCCGGATCGCACTACACTGGCGCCTTCGTAGGGCAAGCTGCTAGCTTGCCTGGTAGTAAGCACGGGCAAGCTAGCAGCTTGCCCTACGAGCGTCCCGCAGACCTTTGGAGGACTCGCTATGACCCACACAACCAAGAAGTGCGGACTGCTGCTTTCCCTTCTGTTGACGGCTGCCTGGCACACGGGCGTTGCCGGCGCGCTTTGGGCGGCGGATTTCTACGTGGCGACCGACGGCAACGACTCCTGGTCGGGCCGGCTCGAACAGCCCAACGCGGCGAAGACCGACGGCCCGGTGGCCACCCTCGGCCGCGCCCAAGAGCTCGTTCGCGAGCTGAAAGGAAAACAGCCGCAACCGGCCCGGCCGATCGTGGTCGCAATCCGCGGGGGCACGTATTACCTTCCGAAGCCCGTGGTCTTCACCCCGGCCGACTCGGGCACGCCCGGCGCCCCGGTGGTCTACGAGGCAGCGGCCGGCCAGCGCCCGGTTCTCAGCGGCGGCACTCGCGTCTCCGGCTGGCAGATCACGGCGGATGGACGTTGGGAGACCGTCCTGGACGAGGTCAAGAGCGGCAAGTGGTCGTTCGCGCAACTGTTTGTCAACGATCAGCGCCGATTCCGACCCCGCCTGCCCAAGCAAGGTTACTTCGCGATCGCCGAGCACGTGCCCCCTTCTCCCAAGACCCAAGGCCGCGGGGCCGATCGGTTCGGATACTCGGACGATCAGATCCGCGCCGACTGGGCCAACCGCGGCGACGTGGAGGTCGTGGCGTTCCACCAATGGGCCATCTCACGCATGAGAATCGCCGAGCTCGACACCGCCAAGCGGATCGTCACCTTCACCGGACAGACCTGCACGCCCGACGGCTGGGGAGCATTTGTCAAGGGCAACCGCTTCTTCGTCGAGAACGTCCGGGAATCGCTTGGCGAGCCGGGCCAGTGGTACTTGGATCGCCCCAGCGGACGGCTCACGTACGTGCCAAGGCCGGGCGAAAAGCCCGATCAAACGGTCGCAATCGCCCCGCGGCTGGAACAGCTCGTGGCCTTCTTCGGCGACGTCAAGGGCCGGCAATGGGTCCACGATATCCAGCTCCGCGGCCTCACGCTGGCTCACAGCAATTGGGTGCTGCCGACGGGCGGCCAAGCGTTTCCCCAGGCGGAAATCGGGCTCAACGCGGCCATCGCCGCCCTCGGGGCCCGCAACATCCTCATCGACGGCTGCGCGGTGCGGCACGTCGGCGCTTATGCCATGGCGTTCGGCGTCGGCTGCCGCAACAACCGCGTGGAGAACTGCGAAATGGTCGATCTGGCCGGCGGCGGCGTGAAGATCGGGCACGCCGGCAGCGGCCTCTGGGAAGACAGCGGACGCGTGCCGACCGATCCCGAGGAAACGGTCTCGCACCACACGGTTCGCAACTGCACGATCGCCCACGCCGGCCGCATGCACCCCGCGGCGATCGGAGTGTGGATCGGGCACTCGCCGCACAACGTCATCCAGCACAACGACATCTTCGACCTCTACTACACCTCCGTTTCCGTCGGCTGGATCTGGGGTTATTCGCCCAGCCTGGCCAACCACAACGACATCGGCTTCAACCACATGCACACGGTCGGCCAATGCGTGCTTTCCGACATGGGCGGGGTGTACACGCTGGGCACCTCCGACGGCACCCGGGTCCACGACAACCACATCCACGACGTCCAGTCGTTCGACTATGGCGGCTGGGGCCTCTACACCGACGAGGGCTCGACGCACATCGTCATGGAGAACAACCTCGTCTACCGCACCCGCACCGGCAGTTTCCACCAGCACTACGGCAAGGAGAACCGCATCCAGAACAACATCCTCGCCTTCGCTACCCAGCAGCAGCTCCAGCGGACGCGCACCGAGCCGCACCTCTCGTTCTCGTTCGAGCGGAATATCGTCTACTGGACGAAGGGGCCGTTGTTGGGCAGCAACTGGAACGACAACAACTTCAAGCTCGACAACAACGTGTACTGGAACGCCGCCGGGCAGCCCGTCACCTTCTTCAACGGCGTGGACCTGGCCAAATGGCGTAAAGACCGGAACCAGGACATCCACTCGGTGATCGCCGACCCGATGTTCGTCGACGCGGCCGCGGGCAATTTCCACCTCAAGCCCGACTCGCCCGCATTGAAGCTCGGCTTCAAGCCCTTCGACTACACCAAGGCCGGCCGGCAAACCCCGCCCGTGTTGACCAAAGACCTGCCGCCGGTCCCGCGGGGATTCGATTCGCCGAACCGGACGGAATAGCACTTGCGCTCGGCGCGGATCAACGCGCTCGGCGCAGGTCTCCCGACCTCGCCGAATTGCCGACCGAAGGTCCCCCGTACCGTCTGGACACCTTCGGTCCAAGCCTTTTCGGGGTCCGGGGCC
>CAYTJV010000295.1:0-969 GCA_964438165.1 uncultured Planctomycetaceae bacterium | reverse complement strand
CCGCGGGCTCCCGACCTCGGCGGATTGGCGGCCGGAAGGCTCCCCGTACCGTCTGGGGCCCTTCGGTCGAGCCCGCGGCGGGGTCCGGAGACCCTCGCACAGCGAACGAGACCCCCGAACAGCGCGGGGAAGACCTCGATATAGTCCAGTCCAGGAGGAACATCCGATGAAATCGCACAACTGTTTTGCATTCCCCATCGCCGCCGCTCTTATTGCAGTCCTAGCGTGCCCTGCTCCCGCGGGCGAGGCCGACGAGGGGATCTTTGCTCAGAAGAACCTGGTTGCGTGGTGCATTGTCCCGTTCGACGCCAAGAAGCGCGGCCCGGAGGAGCGGGCCCAGATGCTCGAAAAGCTGGGGATTCGCAAGCTCGCCTATGACTGGCGGGACGAGCACATCCCGACCTTCGATGCGGAGGTCGAGGCCATGAAGCGGCACGGCATCACCGTCGAAGCCTGGTGGTTCCCCGCCGGCCTCAATCCCACCGCCCGAAAAATCTTGGAGGTGCTCAAGCGGCACGAGGTGCCGGCTCAACTATGGATCACCATGGGCGATCCGGCGCCCAACGGCTCCCAAGAGGAGAAAGTCAAGGCCGCGACAGCCGCCGTCCGGCCGATCGCCGAGGAGGCGGCCAAGATCGGCTCGAAGGTGGCCCTCTACAACCACGGCGGCTGGTTCGGCGAGCCCGAGAACCAGGTGGCGATCATCAAGCAACTCGGGCTTCCCAACGTGGGAATCGTCTACAACTTCCACCACGGCCACTCGCACATCGAGCGTTTCGCCGAATTGTTCAAGACGATGCAGCCCTATCTTCTTGCGGTCAACTTGAACGGCATGGTCAAGAGCGGAGACAGCACCGGCAAGAAGATTCTCCCCATCGGCCAGGGCGACCAGGAGCTTGCGATGATGAAGGTGATACCCGCCAGCGGCTGGCCAAGCCCGGTCGGACTTCTGGCCCAACGGCCCGAAGA
>CAYTJV010000294.1:0-9619 GCA_964438165.1 uncultured Planctomycetaceae bacterium | reverse complement strand
TGCTCCCCCATCGACTGGTCCCTCATGAGGGCCCTGGCCGTATTTTGCACGTAGGCGGGGAGTTGCTGCATGTGGGTGACGTGCCGGTCCGGGGTGTGCCAGAGCGAATGCGGCCCGAGTGGATGGTGCACGGTGGACACGACCGGCGTCTCGGCCGACTTCTCCGCCCCGCCGGACGGCTGGGAGGAGTGGGTGGCGAACGCCGCCTGGGCGTGCTGGGCCCCGACCATCCCCAGAAAGAAATCTACGAAGAATCGAAGCACGCCATTGCCTACCGCGACTTGCTCGACCGGATGAACCTCGCCGCCAAGTCCTGGGTCCTCGGCAAGGATTACGCCGCGGCGCCCACCTGCGCGACCTGCCACATGTCGGTCAACCTGCACAACGACGGGCGGGTGACGCACGATCCGGGCGAGCGAATCTCCTGGACCAACCGCCCGCCGATCAGCCTGGTGATGGACACGGACGCCCAGGGCGACGTGGTCCAGGAAACCGATCCCGTCAAGCGCCAACGTCTCGTGGCCGAAACCGCCGACGTCAAGCGGAAGCGAATGAAAAACGTCTGCACCCACTGCCATACTCCGGACTATGTGAGCGCGTTCTACACCCAGTACGACGAACTCGTGGTGCTCTACAATGAGAAGTTCGCCAAGCCCGGAAAGGCAATCATGGAGGAGCTCCAGAAGCAGCGTTTGTTGACGAAACAGCAGTTCGATGAAACGATCGAGTGGACCTGGTTCTACCTGTGGCATCATGAGGGCCGTCGCGCGCGGCACGGCGCTTCCATGATGGCACCCGACTATACCCACTGGCACGGGATGTACGAGGTCGGCGAGCGGTTCTACAAAGAGTTAATTCCCCAGGCCCGCGAGATCGTCGACCGCGCCCGGGCCGCAGGCAAGAGGGCCGAAGCCCAGGCCGTCCACGACGTGATCGAGAAGATCCTCAGCCGGCCCGAACACGCCTGGTTCGCAAACAGAGCAAGAGCGAACCAATAGGGGTGAAAGCGGGACAGACGCGCCTATCTGTCGTTGACCCGACAGGCATATGGCTCGCAGCTTGTGCAACTGAAAAACGGGTCACCCGGCGGGGTTCTCCCATCGCAGATAGAGGAGCACGTTGAGATCGACGAGCTTCATCTGCGCCGGGCCAACTCGTCACGGACTTCGAAATCTTCCAGCGACGCGGCCAACGCAAGCGCTTTGGTGAGATCCACTCTCGGCAGGCCCATGCGAAACGTCTTTTCTCGATAGGGGCGGGATGGTTTGCCGGCTTGCCGCACGATGCTCATTCCCTGGCGCAACACGCGGTTGACCAGCCTGGTCAAGGACAACCCTTCCCGCTCCGCTTCCAAGTGCGCCTGGTCCGCAACTTTCTCACCTGTTTTTTCGGATTGTCAAAGACCTATCCCCGCCGGGTCCGCTTGCGGTGTGCAAACCTCCCAGGAGGCGATTCTACGAGTCCGGTGGCCAGATCGCCAACGAAAAATGGCTCGTCCGGCGAAGCCGCCTCGCCGCAACGACCCACCGGGCAAGCCGGTGGCATTCGTCAGATCATTAACGCACCACGGAGGCACGGAGAACACGGAGGGGAATGAGGAATGCCGAAATGTAAATGACGAAGGGGCTTGTTGGCAAGCCGCGTTCGGACAACTGCTTCCTGGACCCTTCCTGCTTCGGTATTCGGGTTTTTTTCGACATTCGTTCTTCGACCTTCGTCATTCTCGCCCCTCCGTGATCTCCGTGCCTCCGTGGTGAATTGCTGATTTTGTTTTCTCGGTCTTCACTCATCCTTGATCCTCTCCGCCCGCTGCCAGGCCGCACGCAGGGAGGCGTAGGTTTGGGCGCCCAGGAGCTCCTGGTTTTCGATCCAGATCACGGGCAGGCCCGGATAGTCCTTCTCATCCAGCCAGGCGACACGCTCTTCGATTTTGGCGTCCGTGGCCGGGTCCGCGACGCACGCCCGGTATGCCGCCATGTCGAGGCCCAACGTCGAGGCCAGCCGTTCGCAAGTGGCGGGGGAACGCTCCTCGGCGGACAAGATCGCTGCGGCCATCGGGTCGCCTTTGCCTTGCTCGACGGCCGCGGCCCACAGCAGGCGTTGGGTGGCACCCAGAGTCTTCGATGGGCGTGGCTTCGATGTGTCGATTCCCGGGCCACGCCCTTCGCAAAGCCTCAGGGCGTGCCACGCAGCCCGCCTAAGCTCAAAGGCCAAGCCCATCGCGGAGACTACTGGAGATCTGCGCCATCAGCGAGTCGGACAGGCGGCCCAATCGGCGAACAACACGGGCCGGCTTGATGGTCGCCAACTGAGAGCAGTTGACCACGGATTGTAACCACAGACCCGATGCCTTTCCGGCTTCCGTCGAGACGTCGATCAAGATGTGGCGGGGCTCTCGTCCCACGAGCGCCGTCTTCTTTGTGATCATCGCGACGATCAACGTCCCCAATCGGCGATTGTCCGCGTCGCATTGAATCACTACCGCCGGCCGAAGCTTGGAACCGCTTCCTTCGCCGAACGGAAAATCGACCATCACCACATCACCGCGATCGGCTTGCATGACAGTCTTTCCGACTACGAGGGCTGTCGCGTCTCGCGTGCTTCGGGCATGGTCCAATCCTCGTCATCCAAGACCTCGGCCGTCAATGCGGAAAGGTCGTCGGGGTCGCAGGGCGAGTAGTCCGCACGTACGCGCAAGGGGTCGAGCAGATCTTCTCGCACGATAACGCACTCGACGCGGGAGTCGGGAATTACGAACTTGACGACGCCGCCCTTTTCGACGGCCTCGCGTTCCTCCGCTGTTAGTTCCATTTCGCACCTCCGAATGGGATCTTACTGCTTGGCGACCTCGGCGGCAAGGGGATTTGGCTTCCTGGTTGACGCCCTTCAGCACACGGATCAGTGCCCGTGGAGCAGGCTGACGAGGTTCCAAACCGTGATCCCCGTCCCAAGCGAGGTTGCCAACACCCGTCCATTTCCAGATAAGGAAATAGCGTGAACCCCTTCCCGCCCAAACAGCAACCGTTGAGGATCGCCGATTTCCAGACACCATGCACGCTGTCCCGTCTCAACGTTGATCGCCGTCACTGTTCTGCCGGCCGCCGCAACGACAAGACTGCCAGTTGAATCAAGAGCTATCGCACGGATGGGCGGAGCTTGGGCCTGAGCACCGCTTGGGCCTGCGGTGTCGAGTTGCTTCAGCACTCCCTCGGGCGGACTGTCCGAGATCCCGACGTCGCTAAGGCATAGCGGCCATATCACAAGTCCCGTCACGAGTTGGTTCGTAGCATCACCCATAGGGCGTCTCCTATGCGACACGAATGTATGCTCTCGGATCACCACCATCTGCCGCTGGCCGACGCCGGATTCTCCAGCACCAGCCAAGCCCGATCAACCATTCATTCAGTGGAGGTTCATCTGAATTTCATCGGCCTTCATGCCTCGTTCGATACCCCAAAGGAACTCCATATCTCCGGCGTCGGCTTTCGGTAATTGTGCCGGCCGCACGCGCCCGGCGCTGGCCCCGCCGGTTGTGGATGCCTTCGGGGAGTACGGAAGAAGGTTCAGCTTGTGCAGCGGCAGGTAGCGGTAGTAAACCTCCAGGGTGAGGACCGACAGGCTGGTCGCCATGAGCCGGCCACCCTGAGAGACGCCGGGGTCGGCCGTGGGCTTGTCGGCGTCCCAACTCCCTTCGGCGCAGCTCCCCTTGGCCTGGGTCTGGATCAGCGTCTTCCGCATCGGGCGGTTCCAGCGGTCCCATTCCGGCCCCATGATATTGTGCATCGCCATCGTCGCGAAGTACCAGTAGGAAACGTTCCGCTCGCGGTCGGCGTCGGGGAGATGCTCCATCAGATATTGTTGGCTCCCGCGCATGGCGGGAGCATCGCGGGCCATGCCGAGGTACTGCTGGCAGAGCATGCCCGCGGCGGTCATGGCAGGCGTGACACCCTTGCTGTCGCCAGGCCGGGACTGGAACAATCCCTCGCCGGAGTGAACTGAGGCCAGCCATTTGCGCGCGTTCTCCAGGCTCCGCGCCTCGACGCCGAGACCGGCCAACTGGCCGCTCCTAAGGGCCATCACTTGCCAGGCGGTGACCGCCGTGTCGCCCGCGTTGCCGCGTTCGTTGCCCCAGCCGCCGGTGGCTTCGTTCTGGGCCGCTTGGATGAAGCGGAGGGCCTGCGCCGCCGGCTCGCGGATCTTCAAGTCTTTGCTCATCCCGTAGGCCTCGCACAACGCCAGTGTTGCGATGCCGTGTTCGTACATGTGCTGAGGCGAGCCCTTCGCCAGGTCGCCGCTGGCGCGGTCCTGGTGGAGCATCAGCCAATCGATCCCCCTCTGAACGCGACTTTGGTACGGCCCTTCATTTTTATGGGTCACACCGGCGCCGAGGAACGAGAGCACGGCCAGGGCGGTAGCGGCCACGTCGCAATGGGCTGTGCCTGCCCCGCTGCATTTGCAGGAACCAGGCATGGTGTGGAAGCTCCATTTTCCGTCGGGCAATTGATGGCGTGCCAGCCAGTTCAACCCGCCGGCAATGGCACGCTCGTTGACCGTGGTCGGGGCCTCGCGTCGTGCCCCAGATTCCTTTCGCAGCCACTCCAAGTGCTCTCGCTGTTTATCCGACAGCGGCCCGAGGTCCAAACGACGCGACTCGCCCGGCATCAGGCCCACCGTCGCCCCAGGCAGTCCAAAGGAAACGCCTTGTAGGCCACGGAAATCGCGGCTGATCGTTGTGTCGAAGATGGGCGGCACGTGCGTGAACCGGAACTCATCGGTGGGCGACTCTTGCTTCAGGTCGACCCAATACTGAGTCAAGACAATCTCGGGAAAGCCATCCGTCTCTCGCACTCGCGTTCGCAGCGACGCTTCTTGCCGCTCGCCCGCTTCCTCGGCGAACTTGCTCACCAGCGTCGCCCAGGCGAGCAATCGAACTTCGCCGGTGGTGGTGAACTGGCTGCTTCGCGCCAGGTTGAAACCTGCTTTCGGATGAATCGCGACGACGTAGAAACTCACGCCTTTGGGCGGATAGAGCGAGAACTGCCCTTGGGCATCCGAATGGGTCATGACCTCTTCGAGCGGATTGCGGACTCGCCCCTGGACGAGCGCGACGTCATAGGATTGGTAGGGAATGGATTTGTCGACCGGCGTGACAAGCAGAACCTCCGCACCGGCAGCGGGTCCGCCTTTTCCGTCCACAACCCGGCCCTTAACGCGCAGCGATTCATCAGGAACGAGATCTTTCGCGGTTTTGATCGCGTCGTACCGGAAGTCGGCGCGTGGCAATAGGCTTCCCTCGCTGTGCCCCTTGAGCTTGAACTTCTGGTGCAGTCGCCACATTTCCTCCTTGGCCTTTTTCTCGACGCCCGCCTCGTAGGCACCCCTGGTAATGTAGAAGTGGGGATATGCCTGCGACGGGTCCGGCAGCGCGGCGATCTTCTTTTCCAGTTCCGCCCACGTGGTGATTTCCTTGCCGTCGAGGAGCAACACGTGCCGTGCGACAACGACGGCGAGATCGACCCGCGAGTCCTCCTCAGACGACGCTTTCCTAGAGTCTTCCTTATTCATCGTTTTCAGCGCGAGCTTGCGGAAGCCGTTCTGCTGGCATTCCGTAATCACGCGATTGAGCAGCCGAAACGGCATGGTGCGGTCGGCCCGGATCTCCACGGTCGTGGGAAGTTCTTGGCCGAATTGCAGGCCCGGCTGCGTGCGGCGGGCGCGGAGCAAGGATGCCTCGGCCTCTCGAGCAATGTACTTTTCGAGCGGTACCGTCCGGCCGTTCACGTTGATGATCCCCTCTTTGTCGACGTTGAGGATCAGGAGCGATTCCTGGCCCGCGGTGTCGACCGGCCTCGTTTCGGCGGCGGCTGGCGCCTTTTTCGCCGAGGGCGTCGCGGGCGCCAGCGCCGCCACAGGAAAGACCTCCTCGCGCACTTTTTCTTGCTGAGCCGTCGTGAGAATCTTCAGCGTCTTTGCACCCATTTCGCGCATGAGCCGGCGGAAGTTTTCCACGTAGTCATCGGAGAGACGCACCAAGGCTTCGATTTGCCGGTCGCTGGCGCCCACCTTTCTGAGAATGATCTCGTCGACGAGTCCCCCTGCGACGGCATATCGAAACGCCATTTCCTTGTACCGTGCCAACTGCGGCGGCGTAAGGATCGCCTCGAATTGCTTTACGAGTTGAGCGTTGGCTTTCACCAAGGGATCCTGCTGGCGCTCCGTCCAGTCCTCTCGCCTGGCTTTCTTGGCATTATTCTCCAGTTGAGCCTCCCACTTCTTCAACTTCTCGGCCGAAACACCGGATGAAGCCGAGGCGCCGCCGCCACCCTTTCTTGCGGCAGGCTCCTCCCGCTTTTTGCGTTCCGCCGGCGAGAGCTTTCGCCACTCGGCTACGAGTCTCTCGGCGAGATCCGAGGCCCCGCCGAGGAGATCCCGCACCTGGTTCTGCTGCTTCGCGCTCAGGCCTAGCTCTTGGCGCACGTCCTCTTTCGTGAAGTCGGGATATGGGGACAGGCCGGGGAGGTAAATCTTCTCGATATCTCCCCCGACTTCAATGGCCAATTGCGGATTGGAATCGGCCCAATCGGGGCCGAACGCCTCGTCCCGGAGTTGCGCGCGTTGCTGAAGATTCAAGACGGCCAGCAGTCTATCGATTTGCCCCTGGAGATCCTGGCGGGCCCTGTCGTTGATTTCCTTCCATAGCGTTCTCAGCTTGTCCTGTTGCTCCGCGGTCACTCCGAGTTCACCTAGGATTTTGGAACTGGAATCGTGCAAGTTCTGGAAGGCCCAGACCTGGCAGGCATACTCGTTAAGTTTCTTGATTTGCGTTGGCGTGAGGATTTCTTCCGCGCGCTTGCGAATATCGCTCCACTGCTGCTGCCTCCATTGAGTAATCGCCTTCAACACCTCGTCCTGAGGCATGTCCTTTCTCTGCTGAAAGAATCTCATCGTGTCGGCATTGTGCTTGAATTGGAGCGCGCGCAGCTTCCCCTTCTGTTCCGCGGTGATGTTCAGCTCCTTCACCACGGCGCGCTCCATGAGCGGATCGTACCCCTCGAGAAGGACCACCTCGTCGAACCTGCCGCGGGTGGTGCGAAGCGCACTGCCGGCGCCGAGATAGCCGACAATCTTCGGCTTGGCGCCGCGCGAGCTTCCCAAGTCGTCAAGGACTTTGCCTGGGAGAATCTTGCCGGCAGCCTCGTTCGCTTCGTGGTCCTCGTCGATCGTCGTCGTCGGTGCTGACTCCGTATCCGCTGCGGAATGCCAGGTGGTCGGTGCCACCAGCAAGACCGCGATCAGGACTCCGAGCATCAGCAGGCCGCCGCGGGAGAGTCGCACCGGCTCTCGGAGCGGCTCGCCGAACAAACGGGCGATGCGGCGGCGAAGATCCGATGGCGAACGGCCGGCGGCCGCCAAAGCCGCCAGATCGCTGCCTTCGAGCGTGCGAGCGCGGGCACCACGTGCGGCGCCCTGCCTGCCGAGTTCCACAATCCGCAATAGCGCCGAGGCATAGCGCGTCCGCAGTTCTCCGTCCGAACCGGAGATTGTCCGGCAAGTCAGCTCGTCGCAACAATACTCGCGAAGCGCGCTCGTGCGGCGGCTGAGATACCACAGGGCCGGATTGAAGAACAACACCACCTCGGCCACTCGCTGGGCCAGATTGACCCATACGTCGTAGCGCCGAACGTGAGCCAACTCGTGCGCGAGGATCATCTCCAATTCATCCGTCGACAGGCAGGTGATCAGCGAGACTGGCAGCAGGATTATCGGTCGCACAAGTCCGACGACCTTGGGCACGACGACCCCTTCCGCTTGAGCCAGCGCGGGCACGATCCGCATGGACCACTTGCGGGCGAGCCAGTTCAACCTCTCGACCAAGGCTCCATCGCCGATCAACTCGGCCTTGGAACCCAATCGGTTTGCGCGCCACGTGCCGCCAATCAGCCGGACCAGCATGAACACGACGCCGGTCAGGTAGAAGGCAACGATCCACGGCGCGGCCTGGAGCCACAAAGCGGACGGTTCTCTTGCGGCAGCCGTAACAGGGGTCGGCGCCGGCGCGTCAGGTATTGCAGGTGAATCCTGGGTCTTCGGCGCCTGTTCGCCCTCGTCAACCAAGGATCGCGAGTCTTCCAGGCTCCATGCCGCAGGAGGCGCCAACGGCAAGGTGGCGTCGAGCGCAAACTCGCTTTGACGCGCGGTCCCTGACACATTCACATCTATAAGGGCGTAGGTCACGGGCATCGCGGCCAGGCCCGCAATGAGCGCCGCGACGTGCAAGGCATAACTCCTCTCGATCGATCGACGCCAGAGCCGGCCGAGGCCCCAAGCAATCGCCGCGAACAATGCCACCTGCCATAGGGAGTGGACAAGCGTCATGCAGAGTCGGCCGCTGGACAGCGGATCACAGATTGTCTGCCAGGTCATTTCTGCTGCTCCTTTGCCTTTCGGCTGATCAGCCGATGCAGTTCCTCCAGTTCCTCGGCGTCCAGGTCGGCGTTTTCGATCAGGTTGAGCACCATGGCCGACGGCGAGCCGCCGAACACCCGGGAAAGCAAATCCCCCATGATGCCCCCGGCCACACTCTCCCTGTCCACTCTAGGGGTGAAAAAGAGCGCCTTTCCTTCTTTCTTCCGCCGCAGGTAGCCCTTGCGCACCAAGATGTTAAGGATCGTGATGACGGAGCTGTGCGAGAGTACACGGCCGGCCTCGGTTTCGAGCCGCGAGCGGACTTCGCGGACCGGCAGCGGCGAAGTGTCCCAGAGGACCTTGAGAATCTCAAGCTCCAGCTCCGTGGGGTGTTTCGATCCGGAACGGGCCATCATCTTCTCCTGGTTATCTAATTCATTAGATGATCGTAAGCGACGCCGACCGAGAAGTCAAGAGGATCATTGAAAGAATTAGAGGATGGGCGATTCAGCCGTCAGTCCCGGCGACCACTGGTAGGTCCGGCTTGCCGAGCGGGACCTCGGGGCCAAGGTCCCGCTCGGCAAGCGGGACCTACGGGCTTTCAGCTCGCGCGGCGGTTGACATCCCGCTGGTGGTAGGGGAAGATCGGTACTTTACGGAAGATTTTCGCCGGAAGAGCGAAGAGTTGGTATGGACGAGTTGATCGCGCTGGACCGGATCACCAAGGACTATGGCAAGCTCCGCGCGCTGGACGAGGTGTCGCTTTCGCTCGCTCCGGGCGTGATCGGCCTGTTGGGGCCGAACGGGGCGGGGAAATCAACGCTCATCAAGGTGCTGATGGGGTTGGTCCGGGTCAACCGCGGCACGGGAAGGGTGCTCGGCTATCCACTGGGACGGGGATTCCGGCAGATCCGCGCCCGGGTGGGGTACATGCCTGAGGACGACTGCTACCTGGCCGGCCTGCCCGGCGTGGAGGAGGTCCGCTTCATGGCCCGGCTCTCCGGACTTCCCTCGATCGAGGCCCTGCGCCGGGCCCACGAAATCCTCGACTTCTGCGGGGTCGAGGAAGAGCGCTACCGAAACGTGGAGACGTATTCCTTAGGCATGAGGCAGAAGTTGAAGTTCGCCCAGGCCATCGTACACGATCCGCCGCTGTTGATCCTCGACGAGCCGACCTCGGGGCTGGATCCTGGTCTCGACCTGGAAGTCATGA